>JAXDHQ010000051.1:0-5675 GCA_034664395.1 Solirubrobacteraceae bacterium | reverse complement strand
CCCACCCACTGCAGCTTGACCCCGTGCTGATCGGACCAGAAGAACGGCAGCGGCGCGAACGGCTCGCCTTCGTCCAGCGCGGCGGCGGCGGCGGCCGCGCCGTGGCGGCGGGCGGTGTCCCAGTGCTCGACGCGCACCAGGCGCTCGTAGCCCGGGTGCCACCAGCGCGCGCAGTCGCCCGCGGCCAGGACGCCGGGCACGTCGGTGCGGCACGCCGAGTCGGTGACGATGCCGTCGTCGACGTGCACCGGCGAGTCCGCCAGCCACTCCGTGGCCGGTCGCATGCCCGCGCCCACGACCACCGCGTCGGCGCCCAGCGTGCGACCGTCGGCGAGCGCGACCTGAAAGCGGGCGCCGTCGCGGCGGATCCCCGAGGCCAGGACGCCGGTCAGCACCTCCACGCCGTTGCGCCGGTGGAGGTCGGCCACGCGGGCGCCGACCTCGGGCCCGACGACGCGCGCCAGCGGCTGCTCGAGCGCCTCCACGAGCGTGACCTCGATCCCCCGCGCCGCCGCGGCCGAGGCCACCTCGCCGCCGATGAAGCCGCCGCCGACGATCGCCATCGTGCCGCACCCGTCCAGCGCCTCGCGGAGGGCGCGCGCGTCGCGCAGCTCGCGCAGCACGTGGACGCCCGGACAGGCGAGCGCCTCCGGCACCACCGGCTCGCCGCCGGTGCAGATCACGAGGCGGTCGTAGTCCAGCGCGTCGCCGTCGGACAGCGACAGCCGCCGCGCGTCCACGTCGACGCCGGTCGCCGTCGTGCCGGCCCGGACCTCGATCCCGCGCTCCTCGTAGGACGCGGCCGGCTGCAGCGAGGCCTCGCGGACGGGCGGCTCGGCGCCGAGCAGGTCCTTGGAGACCAGCGTCCGGTCGTAGGGCAGGTCGCGCTCGCGCGTGACCATGACCACCGACCCGTCGAAGCCGCGCTCGCGCAGGCCGTGGACGCAGCGCTCGGCGGCCACGCCGCCGCCGACGACCACGATGCGCCGCGGCGCGCCGGTCATCCGCGCACCCCGATCCCGCCGTCGGAGCCGATGACCTCGCCGGTGATGCCGCGCGCGCGGTCCGAGGCGAGGAAGACGTAGGCGCCGGCGTGGTCGGCAGGCTCCAGGGCGACGTTCAGCGGCGTGCGGGCGCTGAGCTGCGCGGCGCGGTCGGGCGTCGCGCCCAGGCGCCGGTCGTGCAGGTCGAGGCTGCGCAGCCCGCGCATGTCGGTGTCGAGCGTCCCGCCCGGGGCGACGCCGTTGACGCGGACGTCGGGCGCGAGCTCGTGGCCGAGCTGGGTCACCAGGCCGCGGAGGGCGAACTTCGAGGCGACGTACAGCGGCCCGCCGCGGCCCGGGTAGTAGGCCGACGTCGACAGCGTCAGCGTGATCGAGCCACGCGCCCGGGCGAGCTCGTCGAGCGCGGCCTTGGCGGCCACGAGGCAGCTCAGCACGTTGAGCGTGAACATCTCCTCGAACGCGGCGGCCAGCCGGTCGCCGGGGATCTCGCGCAGCGGGCGGTAGTAGTCGAAGACGCCGACGAACACCGCGAGCGCGTCGAGGCGCCCGTGGGCGTCGACCGTCTCGCGCACCGCGCGCTCGGCGTCGGCGAGCGACGTCGCGTCGCCGCGGATCGCCCGCACGCCCGGCCCCAGGTCGGCGAGCTCGGCGCACTTGGCCTCGTCGAGCTCGAGCACCCCGACCGCCGCGCCCTCGTCGAGGAAGCCGTCGACCACCGCGCGGCCGATGCCCGACCCGCCGCCGACCACGAGCGCCGCCTTGCCGTCGAGCCAGCCCACGCGCGACTACTCGGCCTCCGGCTCGGGGCCGAACGGGGTGGTCAGGAACGACGAGAACGTCTCCGGCGTCTGCCAGGTCAGCGACTCGAGCTCGATCGGGTCGAGCTGCACCCGGCGCCCGAGCTTGGGCGCCACGATCTCCAGGCGCACGCCGTTGCGCGTGTGGACCTTGCGCACCCGCACCTCGGCGAACTCGTTCGCCAGGTGCAGGAAGTCGCCGTTCTCGTCCACGCCCGGCGCCTCCCCGCTCATACGAACACCGCGAGGTTCTGGGTCCGCAGCACCGACTCGTCGACGAGGAAGTCGCGCCGCGCCAGCAGCAGGCGCCCGTCGACCAGCCGCAGGACGTCGGTGCGCTCGCCCACGACGAAGTCGGGCGGCCGCACGTCCAGGCGGCTGCGGAAGAGCAGCAGGTGCGACTTGACCACCGTCTCGTCGTCGCCCTCGCCGGGGTAGCAGCGCACGTTGCTGACGAAGTGGCGCGTTCGCGACGGCGGGTCCTCGGTCCACGCGTGCTCGGTGGCAAAGCGCTCGACGCGCCGGCGCAGCGAGTAGCGGTCCTCGTTGAAGTGATCCATGCCGTCCAGGACGCTGCCTTCGAGGCTCGAGCTCTTCGTCACCCGGACCGGCATCCGGTAGACGATGTCCTCGGTCAGCATGTCGAGCCACTCCTCGTAGCGGCGCTGGTCGAGCAGGTCGGCCTCGATCACGAGGAACTCGTGCGCCGCGTGGTGGCGGTCGCTGGCGAAGGGGAGCATCTGCGTCGCGGCGGCCATCGCCCCTCCTAGGCGCGCGCGGCGGCCGACGCCCGCCGCGGCTTGCCGTTGCCGGTCGTGGCCGTCGCGCCGTTGCCGAGCATGTAGTCGCCCCACAGGCGCAGGAGGCTGCGCTGGTTCTGCTCGCCGAAGCCGGTGTACGCCTCGCCCGGCCCCGGCCAGCCCTCCACGCGCGGCTGCAGCGGCCGGTCCTCGGTGTCGAGGCCCATCCGGCTGTTGAGCCGCAGGTCGCGGGCCATGTGCCCCTTGGCCATCTGCGTGATCGAGTTCCAGTTCTCGACGTCGTCCTGCTCGAACATGCCCGACGAGCCGAAGCACATGAGGTAGGCCTTGTAGGACGCCTCCTTGAACCACTGCGGCGCGCCGCGGTCGACCGCGAACCACGAGAAGATCTCCGTGCGGGTGGCGCTGATCGGCTGCCACAGCCGGATCGAGATGAACGGCGCCACCAGCCCGTCCTCGTCCACCACGGGCCAGTTGTGGACGAAGCTGAGGTTGGGGAAGATCGTCGCCGCCGAGATCATGAAGCCGGCGTCGCTGACCATCGCCCGCTGCTGCGGCGTCCACACGCGCTTGGCCGACGCGATGACCTCCTCGGGGTAGCCGACGTGGGCCATGTTCTGCTCGAAGGAGCCGGCCGGGAGCTTGTAGGTCGTCCCACCCCCGATGTCGGACCAGTACAGCGCGCCCTCCTTGCGCTTGCGCGCCTTGGGCTCGCGGAAGAGCCCGATCTCGACGATGCTCGAGTGGGTGACCGGCGTGTGGTAGGTGTCGCCGGCGAAGTTCTCGGCCGCGATCTTCCAGTTGGCCTCGACCACCCAGCGCTGCGGCCCGCGGACCTCGGGGCCGGCCTCGCTCTGGCGCGTGTAGAGGTCCAGGAAGAAGCCGAAGCCGCCCAGGTAGTCGTCGAGGTCAGGCGCCTCGGCGCTGAGGCTCGCGAAGATCATCCCGTTGCGGATCTCGACCCGCGGCGGCGAGAGCAGGAAGCGCCCCTTGATCGGCAGCACGTCCTCGCCGCCGTACGCGTCCTTGTGGAACGGCACGCCGTTGAGCTCGCCCGTGTTGCGGTAGGTCCACGCGTGGTACGGGCAGCGGAAGTGCGACGTGTTGCCGATCTCCGCCCGGCAGAGCTGCATGCCGCGGTGCAGGCACATGTTGTAGTGCACGCGCACGGTCCCGTTCTCGTCGCGGATGACGATGAACGAGTCGTCGACGATCCGCCGCAGGACGTAGTCGCCGGGCTGCGCGATCTCCGACTCGTGGCCGAGGTACAGCCACGCCTTGGCGAAGATCTGCTCGCGCTCGAGCGCGAACAGCTCCTCGTCGCTGTAGATCGTCGCGGGGATCATGCCGCGGCGGATGTCCTGCACGAGAGGCTCGAGGATCGCTGTCACAGTCATCCCTATCCGAAGTTGACCTGCGGTCGCCACTTGAGGACCGAGTTCTCGACGACCTGGGCCAGGTACAGCACGACGCCGGCGAGCACGCCGGTCAGGACCACGATCGAGAAGACCCGGTCGGTGTCGAGCAGGCCCTGCGCCTGCGTCAGCTCGTAGCCCAGGCCGGACGTCGAGCCGACGAACTCGCCCACGATCGCGCCGATCAGCGCGTAGCCGACGCTGAGCTTGAACGCGGCGAACACCCAGGAGAAGACCGCTGGCAGGATCACCAGCCGCATCATCTGCAGGCGGCTGGCCTTCATCACGCTCACCGCGTTGACCACGTCCTGGTCGATCGACTTCACGCCCTGGTAGGCGTTGTAGAAGGCGACGAAGAAGACCAGCGACCAGGCGACGACGACCTTCGAGGTCATGCCCAGCCCGAACCACAGCACGAAGAGCGGGGCCAGCGCCGGCCGCGGGATCGCGTTGAGGGCGCCGAGGAAGGGCTCGAGCACGCGATCCAGCAGCGGGAAGAACCCGAACAGCAGGCCGCCGAGGATGCCGCTGAGCATCCCGAGCACCAGGCCGATGCCGGCCTCGAGCATCGTGGTGCCCACGTCGCGCGGCAGCGTGCCGCCGACGAAGCCGTCCTTCAGGTCGGAGGCGATCCGCGCCGGGCTGGAGATGAAGTAGGGGTCGACGACGGCGCCCGAGAGCGCCTGCCAGAGGCCGATCACGGCGACCAGCACGAGCACGCGCAGCAGCACGACGGACCTCATCGCGGCTCCTCCCCGGTCTGCTGGGCGGCGCCCAGCTCGATCATCGTCTCCCACAGCTTCCGGTACTTCTCCAGGAACTCCGGCGTCGAGCGCAGCGTCTCGGCGCGGCGGTCCTCGGGCCACTCGCGGTTGTCGACAACGGCATGGACGCGGCCGGGGCTGGGGCTGAGCACGACGACCCGCGTGCCCAGGATCAGCGCCTCGACGAGGTCGTGGGTGACGAGCACCATCGTCTTGCGCGTCCGCGCCCACACGTCCAGGAGCTGGTTCTGCAGGCTCATCCGGATGAAGGCGTCCAGGGCACCGAACGGCTCGTCCATGAGGATGAGGTCGGGGTCGTAGGCGAGCACCCGCGCCAGCGCCACGCGCTGGCGCATGCCCCCGGAGAGCTGGTGCGGGTAGCGGCCCTCGAACCCCTTCAGGCCGACCTGCCCGAGCAGCTCCGTGGCGATCGCGCGGCGCTCGGCGCGCGGCACGCCTGCCAGCTCGGCGCCGACCTCGACGTTGCGCCGGGCCGTCGACCACGGCAGCAGCGCGTCCTTCTGGAAGGCGTAGGCGAGGCGGACGCCGTCGGCCACCGTCACCTCGCCGTCGACGGCGACGTCGCCGCCCGGTCGCAGCAGGCCGCTGATGGCGTTCAGGCACGTCGACTTGCCGCAGCCGCTGGGACCCACGAGCGCGACGAGCTCGCCCGCCTGCACCTCCAGCGACAGGTCCTCGACGACGGTGAGGTCACCGAAGCGCACGGTCAGGCCGCGGACGGCCAGGGGACGCGGCGCGGCGTCCTGCGGCGGCACCGGTTGCGTCGGCGCCGCCGCGCGCTCGCGGTCGGCCGTCTGGGCCACGGCGGTCGCCCTCATCCCACGCACGTCGCGAACTGGCACGCGAACACCTGGGTCGGGGACGGGATCGAGTCGATCACGCCCGCGTTCTTGAGCACGGTCGCGCTCGAGCG
>JAXDHQ010000050.1:0-4308 GCA_034664395.1 Solirubrobacteraceae bacterium | reverse complement strand
CGCTCTGGCCCCACTTCTCCGAGTCGCGCACCGACGGCGTCACGCGCAACCCGTGGAACCCCGAGCGCACGCCCGGCGGATCGAGCGGCGGCGCGGCGGCGGCCGTCGCCGCCGGCCTGGCCGCCGGGGCTGTCGGCTCGGACGGCGGCGGCTCGATCCGGGTCCCCGCGGCGTGCTGCGGGCTCTTCGGCCTCAAGCCCCAGCGCGGGCGGATCTCGCTCATGCCGCTGGCCGAGCACTGGCTCGGCCTCACGCACCTCGGGCCGCTCGCGCGCCGGGTGCTCGACGCCGCGGTGCTGCTCGACGCGCTGCACGGGCCCGCGCCCGGCGACGCCGACCGCCCGCCGGCGCCCGCGCAGGCCTTCGCCCGCGCCGCCGCGACGGCGCCGGGGACGCTGAGGATCGCCGTCTCGACGAAGCCGGCGATGCCGACGCGCGTGGCGCCGGCGATCCGCGAGGCGGTCGAGTCGACCGCCGAGCTCCTGCGCTCGCTCGGCCACGAGGTCCGCGAGCGCGACCCCCACTACGGCGTGCTCATGCCGCAGTTCCTCCCGCGCTACGCGCGCGGGGCGTGGGAGGACGCGCGGACGCTGCCCAGCGGGCCGCGCCTGGAGCGGCGCACGCGCGGCATGGTCCGCCTGGGCGCGGCGATGGCCCGGCCGGCCGCCCGCGTTCGCGCCGCCGAGCCCGCGCGCGCCGCGCGGATCGGCGCGATCTTCGCCGACCACGACGTCGTCCTCACCCCGACGATCGCCGCGGCGCCGCCGCGCGCCGGGCGCCACGCCCGCGCCGGCGCGCTGCGGACGTTCCTGGACGCCGGGACCTACGCCTGCTTCACCGCGCCGTGGAACATCACCGGCCAGCCCGCGGCGTCGGTGCCGGCCGGGTTCGACGCCGACGGCCTGCCGCTCGCGGTGCAGCTCGTCGCCCGTCCGGGCGCCGAGGCGACGCTGCTGGCGCTCGCGGCGCAGCTCGAGCAGGCGCGTCCGTGGGCCGGCCGGCGCCCGTCAGAACCTTGACACAATCGTGGTAAGGTTCGCGCGGTGGACGCGCTGACCATCAACGAGGCGGCCGAGACCACCGGCTGGTCGCCGCGCATGCTCCGCTACATCGAGCGCATCGGCCTGGTGCAGTCCCCGCGCTCGGAGTC
This sequence comes from Solirubrobacteraceae bacterium, assembly GCA_034664395.1. Taxonomy (GTDB): domain Bacteria; phylum Actinomycetota; class Thermoleophilia; order Solirubrobacterales; family Solirubrobacteraceae; genus JAOPZW01. The sequence goes on along the minus strand of JAXDHQ010000050.1, from coordinate 3,158 downwards.
CGGCTACCGCCTGTACGGGGCGCCGGAGCTGCAGCGGCTGCGCACGCTTCGCGAGCTGCTCAACGCGTTCGAGCTCGGCCTGGGCGACCTCGGCTTCGCCCAGCGCCTGCGCGCCGACGACGACCTGCGCGCCGCCGTCGACCGCTGGCTCGAGGCCCGGCCGCGGCGCCCCGCCGACGTCCCCGCCGACGACTGGCTTCGCTTCGAGCAGGACAAGCACGAGCGCCTGCTCGTCGCCGCCGCCCAGCTCTCCTGAACGACAACCACGACCGCAAGGAACCATGGCCACCACCGCAACCCTCACCAAGGACGACTTCAAGGTCGCCGACCTGTCGCTGGCCGCCTTCGGCCGCAAGGAGATCCAGCTCGCCGAGCACGAGATGCCCGGGCTGATGAAGACCCGCGACGAGTACGCCGACGCGCAGCCGCTCAAGGGCGCGCGGGTCACCGGCTCGCTGCACATGACCATCCAGACCGCCGTGCTGATCGAGACGCTCGTCGCGCTCGGCGCCGAGGTGCGCTGGGCGTCGTGCAACATCTTCTCCACTCAGGACCACGCCGCCGCCGCGGTCGTCGTCGGCCCCGAGGGCACGCCGGACAACCCGCAGGGCGTGCCCGTCTACGCCTGGAAGGGCGAGACGCTCGACGAGTACTGGTGGTGCACCGAGCAGGCGCTGACCTGGCCGGACGGCGAGCCGAACATGATCCTCGACGACGGCGGCGACGCGACGCTGCTCGTCCACAAGGGCGTCGAGTTCGAGAAGGCGGGCGCGGTGCCCGATCCGGCGAGCGCCGACTCGGCCGAGTTCCGCATCGTCCTCTCGCTGCTCCAGCGCACGCTGGGCGAGGACCCGCAGAAGTGGACGCGCGTCGGCGAGGCGGTCAAGGGCGTCACCGAGGAGACGACGACCGGCGTGCATCGCCTCTACCAGATGCAGGCCACCGGCGAGCTCCTGTTCCCGGCGATCAACGTCAACGACTCGGTGACCAAGAGCAAGTTCGACAACCTCTACGGCTGCCGGCACTCGCTCATCGACGGCATCAACCGCGCCACCGACGTGATGATCGGCGGCAAGGTCGCCGTCATCTGCGGCTTCGGCGACGTCGGCAAGGGCTGCGCGGAGTCGCTGCGCGGCCAGGGCGCGCGCGTGATCGTCACCGAGATCGACCCGATCTGCGCGCTGCAGGCCGCGATGCACGGCTACCAGGTGGCCACGCTGGAGGACGTCGTCGAGACCGCCGACATCTTCATCACCGCCACCGGCAACAAGGACATCATCACCGCCGACGACATGGCGCGGATGAAGCACCAGGCGATCGTGGGCAACATCGGCCACTTCGACAACGAGATCGACATGGTCGGCCTGGAGACGCGCGACGACGTCGAGCGGATCACGATCAAGCCGCAGGTCGACGAGTGGCGCTTCCCCGACGGCCACTCGATCATCGTGCTCTCCGAGGGCCGCCTGCTGAACCTCGGCAACGCGACCGGCCACCCGTCGTTCGTGATGTCCAACTCGTTCACCAACCAGACGATCGCCCAGATCGAGCTGTTCACGAAGAACGACGAGTACGAGAAGAAGGTCTACGTCCTGCCCAAGCACCTCGACGAGAAGGTCGCCCGGCTGCACCTCGACTCGCTCGGGGTCAGGCTGACCGAGCTGCGCCCCGACCAGGCGGCGTACATCGACGTGCCGGTCGGCGGGCCGTACAAGCCCGACCACTACCGCTACTGATCATCGGGGCGTCTCGCCGCCGCTGATCAGCAGCGGAGCGCGCCTGTGACGACACGCTCTTCTACATCGGACATCGCCGATCCCTCCCTCGCGGAGGCGGGTCGGGCGCGGATCGAGTGGGCGGATGCCCAGATGCCGGTCCTGCGCTCGATCCGCGAGCGCTTCGCGGCGCAGCGCCCGCTGGACGGGACGACCGTCGCGGCGTGCCTGCACGTCACGGCCGAGACGGCCAACCTCGTGCGGGCGCTCATGGCCGGCGGCGCCGAGGTCGCGCTGTGCGCGGCCAACCCGCTGTCGACGCAGGACGAGACGGCGGCCGCGCTCGTGGAGGCGTTCGGCGCGAGCGTCCACGCGCGCCGGGGCGAGGACGCCGACGCCTACGCCGCCCACGTCGTCGCCTGCGCCAAGCGCCGGCCGCACGTGACGCTCGACGACGGCGCCGACCTCGTCAGCCTCCTGCACGCCGGCGGACCCCGCTCCCGCGCGCGCCTGATCGGGGCGACCGAGGAGACGACGACGGGGCTGCTGCGCGTGCGCGGCCTGGAGGCCGAGGGCCGCCTGACCTGCCCGGTCATCGCGGTCAACGAGGCCCACGCCGAGCGGATCTTCAACGACCACTACGGCACCGGCCAGTCGACGCTCGACGGCATCCTGCGCGCCACGAACCTGCTCCTGGCCGGCCAGACGTTCGTCGTCCTGGGCTACGGCTGGACCGGCAAGGGCATCGCCGAGCGCGCGCGGGGCGCGGGAGCGTCGGTCGTCGTCTGCGAGGTCGACCCGCTGCGCGCGCTCGAGGCCCGGATGCAGGGCTACGAGGTGATGCCCGCGCTGGAGGCGGCCGAGCGCGGCGACATCTTCATCACCGTCACCGGCGGGCGCGACGTCCTGCGCCGCGAGCACCTGGAGCGCATGAAGGACGGCGCGGTGCTCGCCAACGCGGGGCACTTCGACATCGAGATCTCGCTGCAGGACCTGCGCGCGCTGGCCACCGGCGGCGTGCAGGAGGTGCGCCCGCTCGTGGAGCAGTACGACCTCGGCGGCCGCCGCCTGAACCTCCTGGCCCAGGGGCGCGTCGTGAACCTCGCCGCGGCCGAGGGCCATCCGGCCGCCGTCATGGACATGTCCTTCGCCAACCAGGCGCTCGCCGCCGAGGAGCTCGTGCGCCACGGGGCGGGCCTCGCGCCCGGCGTGCACGCCGTGCCCGACCGCATCGACCGCGAGATCGCCGGGCTCAAGCTCGCGTCGCTGGACGTGCGCATCGACGCCCTCACCGCCGCCCAGCAGCAGTACCTGAGCTCCTGGGGCGCGCCCGGGTAGCATCAGCCCGTGACCGCAGACGGGCTCAGCGCCAGCGTCGAGAAGATGCGCGAGGCGGGCGTGGACGAGGTCGCCATCGACACGTTCCGCCAGTACTACGAGCGC
>JAXDHQ010000049.1:0-34134 GCA_034664395.1 Solirubrobacteraceae bacterium | reverse complement strand
GAGCCCGCGCCCACGGGATCGCCGCCGGCGTCCGCCTCCGGCCCGTCATCCTCGGAAGGCGGCGGCGCGCCCCCGCCGCCGCCGGCGGGCCCGTCGTCGTCGGGCGGCGGCTGCGGCGGAGCGCCCTCCTCCATCGCCCGGTCGAGCTCGTCGGGGCGGAGCCCCGGCGCCTCCAGCGGCCCGCGCCGGCGCCGGTGCGCGAGCGCCAGCAGCGCGGCGCGCCGCACGTGGTCCTCGTCGACCTCGCGGGCGCCGTCGAGCGCGGCCAGCGCGGTGGCGGCGCGGGTGCAGACGATGTCGGCCCGCAGGCCGTCCACGCCGAGGCTCGCGCACGTCCCCGCGACGAGCAGCAGGATCCGGTCGGGCACGCGGACCGCGGGCAGCAGCTCGCGCGCCACCGCGATGCGCGCGGCCAGCGCGCGCTCGTCGGCCTCCCAGCGCGCGGCGAACGCCTCGGCGTCGGCGTCGTGGGCCAGGCGCCGGCGCACGACCTCGGCCCGCTGCGCCGGGTCCGAGCTGGCGGCGACGTCGACGCCCAGCCCGAAGCGGTCCAGGAGCTGCGGGCGCAGCTCGCCCTCCTCGGGGTTCATCGTCCCCACCAGCAGGAAGCGCGCCGGGTGGCTGGCGCTCACGCCGTCGCGCTCGACGTGGTTGCGGCCCATGGCCGCGGCGTCGAGCAGCACGTCGACGAGGTGGTCGGGCAGGAGGTTGACCTCGTCGACGTAGAGGATCCCGCGGTGGGCGGTCGCGAGCAGCCCGGGCTGGAAGGCGTGGGCGCCGTCGGCCAGCGCGCGCTCGAGGTCGAGCGTGCCCACGAGGCGGTCGGCCGTGGCGCCGATCGGGAGCTCGACCAGCCGCACCGGCCGCTCGCGCACCCCGGCGCCGTCGGCGTGCGGACCGTCGGGGCACCCTGCCGCCTCGGGGCCGTCGGGCGCGACGGCGAAGGCGCAGCCCTCGACCACCCGCACCCCCGGCAGCAGCGGCGCCAGCGCGCGCACCGCCGTCGACTTCGCGGTGCCGCGCTCGCCGCGGACGAGCACGCCGCCGATCAGCGGGTCGACGGCGCACGCCAGCAGCGCCTCGCGCAGCGCGTCCTGGCCGACGATGGCGCTGAACGGGAAGTCGGGCGTCCTCACGGCGTCGCCTCCTCGAGCTCGTCCTCGACCGCCAGGTACGCCTCGCGCAACGCGTCGAGCGTGGCCGGGCGCGGCGCCGCCCACAGCTCGCGGTCGGCGGCCTCCAGCAGCCGCTCGGCCACAGCGCGCAGCGCCCACGGGTTCGAGCGGCGCATGAAGTCGCGCACGTCGTCGTCGAGGACGTACTTCTCGGCCAGCGCCTCGTACATCCAGTCCTCGACGACGCCGGTCGTCGCGTCGTAGCCGAAGAGGTAGTCGACCGTGGCCGACAGCTCGAACGCGCCCTTGTAGCCGTGGCGGATCATCGACGCGATCCAGCGCGGGTTCGCGACGCGGGCGCGGAACACCCTCCGCGACTCCTCCTGGAGCGTGCGCGCGTGCACGCGCTCGGGGTCGGAGGAGTCGCCGATCGCCGCCTTCGGGCTGGCGCCGGTGAGGTGGCGCACGAAGGCGACCATCCCGCCGTGCTCGGCGAAGTAGTCGCCCGAGTCGAGCAGGTCGTGCTCGCGCGTGTCGACGTTCTTGACCGCCACCGCGATGCGCGCGAACTGCTCGCGCATCGCCGGGCCCGCCTCGACGCCGTCCAGCCCGCGGCCGTAGGCGTGGCCGCCCCAGGCCTCGTAGACGGCGGCGAGGTCGGCGTCCTCGCGCCAGTTGCCGGCGTCGAGCAGCGCCAGCAGGCCGGTGCCGTACGTGCCCGGGCGCCCGCCGAAGACGCGCATCGTCGCCCGCCGCCACGCCGCTTTCTCGTCGAGCTCGCCCGCCAGCCGCGCGACGTCCTCGAGCACGTGCTTGCGCACGTGGTTGCGCTCGACCGGCTCGTCGAGGCCGGCGACGAGCGCGACCGCGTCGTCGAGCAGCGTCACGAGCGCCGGGAACGCGTCGCGGAAGAAGCCCGAGATGCGCAGCGTCACGTCGATGCGCGGGCGCCCGAGCTCGTCGAGGTCGATCGGCTCGAGGCTCACGACGCGGCGCGTCTCGGGGTGCCACACCGGCCGCACGCCGAGCAGCGCCAGCACCTCGCCGGCGTCGTCGCCGTGCGTGCGCATGGCCGCCGTCCCCCAGACCACCATCCCGACGGTCTCCGGATACGCGCCCTCCTCGCGCACGTGGCGCTCGAGCAGCGCGTCGGCCAGCCGCGCGCCGGTCTCGTAGGCGAGCTCGGACGGCAGCGCCTTGGGGTCGACCGAGTAGAAGTTGCGCCCGGTCGGCAGCACGTCGAAGCGCCCGCGCGTGGGCGAGCCCGACGGCCCGGCCGGCACGTGGCGGCCCTGCAGGCCGCCGACGAGGTTCGGCAGCTCCGACGCGGTGCCGCGCAGGCGCGGGACGACCTCCTCGCCGGCGAAGCGCAGGGCGCGCACGACGCCGTCGTCCTCGTGGCCGAGGACCTCCGCGCACAGCGCCTCGGCCTCGTCGGGGCGATGGTCGCGCGCCGCGAACGCCGCCAGCAGCGCGCGCTGGGCGTCCTCGAGGCGGTCGACGAGGTCGCCGGAGCTGCGCGCCGGCCCGGGGAAGCGCGCGACGAGCGCCCCGGGCACCGCCGGCGTGGGCGCGGCCGGCGCGTCCACGAGGGCGGGCTCGTCGAGGCCGAAGGCGGCGCCGATCGCCCGGCGCAGGCCCGGGCTGCGCTCGCCCGCCCCGAGCCGCATGATCGCCGCCAGGAGGCCGTCGAGCTGCTCGCCCTCGGGCACGCGGCCGAGCACGTGCAGGCCGTCGCGGACCTGCAGGTCCTTGATCTCGCACAGGTAGCCGTCGACGTGCTCGATGAGCCTGCCGAACTCCTCCGGGCCGGGCTGGCCCTCCGTCTCGATCCCGAGGTCGCGATGCAGCTCGGCCTCGTGCAGGACGGTCCAGATGCGGCTGGCCAGCGCCGGGAGCTTGGGCGGGTCCAGCGCCTCGCAGCGCGCGTACTCGTCGAGGAGCTGCTCGAGCTCGGCCAGCTCGTCGTAGGTCTCCGCGCGCATCATCGGCGCCACGAGGTGGTCGATCACGACCGCGTGGGCGCGACGCTTGGCCTGCACCCCCTCCCCCGGGTCGTTGACGACGAACGGGTAGAAGAACGGCACGTCGCCGATGGCGGCGTCGGGCGCGCACGCCGCGCCGAGTCCCAGCGCCTTGCCCGGCAGCCACTCCAGGGTGCCGTGCTTGCCCAGGTGGACGATCGCGTCGGCCTCGAACACCGACTCGATCCAGCGGTAGGCGGCGAGGTAGTGATGAGCGGGCGCCAGCGCGGGGTCGTGGTAGATGGCGACCGGGTTCTCGCCGAAGCCGCGCGGCGGCTGGATGGCGAGGAAGACGTTGCCCATCCGCAGGCCGGCGACGACGACGTCGCCGCCGTCGAGGTACCACTCGCCGGGCGGCGGACCCCAGCTCCCCACGACCTTGTCCTGCAGCGCCTGCGGCAGGCCGCCGAACCAGGCGGCGTAGTCGGCCGCCGGCAGGCGCGCCGGCGCGGTCGCGAGCTGCTCGTCGGTGAGGAACTCCTGGTCGTGGCCACCGGTCGCGATCAGCGCGTGGATCAGCGCGTCGCCGTCGGTCACGGGCTCGCCGGCGTCGTAGCCGGCCCCGCGCAGGGCGTCGAGCAGCGCGACCGCGCTGGCCGGCGTGTCGAGGCCGACGGCGTTGCCGACGCGGCCGTGCTTGGTCGGGAAGCTCGACAGGACGATCGCGATCCGCGCCCGCGCCGGGTCCAGGCGCCGCAGCCCCGCGTGGCGCGCGGCCAGGCGCGCCAGCCGCCTGCAGCGCTCGAGGTCGGGCGCGTAGTGCAGGACCTCGCCGCCCACGTCGAAGGCGCCGTCCAGCGGCTCCTTGAACGAGACCGGCACGCCGACGATGCGCCCGTCGAACTCGGGGATCGCGACCTGCATCGCCGCGTCGAGCGGCGTCAGGCCGCTGTCGCTGGCCTCCCAGCGCTCGCGCGACGTCGTCACGCACAGCGCCTGGATCACCGGCACGCCGAGCCCCTCCAGCGCGTCGGCGCGCCAGCCGGCCTCGAGGTCGCCGGCGGTCGAGCCGCCCGACGCGAGCACGGTGGTCACCAGCGCGTCGACGTGCTCGCCGAGGACGTCGAGCACCGGCACGCGCCCGTCGGCGGCCGGTCGCAGGCTGTAGGCCCACGCGCACAGCGCGTTGGCGCCGGCGTCCTCGATCGCCCGCGCCAGCGCCGCGACGAACGCCGTGTTCCCCGTGGCGCGGTGGGCCCGGTAGAAGACGACGCCGACCGTCGGGCGCGCGGGATCGCAGCGCGCGACGGCGGTCGCCACGTCGACGTCGCCCTGCTCGGGCGTCCACGCGCTGCAGTCGGGCAGCTCGCGCGCCGCGGCGAACCCGTGACCCTCGAGCAGCAGCGTGTCGGCGAGGAAGCGCAGGAGGTTGGCGGTGTTCTCGACGCCGCCGTGGCGCAGGTACTCGAACGCGTCGGCGACCGTCGTCGACGGCGCCGTCGACAGCGCGGTCAGCTCGGCGTCGGCCTCGGCCTCGCCGCCCAGCCGCACCAGCGGCCAGCGCTCGGCGATGCTGCGCACGCGCAGCATCGCCACCCCGTCGGGCCACGCGCGCCGGCCGCCGAGCAGCCGGCAGACGACGACGCCCGGTCGCCCGGCGAGCAGCTCGTCGACCACCTCGGGGTGCGTCAGCGGGTTGGCGCACCGCAGCGGCCGGAAGCCGGCCGGCAGCTCGGCGGCCGCGTGCGCGGCGGCGAGGATCTCGGTGTCGGCGCTCGACAGCAGCACCATCGGACCCGGCATGGACGATCTCCCTTGGTTGGCGGCGCTCCAGCGCTCCTCGATGCGCAGCACGCGCCAGAGCACGAGCGCGCCGGCCCAGGTCGCGACGAACAGCCCGACCATCACGTAGCCGAGCGCCTGGAAGTCGAGGTCGGCGACCCAGCCCCAGATCCCGCCGTGCAGGCCGAGCTCGTCCCCGGCGACCTGCAGCAGCTCGATCGTGCCGATGCCGAGGGCGACGGTGACCGACAGCAGCGTGACGACGAGGTTGTAGAAGACCCGGCGCGCCGGCTCGCGCAGCGCCCAGTCGTAGGCGTGCGCCATGAGGACGCCGTCGGCGGTGTCGAGCGCGGCCATCCCGGCGGCGAAGAGCAGCGGCAGCGCCATCACGGCGGTGACCGGCAGGCCGCTGGCGGCCGCGCCCGCGCCGAGGCCCAGGACCGCGACCTCGGTGGCGGTGTCGAAGCCCAGCCCGAAGACGAGGCCGAGCGGGAACATCTGCCACGGGCGCCCGATGCGCCGGAAGATCCGGCCCAGGCCGAGCCGCGTCATCAGCCCGCCGGCGGTCGACAGCCCGGCGACCTCGGCGACGGTCGCCTGGCCGCGGCGCATGCGCCGGGCGACCCGGGCCACGTCGATCAGGACGGCGAGGTTGAGCAGGCCGATGATCCAGAGGAAGGTCCCGGCCGTGACCGCGCCGAACGGGCCGCCGATGCCGCTGACGCCGGGCAGCACCGCGTCGGTGGCGCTCGCCGCCAGCGCCAGGGCCGCGGTCAGCGCGATCACGCTCGTGGCGTGGCCGAGCGAGAAGAAGAAGCCGACCGTCAGCGACCGCTCGCCGTCCTGGCGCAGCTTGCGCGTGGTGTTGTCGATCGCCGCGATGTGGTCGGCGTCGAAGGCGTGGCGCAGCCCCAGGGTGTAGGCGACGACCGCCACGCCGAGGAAGCCGGGATGGCGCGGGGCGTGCCAGATCACGAGGCCCCAGCCGACCGCGTGGAGCGCGGCGATGACGGCGCCGAGCGCCGCGACGCCGCCGCGCGAGGCGGCGGCCGGCGCCGGGTGGACGTGAGCGTGGCCGCCGCCGTGGGCGTGGGCGTGCCTCATCGCGCGACCTCCATGGCGGTGGCGAGCACCGGCAGGTCCGCCGGCGCCCCGGACTCGATCAGGCGCAGCAGCGCGCTCGTGTCGACGTGCTCCTCGACGAGGTCGCCCAGGCGGTCGAGGTGGCGCTCGCGCACCGCGGCGAACGCCTCGGTCCCCGGCGTCCAGCGCCGGCCGCGGCGCCGGGCCACCCACGCCAGGAGCGCTCGCCGGAACGTGTCGCCCTCGAGCAGGCCGTGCCACGAGGTGCCGGCGACGGCGCCGTCGAGGCAGCCCTCGTCGCCTGCGTCGGTGACGACGAGCGGCGCCGCACCGTGGCGCGCGACGCGCCCGTGGCGGATCTCGTAGCCCGACGCGGGCGCGTCGCCGAGCGCCGGCGCGCTGCCGGAGGCGTGACGCAGCAGCTTCTCGGCCTCGAACACGGTGCGCACCGGCAGCAGCCCCAGCCCGTCGACGGCGCCGCGCCCGCTCTCGACGTCGTCGACGATCCGCTCGCCGAGCATCTGGTAGCCGCCGCACACGCCGAGCAGCGGGTCGCCGCGGCGGGCGCGCCGCGCGAGCGCGCGATCGAGGCCGTCGGCACGCAGGCGCTCGAGGTCCTCGACCGTCGCCTTCGTCCCCGGCACGACGACGAGGTCGGCGCGCTCGACGTCGGCGGCCGAGCGGGTGAAGCGCACGCTCACCCCCGGCTCGCAGGCCAGCGCGTCGAGGTCGGTGAAGTTGCTCATCCAGCGCAGGCGCACGACCGCGACCTCGAGCGTGTCGCCGCCGGCGGCGGGCACGGTCTCGGGCCGGGGCGCCTCGAGCGCGAGCGAGTCCTCGGCGCCGAGCCACAGCCCTTCGAGCCACGGGAGCACGCCGAGCACCGGCCGCCCGGTGCGCGCCTCGATCTCGGTCACGCCGGGCGCGAGGATCCCGAGGTCGCCGCGGAACTTGTTGATCACGTAGCCGCCGATGCGCGCCTGGTCGGCGGCGTCGAGCAGCGCCACGGTGCCGTAGAGCGCGGCGAAGACGCCGCCGCGGTCGATGTCCCCCACCAGCAGGACGGGCAGGCTGGCCGCCTCGGCCAAGCCCATGTTGGCGAGGTCGCCGTCGCGCAGGTTGATCTCCGCCGGGCTGCCGGCCCCCTCGCACACGACGACGTCGAAGCGCCCGCGCAGCTCGTCGAGCGCCGCGAGGACCGGCGCGCGCAGCGAGCGCTTGAGCTCCTGGTAGGAGCGCGCGTCGGCGTCGGCGTAGGGCCGGCCGAGGAGCAGCACCTGGCTGTGGCGCTCGCCGGACGGCTTGATCAGCACCGGGTTCATCGCCGCCTCGGGCGTGACCCCGGCCGCCGCGGCCTGCAGCGCCTGGGCGCGCCCGATCTCCGCCCCCGAGGGCGTGACCGCCGAGTTCAGCGCCATGTTCTGCGCCTTGAACGGCGCGACGCGCACGCCGCGGCGCGCCAGCCAGCGGCAGATGCCCGCCGTCAGCAGCGTCTTGCCGGCGTCCGACGCGGTGCCCGCGACGAGCAGCGCGCCGTGGACCGAGGGCCGAGGCCCGGGCACGCGAACGCTACGTGCGCTGCACTGGAGCCGGCGGACGGAGCTTGATCATGCGAGGACCTCCCGCCGGGTGTACGCGCCCGGCACGTGACGAGAGCTTCGCGATGGGCAAGTCTCCTGGCTTCCGGATCGCCGCCCCGCTCCCACCTTCCGACCCTTGGGCCGTGGCGTCTTGGGAGGAGGCTCCCCGGTCACAGTGGCGCGACCGCGCCGGAATCTCACCGGCTTCCTCGCACCATCGCTCGAACCCGCGGCACACTAGCGTCAGCGTCGAGCGGGCGTCAACCGGGGGTCCTCGGCGCCGCGTCGCCCAGGCTCGCCGCGCGGGCGCTCTTCGCCGGCGCCCGTGGCCGACAGGGCACCGAGGGAAGCGAAGTCGGAGCCGTTTCGTTGCGAATCGGTGTTCCGCCGTCGCAGTGGCGCCCACGCCGTGGGGGTGGGCTCTCTTTCTTTCGCTATGCGAACGCTGGAGAGCCCCCCCCCCGGCCGGCCCCGGGAAGTGCGGCAGCGCCCGCGCGATTCGCCACGGCACTGCGCCGCCCCCGCGCAGCACGACACGCGCCACCCGCCCCCCGCGGCCGCTGGCGCACCTAAGCGAACCCCAGCTTCGCCAAAGCGCACCAACGCCCCCGCCACCCCCGACGCGACCGCCACCCGCGACAGACCACACCACGAACGTCACGACTCCGCGCAGGCTCTCTCCCCTCGATGCCCCGGCCGCGCGGCGCCGGAAGCGCCGCCGGAGCCGAGGCGGCGCCAGCGCCAGCGCCGGCGGAGCCGAGGCGGCGCCAGCGCCGGCGGAGCAGAGGCGGCGCCAGCGCCAGCGCCGGCGGAGCCGAGGCGGCGCCAGCGCGAGCGGAGCCCGCGCCGAGGCGACCGCCCACGCAAGCGCCCGCCAACCCTCCAAGACCCGCCTAGTACCGTCCCGCCCGATGGCCGTGGACCCGACCGCCGCGCGCGCCGCCGGACCCCGTCGGCAAGGGCTCCGGGCGCAGCTCGCCGGCGCCCGTGCCGCCGTCGCCTTCCTCACGCGCCTGCCCGTCGGCGGCGGCGCCGACGGGCTGGCGCACGCCGCCGCGTGGTTCCCGGCCGTCGGCCTGCTCGTCGGCGGCGGCGTCGCGGGCGTCCGCGCGCTGGCCGACCTCGCGCTGCCGCCCGGCCCTGCGACCGTGCTGGCGCTGGCGTTCGGCGTCGCGCTCACGGGCGCGCTGCACGAGGACGGCCTGGCCGACACCGCCGATGCCCTCGGCGCCCACGTCGACCGGGCGCGGCGCCTGGAGATCCTGCGCGACCCGCGCGTCGGCGCCTACGGCGCGCTGGCCATCGGGCTCGCCCTGCTCTTCGCCTACGCCGCCCTGGCTCCGATGTCGACGGGCCACTTCGCCGTCTCCGTCGTCGTCGCCCACGCGCTCAGCCGCTGGTCGACGCTCGCGCAGTCGCGCCTGGTCGCGCCGGCGCGCCGGGACGGCGCCGGCGTGCTCCTTCGCACCTCCGGCGCCGCCCTGGCGGCGGCCACAATCGTCGCCGCGGCCGCCGCGATCGGCCTCGCGGGCCCCGCCCCCGGCGCCATCGCCGCCGGCGTCGCCGCCGCGGTCACCGTCGCCGGCGCGCTCGTCGTGCGCCACGGCCTCGGCGGCAGCACCGGCGACACGTACGGCGCCGTGGCCAAGGCCGCGGAGCTCGCGAGCTACGCCGTCTTCGCCGCGGCGTGGGCCTGAGCGCCGCTACTCGACCGGGATCTCCTTGAAGCGGCGGGAGATGTCGACGCCCTTGCGCGCCTGCACCGCCCGCGCCACGAAGTAGATGACCAGGCCCGAGAGCCAGATGCCGACGTTCAGCGCGATCAGGCCGGGCTTGCCGTTCAGGCCGGCACTCGGATCGGTCAGGAACGCGTAGGCCATGATCGCCAGCGCGACGAACGACAGCGCGCCGACGACGGTGATCCACGGCACGCCGCCGACGCGCCCGTTCACGGGCGAGGACTCGAACACGTCCGGCAGGCGGTACGGGAACGCGATCGCCGCCACCGACACGATCAGGAACCCGAGGATGAACCCGAAGATCCCGACCAGCGTCGCGAAGTCCGGCACCCACACGAACGCGGCCAGCGCGGCGATCGACGCGGCGCCGATGACCAGCAGCGCCACCCACGGCGTGTGGAAACGCGGGTGCACGCGCCCCAGCGCCCGCGGCATCACGCCGTCGAGCGAGTACGCCAGCAGGTTGCGGCTCGCGTTGGCGATCTGCCCCGGCAGCCAGGTGTAGGACCAGAAGATGAACGAGCCCAGCAGCAGCACGGCGATCAGCGTCGAGCCCGACCCGAAGGCCGCGATCTGGGTGAACACCAGGCCCTGCGAGGCGGCGAGCTTGCCCAGCGTGTCCAGGCCGACGGCGTGGTCGGCCAGCACGAGCAGGAGCAGCAGCGCGCCGGTCGACAGGCACGCGACGGCCGGCATCGACCAGAGCTGCAGGCGCGAGGCGCGCTTGACCTCGCCGCCGATGTAGGCCGAGGACTGGTTGAAGACGAGGTTGATGTAGACCCACGTCCCGGCGAACAGCGTCCACTTCAGCGAGAACGGCCCGCCGTTGGAGAAGCCCGCCGCGGTCGCCGTCTTGTCGAGGTTGCGCATCGTGTCGGCGCCCACGCCGGCGGTGAGGTCGCCCATGAACCCGGCCTTGGAGCGCAGCAGCCAGACGCCCGCGGTGAGGACGATCGAGACCATCGAGATCAGGAAGAGCGTGTTCTGCACGCGCAGGTACAGCCCGAAGCCGCGGATGAACAGCGCCACCAGCACGACGATCAGCGCGGTGCCGCACACGAACGTGCCGGGCTTGCTGAGGACCCAGTCGCCGACGTCGCTCATCCACGTCACGCCGCCCATCTGGCCGACGGTCTTGAAGAACGGCCCCAGCCCGTAGATGGCGAAGAACGCCGACGGGACGCCCCCGTAGATGCCCCACCACACCGTGTTGTTGAAGCTCGACATCATCCCGAGCGCCGGGTGCAGGACGCGCGACACGTAGACGTAGTCGCCGCCCGAGCGCGGCATCGCCGCCGCGAAGAACGCGAACACCAGCGACGTCGGCAGCACGACGGCCAGCGTCAGCAGCGCCGTCACGTAGAGGTTCGCCCCGGGATAGAACGCCGTGCTGAACAGGAACACGAGCACGGCCATCAGGCCGATCGAGACGAAGTTGACGTTGTAGATCAGCACGTCGAGCGTGCCGGCCTCGCGCACCAGGCCGGTGGCCTTGCGCTCGAACGTCGCTGGCGTGGTGCTCCGGGTCGTGGGCGGCCCGGCGATGTCGGTCATGGGTTGCTCCTTGTGGCTGCCGGTGGGTGGTTCATCCGGTGACGAGCTGGTGGGACAGGACGCGGCCGTCGGCGATCTCGACGATCGCGCCGTCGATGACGCCCTCGCCGTACGCGCTGCCGGGGTTGATGCAGAGCGTCGGCCCGAGCTCGGCGACCGCGCGCGACTCGTGGACGTGGCCGTGCAGCGCCAGCAGCGGCCGGTGGCGCTCGATCAGCGCGCGCACCGCGCGCGAGCCGACCGGGACCATCTTGGCCTCGCCGCCCTCGGTGATCACGCGCAGGTCGTCGGTGAGCGCCGGCGCGAGGTCCAGGCCCGAGTCGTGGGGCGGCACGTGCAGGTTGAAGATCGTGGGGATCCCGGGCTCGAGCTCGGCGGCGAGGCCCTCGAGCTTGGCCAGCAGCTCGTCCTCGGGCAGCTCGCGCGGCGAGTCCCACGGCGTCGGGTTGGCGAACGCCGAGGACAGCATCTGCACGCCGTCGAAGCGCAGCACGCGCTCGCCGACGCTCTCCACCGGCGCGGGGCTCGCGTCGAGCACGGAGTCGATGTCCCACTCGTCGTCGTTGCCGGGCATGACGAAGCAGCGCACGCCGGTGCCGTCGAGCTTCTCGTGGGCGAGCGCGAGCCAGCGCGCCAGCTCGGCGCGCATGACCTCGCGGAAGACCTCGTCGCGGTGGGACTCGTCGCGCTCCAGGCGCTCCATCGCCTCGGGCGCCACCCGGATCGGGTAGTGGCCGTTGAGGCGGATGCGCTTCTCGAGCTCGGCCGCGCGCTCCTCGCCCTTGGCCTTCTGCTCGCGGCCCAGGAAGCGCGCGACCCACCGCCCGGGGCGCTCCTCGATCAGCGGGACCATCACCTTGCCGGTGAGGTCGCCGCCCATGATCAGGACCTCGACGTCGTAGAAGGACGGCGCGTTGAGGAACTTGCGCCACAGCTTCTCCGAGCCGTGGATGTCGCTGGCGTAGAAGAGCCGCATCAGGCCCCCACCTCCTCGGGCAGCTCGTACCAGCGCTTGCGCTCGCCGACCTTGGCGCGCAGCTTCCAGCGCCGCGACTTCGGCTCGTCCTCGATGCGCGCCAGCAGCTCGGCGGTGCGATCGCGCACGACGCCCGCCGCCGGGAAGCCGTCGAGGGCGTCGGCGTAGTCGGCGACCTTGCCGAGCGACTCGGTGCCCGTCCGCCACCAGCCCCAGTCGTTGGCGAACAGCCCGGCGATGCGCTCGGGATCGACGCCGGACGGGGCGACCGAGTGGTCGGCCAGGATCGCCGTCGCGTCCTGGAGGTCCTTCTCGTTGACCTCGACGACCTGGAGCTTGGCCAGCAGCAGGTCGGCGACGTCGAGCGCGCGCTCGTCGTGCCCGAGGCGGTCGCGCAGGTCGAGCGTGTGGCACATCTCCATCTGGTCGACGAACACGTCGAGCTGGCGCTCGTGGAGCGGGTCCCAGAAGAACAGGCGCCGGTGGCCGTGGAGCGCGTTGAACTCCTGGTCGGCGACGTAGCCGAGCTCGAGCAGGCACGCGCCGAGCTCGCGCGCGGCAGCCTTGGCGGCGACGAGGTCGAGGTCCTTGTACTCGCGGGCCAGCGGCGGCCGGTGCGCGGACGGGCAGCGCAGGAACACGGCCAGGCCGCCGACCGCGCGGGCGTCCAGCCCGCGGCCCGCGACCGCGTCGAGCACGCGCGGCGCCTCCTCGCGCAGGTCGGCCAGCGGCTGGCTCACCGCGCGGCCTCCCGCGCCAGCGCGCTCAGCGCCAGGAACTCGTAGCCGACCGCCGCCGCCAGCAGCGCGGTGGACGCGCCCGGCCCGTCGTAGGGCGGCGAGACCTCGACGAGGTCGAAGCCGACGAAGCGGCTGCCCGCCAGCGCGCGCAGGAAGCCCAGCGCCTCGTGGGGCAGCAGGCCGGCGACCTCGGGCGTGCCGGTGCCGGGCGCAAAGGCCGGGTCGAGGACGTCGATGTCGAAGGACAGGTACGCCGGCGCGTCGCCCACGCGGCCGCGCACGAGGTCGCCGTACTCCACCGGCGAGAGCGCCCGCAGCTCGTCGCAGGAGAGGATCTGAAAGCCCATGTCCCGGGCGACGGCGAGGTCCTCGCGGGCGTACAGCGGGCCGCGCATGCCGGCAAGCAGCGAGCGCTCGGGCGCCAGCAGGCCCTCCTCGACCGCCCGGCGGAAGGGCGTCCCGTGGAAGTAGCGCTCGCCGTAGTAGGCGTCCCACGTGTCGGCGTGGGCGTCGAGCAGGACGAGCGCGAGCGGGCCGTGCACCGCGGCGTGGGCGCGCAGCTCGCCGAGGACGATCGAGTGGTCGCCGCCGAGGACGATCGGCGTGACGCCGGCCTCGACGACCGCACGCACGCCCTCGGCGATCTGCTCGGCGGTGCGCACCGCGTTGCCCGGCGTGATCTCGAGGTCGCCGAAGTCGACGACCGACTGCGTGGCGAACACGTCCACGTCGAGCGCGGGGTGGTACGGGCGCAGGAGGGTCGAGCCCGATCGGATCGCCTCGGGGCCGAAGCGGGCGCCGGGGCGGAAGCTCGTGGCGGTGTCGAACGGCACGCCGATCACGGCGACGTCCACGCCGGTCAGCTCGGTCACGTGCGGGCAGCGCGCGAAGGTGCGCACGCCGGTGTAGCGCGGCGCGCGCGACGCGTCGGCCGGCCCGTACCGCGGCGTTCCCTCTCGCACCCGACCGTCGCCATCGCTCACGTCTGGAATCCCCTCCCCAGGGTTGCCCATGCAGCGACGAAGGTTTACCAGTACCAAACCCCCAGTGCAAGGGTGAGCGCTAGTGCACGGCGGGCGTCAGGACCCAGAGCACGACGGCCGGCTCGGTGTCCGAGGGGTTGTTCCAGGTGTGGGGGTCGCGTCCGGCGAACGTCAGCGAGTCGCCGGCGGCGAGGCGGTAGGTGTCGTCCGCGATCACGAGCTCGAGCTCGCCCGAGATGACGTGGACGAACTCGCTGTCGGCCGGCAGCGAGTACAGCTCGTTCCCGCTCCCGCCGCCCGGCTCGATCTCGCCCTGGATGACCTGCAGGCGCTCCTGGCTGCTGGGGGTCAGCAGCCACTCGGTCACGCCCTCGCCGCCGAAGTTGATCCGCGGCCGGTCGCCGCGGCGCACGAGGTCGGTCCGGGACGGCTCGAACAGCGAGCCGACGCCGATGCCCAGCGCGTCGCAGATGCTCACGAGCGAGGCGACCGACGCGGTCGTCAGGTCGCGCTCGACCTGCGAGATGAAGCCCTTGGTGAGGCCGGTCGCCTCGGCGAGCTGGCCGATGGACAGGCCCGCGCGCCGGCGCGCGCCGCGCAGGCGCGGGCCGATCCGGATCGTCGCCGCCGGCTGGGGCCCGCGCGGGCGGGCGGGGGCGTCGATGGGCGCGCGGATCATCGGCCTGACCGGCTCGGCGCTCACGGGGCCGCCTCCGCCGGCGCCACGTGGCCCAGGATCGAGTCGGCCAGCGCGCCGGCGCCGCTGAAGCGCACGTCGCCGCACGCCAGCGCGAACTCGACGAAGCGCTCGATCCCCCGTATCCGCGAGGGTCTGCCGCTGATGAAGGGGTGGCAGGTGATGACGCACAGCGACCCGGTCTCGCGCATCGCGTCGAGCTCGCCGGTCCAGAGCTCGACCACCTTGGACGGCGTCTCGATGAGCTGCCCGATGTCGGGATCGGGCAGGAACGCGTACTGCTCCCAGTCGTCCAGCGACCAGTGCACCGGCAGCTCGGCCAGCGTGCCCGACGGCGTCACGAGGCGGTACGGGCGGTCGTCGTCCATCAGCGACGCGTCGTAGACGATGCCGTGCGCGGGGAGCAGCTCGAGCGTCGTGCCGGTGAGCTGCCAGTACGGCGCCCGGTAGCCGCGCGGCGTCACGCCGCACGCCGCCAGCGCCGCCAGGCCCCGCTCGAGGTCCTCGCGCTGCTCGGCCTCGCTCATCAGCGTCAGGCGCCGGTGGGTGTGGCCGTGCAGCGCGACCTCGTGGCCACGGTCGAGGATCGCGGCGACCGTCGCGGGCCAGCGCTGCGCCGTCTCGCCGGGGACGAAGAAGGTGGCCGGCAGCCCGTGGCGGGCGAGCAGGGCGAGCAGTCGCGGCACCCCGACCCGTGGCCCGTAGGCCTGATGGGACATCGTCGACAGATCGCCCGCGTAGTGCTCGCCCTCGGCCAGCACGGCGGTCTCCGCGTCGACGTCGAAGGTCAGCGCGACCACCGCGGCGGCGCCGTCGCGCCAGTCCTCCGGCGCCGCCTCGCGGCGCAGATGCGGATGCGACGAGGGCGCCGGCCCGTCCTCGTTCGTCATCCCGCGCGACCCGAAGTGTCGATTACCTCCATCGAACTCTGGTCAACCCTAGTAAAACGGCTGCGGTTGTCAAACGGCCGCTCGGAGCTACGCGATGTCCTCCGCGCGCGTCTCCTTTCCCAGGTCGTCGCGGTAGCGCACGTGGATGCGCCGGCCGTCGATCCGGCGGACGTCCGTCGTGGATGGCGTCCGGGTGGTGCTCGCGCACACGCTCCTCGATGACCGTCTGCAGCATCGCGGCGACCGGATCGCGCGCGAGGAACGGCACGTCGCCGGCGAGGTCGCCGGCCACCTCGCCGAGGCGGGGTTGCCGACCGGGGGTGAGCAGAGCCCGCGATGGGTACCAATCCGCCGTGTTTCTGACTGACATCCCCCTGCCCCGGTCGCGCGCCGCGACCCTCGCCCTCGTCGCCGCGCTCTGCGCGCTCGCGCTGGGCCCGTCCGCCGCCCACGCCGGCCCGACCTCGCCGAACGCCGTCGTGGTGAGCATGGGCGACAGCTACATCTCCGGCGAGGGCGGCCGCTGGGCCGGCAACAGCGTCGACCCGGTCCCCGGCAACGACGGCACCGACCGCGCCTGCGTGCCAGCCGGCCCGACCTGCCAGGTCGACAAGAGCCGCGTGTACGTGGGTGGCAGCGACGCGAACGGCTGCCACCGCTCGGACGTCGCCGAGGTCCTCAGCGCCGGCTTCCCCGATGCCCAGGGCGTCAACATCGCCTGCTCGGGAGCGGTGACGAAGAACCTCTTCCGCTCCAGCAACGGCGGCGTCGGCCAGAACGGCGAGCCCCCGGAGGCCGATCAGCTCCTCCCCATCGCCCAGGCCGACCGCGTGAAGATGATCGTCGTCTCGATCGGCGGCAACGACCTGGGCTTCGCGAGCATCGTCGCGGCGTGCCTGCAGGCCTACGAGACGCGCCAGGGCCCGTGCAACACCACGCAGCAGCCGCTCATCGAGCAGAAGACGGCCCAGGCACAGGCGAACGTCGAGAAGGCGATCGACGAGATCCGCGCCGTGATGACCCAGGCCGGCTACGCGGCGACCGACTACCGCCTCGTCCTGCAGACCTACAGCTCGGTCATCCCTCGCGCCTCCGAGGCGCGCTACCCGCAGGACGGGCCTCAGCGCACCGCCTTCGGCTGCCCGTTCTACGACGACGACATGACGTGGGCCCGCGACGAGGGAGCGCCGGAGATCGGCGCCATGGTCAAGCGCGCGGCGGCGGCCCGCGGCGTCGAGGTCCTCGACCTCGTCGACACGCTGCAGGGCCACGAGATCTGCTCCAAGAGCACCGCCGAGTCCACGCCGACGTCGCGGCCCGGGCCGGCCGGGAGCGAGTGGGGACGCTTCGTGGGCGCGAGCACCGTCCAGCAGGGCGACCTGCAGGAGGCCTTCCATCCCAACGCCTACGCCCAGCAGGCGTTCGGCGCGTGCCTGGCCAAGCTCTACGCGCAGGCGCCGGGGAGCTTCGCCTGCAACGGCGCCGCCGGCGCCGGGGTCACCGCGACGACGCTCACCGCGTCGTCCCGCTCGGCCCTCACGCCCGGTGTCGCCCGCGCGCTGCGCCTGACCGCGCGCCGCGTCCACGCGCGCCGCGCCGCCCACGCGTGCTGGCGCTTCACGGTCGCGGCCGCCGGGACGCGCGTGTCGGGCGCGGTCGTCCGCTTCGCCGGCCACCGCGCGCGGACGGGCAGGGCCGGCGCCGCGACGATCTGCACGCAGCGGCGCGGGAGCCAGCGAGCAACCGCGTCGCGCGCCGGGTTCGTACGGGCGGTGCGGACGGTGCACGTGCGGCGGGGGTAGGCGTCTCGCGCGATCTCCGCGTCGCGTTGGCGGCACTCCGCGGCGCTCGGCATCGAGGGGAGCGGAGTCGGCGGCGCCACGGAGCGGGCGCGTCGTGTTCGCGAGCGAGCGGCCACCTACACCCGCGGATATCCCCGCCGCCGCATCTCGTCCGCCACCGCCCCCAGCGCCGCCTGGTCGAGCACCCGCGGGGCGCCCAGCGCCGCCGCGCGCCAGTACAGGGTGCACGCCCACTCGAGCTCGACCATGAGCTCGGCGGCGCTGGCGACGTCGGCCGCGTACGCCACGGCGCCGTGGTTGGACATCAGCGCCGCGCGGCGGCCGCGGAGCGCCGCGCCGACGCCGTCGGCGAGCTCCTGGCTGCCGAAGAGCGCGTAGGGCGCCACCCGCACCGAGCCGCCGAGACCGAGCATCCCGTAGTGGATCGCCGGCACCTCGTCGACCACGCACGAGAGCGCGGTGGCGTACGGCGCGTGGGTGTGCACGATCGCGCCGACCTCGTCGCCGAGCGCGTACAGGACGCGGTGCATCAGCAGCTCGGACGTCGGCTCACCCTCGCCGTCGAGGACGCGCCCGTCGAGGTCGATCACCACCGTGTCGGCGGCCTGCAGGTCGGCCAGGACCGAGCCGGTCGGGGTGATCGCGACCTCGTCGCCGACCCGCACGCTGGCGTTCCCGGTCGTGCCCGGCGTCAGGCCCGCGGCCGCCAGGCGCCGGCACGCGACGGCGAGCGCCTCCCGCTGGGCGGCGTGGCGTGGCGCGGACATGGCGCACACCCTAAGCGGCGGGGAGTATCTAGACCTTGAGCACGGCGCCGATCGCCGCGCGGCGCTCGGGGTCGACGTCCACCGTCGCGCCCGCGGTGACGCGCTCGTCGTCCGGGCGCGACCAGTTCAGCAGGCCCAGGTCGAGGGCCTCGATCGGCACGCCGACGCTGGTCGCCAGCTCGGCGGCCCGGCGCTGGAGCACCATCGGGTCGCCGATGGCCAGCACGCGCTTGGCCGCCACCACGGTCGGGTCCAGCGCTTCGGCGGCGAGCTGCAGCGACCACGGGCGCACGTCGACGACGCCGAGCCGGTCGAGCAGCACGAGCAGCTCGAAGCGGGCCGCGCGGCCGAAGCCGGGGAGCGCCAGGCGCTCGAACGCGCGGTCGAAGCGCCGCGGCGCCGGCCAGGAGGGGTCGCCGGTCAGCGCCGCGTGTTGCGAGCCGGAGCGCTGGGCCCACGCGCGATAGGCGGCGACCGTCCGGCTCCCGCGCGCCGGATCGTGCGCGGCCCGAGGGCCGAGCGCCGCGTCCTCCAGCGCGGGCAGCTCGCCCGAGGCCCACGGCACGCGCGCCGCCGCGATGCCGGCCCACGGGTCGCCGTCGGAGAGCGGCGAGAGGTAGGCGATGAGGAAGGCCAGCCACGCGGCCTCCTCGGGATCGTCGGCCGCCGCGACCTCCGCGTAGAGGCCCGGAGGGTCCTGGGACAGCTCGTCGAGCCGAGCGGCCGCGAAGGCCAGCTCGTCGGCCAGGCGCGCCGCGTCGACCGAGCTGCGCAGGCCCGGCAGCAGCTCGTGCTCGTAGCCGTCGTCGGCGGCGCGGGCCATGCGCCGGACGCTCAGCCCGCCCGCGCGCGGCGTGGCCGGGCGGCGCCCGGAGGACTGCCGCGCCGGGCGCGGCGTCGCTCCGCGCGACTCGGCCACCTGCCCCCCTGCCCTGCGCGAGCAGATGGGGCAGGTGGCCTCCAGTCGGTTGTGCCGGCAGAACGTGGGCACCGCCGGCTCAGCCCATTACGGGCGGCAGGCCGACGCGCGGCGCTGCTGCACCACCGCGTAGCCCGGACGCGGCGTGTTGTCGGGGTTGATGAGGCCCGCGTCGAACGGCGCGTTCTGCGGGTCTCCCGCGGGGTTGAACTGGTAGACGTAGAGCCGCTGGATGCGCTTGTTGGACTTGGCCAGCGTGAACATGCAGCCCAGGGCCCGCTTGGCGCGGTCGAGGTTGTACGGGAAGCTCGTCCCGAGCGTGACGATGCCGCCCGTCTCGGTCAGCCAGACCTTCCCGCGGAACGCCGCGAGGACCCGGCGCGTGCGCGAGGTCGAGAAGCGGTTGGTGTCGGAGTAGTTGTGGAAGCCGATCACCGAAGGCCGCGGCTTGGCGAAGCGCAAGAAGCTCTTCAGGAACTTGATCGAGCGGTTGACGTTCTGCTCGTCGAGCAGGTCGATGGCGACGATCGTGTGGGTGCGCGGCGAGAACACCCTGCGGGCGGCCATGTAGTACTGGGCGACGCGCCTGGGGTTGTTCCACGTCGGCTGGCCCTGGTACTGGCCGCCGCCGACCGCGTGGATGCGGCGGTTGACCTCGTTCCAGGGCGAGATCTCCTTGACGAAGGGATACGCCTTGCGGAACTTGCGCAGCTCCTTCGTGTAGGCGGCGACCGAGGGCAGCACCTTGGCGCGCGAGCCCCGGTGGGAGTGCTCGAAGGAGATCAGGATCCGGTTGATGTTCGCAGCCCGCGCGGCGTTGAGCCAGGCGTCGAGCTCGGCCTTGTCCGCCGGGCTGTTCATCACGTCGTACGGGGTGATGTAGCGGGCCGCCTTGAACTTCAGCGGCGCGAAGTTGGGGTTGGTGAAGGTGCTGGCGAGCTGGTCGCTCACGCCCAGGGTGTAGGCCCCGGCGCTCGACGGCACGGCCACCAGGGCGGTGGCCAGGACGATCATGGTGAGGAGTGTTCGTCTCATGACATGGTGAGGGGTCGGGTGCGGGGTCGAGAGCCCGGAACAGGGCAGCCGCGCCAGAGTTTCGGCGCGGCGGCGGACGCTCCGGGCTCAGCGCATCCGTTCGAACGCGCCGAGGAAGACGTCGGTGACGAAGGCCACCGCGCCTTCGACGTCGGGGGGATCGCGCTCAACCATCCGCAGACCCACCTCGACGGCGGCTCCCACCATAGCGGCGGCCATGAGGTCGGCGTCGTGCGCCGGCAGGGCGCCCGCGTCGATGCCCGCCTGCAGATCGGCCCGCAGCTCGTCGACCCCGGCCCCCAGCGCCGGCTCGTCGAACATCGTCCGGATGGTCCCGGCGTTGCGGCGCATGAGGGCGAGCGTGTCGCGGTCGCCGGCCAGGAACTCGAAGTAGGCGCGGAAGCCGTCGGCGACGAAGCCGTCGACCGAGCTCGCGGCCAGGCGCGCCGAGCGCACGCGAGCCCGGGCCTCGGTGGCGATCTCGTCGACCAGCGCCCGCAGCACGGCCTCCTTGTCGGGGAAGTAGTTGTAGAAGGTGCCGGTGGCGAGGTCGGTGCGCCGCACGACGTCGCGCACCGACGAGGCGCCGTAGCCCAGCTCGCTGAACACCTCGCGCCCGGCGGCGAGGATCGCGGCGCGGTTGGCCGCCTTCGTGCGCTCGCGCTTGCCGGTGCCGGTGTCGGCGCTCACGCGGCCACCCGGTCGCCGGCCCGGGGCGCCACCGGCAGGCGGAAGCCGCGCTCGCGCGCCCGCTGCGCGCCGGCGCGGCGCTCCTTCTCCAGCGCGCGCAGGTAGTCGTCGAAGTCGACCTGGATCGTGTGGCGCTTGGAGGCGACGTAGCGCTTGCGCATCGCCGCCATGTCGTCCTCGATGTCCTTGACCAGCGCGGCCCGCGCGGGCAGCGCGTACTCGCCCCGCAGGTAGTCGGCGATCCACTGCCCCTGGGCCTCGGCCAGCGGCATCGTCGCCCCCAGCGGCTGCAGGAGCGCGACGAAGAAGAGGTCGTCGTGATCGGGGTGGAAGACGCGGCGGAACAGCTCGATGTGGTTGTCGGGCGCCGACACGAAGGCGTCGTCGAAGAACGGGAAGCTGATCTTGTAGCCGGTGCAGTAGACGACGACGTCGACGTGCTCGCGCGTCCCGTCCTCGAACTCGACGTGGTCGCCGTCGAGGCGGCGGATGTTGGGCTTGGGCGCGATCGTGCCGTGCTGGATGCGGTCGAGGATGCGCCCGGAGACGGTCGGGTGCGCCTCGCCGAACTTGTGGTCGGGGCGCGGCAGCCCGTAGCGCGTCGGGTCGCCGACGTGCAGGCGGATGAGCGTTTGGATGACCCGCTGGCGCACCTTGAACGGCACGCGCGGGTCCTGCGGGAGCTGGTCGACGGGGCGCCCGAACATGTACTTGGGGATCACCCACGCGCCGCGGCGGGCGGACAGGTACGTGCGCCGGGCGACGTAGGAGGACTCCACGGCGATGTCCATCGCCGAGTTGCCCATGCCGAGGATCACGACGTCGCGGCCGGCGAACAGGTCGTTGTCGACGTACGCGTGGGCGTGGAGCTGCTCGCCGGCGAAGCTGTCGTGGCCGGGGAGCATCGGCTCGGGCCAGCGCGGGTCCCAGTGGTGGCCGTTGGCCACGAGCAGCGCATCGAAGCGCGCCACCGAGCCGTCGTCGAGCGTGAGCTCCCAGACCCCGTCGGCGCCGCGCCGCGCGCGCTGGACCCGCGTGTCGAAGCGGATGCGCTCGCGGAAGCCGAAGTGGTCGACGTAGGCGTCGAAGTAGGCGGCGATGTGGGTGTGGTGCGGGTAGTCCGGATAGGACTTCGGCATCGGGTAGTCCGAGTACTCCATCCGGTCGCGCGAGGTGTTGATGTGGAGCTGGCGGTACGCGGCCGACATGCCGTTGCGGTTGCCGAACACCCAGTTGCCACCGACGCGGTCGGAGGCCTCGAAGCACGTGAACGGGACGCCGCGCTCGTGCAGCGCCTTGGCCGCGGCGATGCCCGAGGAGCCGGCGCCGATGATCGCCGCGGACGGGAGCGTCGTCTGCATGCCGCCAGGCTAGAGCGAACCTGACGCAGGCGTCAAGTTCGTACGGTCCGCGTCGCTACACGCCGGGAGCCGCCACCTGGGGCGGCCCCTCGGGACCCTCGTCGGCGTCGCCGCCGCCCACGAGCACCGGCTCGCGGTCCAGGCCCTGCAGGTAGCGGTCGACCATCCGCGCGCACTGCCGCCCCTCGTTGATCGCCCACACGATCAGCGACTGGCCCCGCCGCGCGTCGCCGGCGGCGAAGACGCCGTCGACGCTCGTCGCGTAGGTCGGGGCCTTCACGTTGCCGCGCTGGTCCTTCTCGACCTGGAGCTGGTCGACCACGCCCTCGTGCTCGGGGTGGACGAAGCCCATCGCCAGCAGCACGAGGTCGGCGTCCATCGTCGCCTCGGTGCCATCGACCGGGCCGAACGGCGGCGCCGCCTCGGCCTCCGCGTAGTGCAGGCGCTGCACCCGCCCGTTGCCGGTGAACCGCGTCGTGACGACCGAGAAGTCCTGCTCGCCGCGCGCCACCGCGCGGGCCTCCTCCATGGCGTAGCTGAGGCGGAACTTCGCCGGCCACAGCGGCCACGGCGTGCGCTCGTCCGGGCGCGACGCGGGCGGCTCGGGCAGCAGCTCGAGCTGGACCACGGACGCGGCCCCCTCGCGCACCGAGTTGCCCACGCAGTCGGCCCCGGTGTCGCCGCCGCCGATGACGACGACGTTGGCGCCCTTGGCGCTGATCGGCGCGTCGGTCGAGCCGGCGACCCAGCGGTTGCGCACGTAGAGGTAATCCATCGCGTAATGCACGCCGTCGAGCTCGCGGCCCGGCACCGGCAGGTCGCGCGGCACGCGCGACCCGATCGCCAGCACGACCGCGTCGAACTGCTCGCGCAGCTCCTGCGCCGTCACGTCGGCCCCGACGTCCACGCCCAGGCGCAGCTCGACGCCCTCGCCCACGAGCTGCTGGACGCGGCGCTCGACGACCGTCTTCTCGATCTTGAAGTCGGGGACCCCGAAGCGCACCAGGCCGCCGGCCGCCTCGTCGCGCTCGAAGAGGACCACGCGGTGCCCCGCGCGGCGGAGCTGCTGGGCCGCCGCCATGCCCGCCGGGCCCGACCCGACGACGGCGACGCTGTGGCCGGTCTCGCGGCGCGGCACGACCGGCACGATCCAGCCCTCGTCCCACGCGCGGTTGACGATCGAGTTCTCGATCTGCTTGATCGTCACCGCGTCGCCCTCGCGGATCTCGAGCACGCACGCGGCCTCGCAGGGCGCCGGGCACAGGCGGCCGGTGAACTCGGGGAAGTTGTTGGTCGCGTGGAGCTGGCGGATGGCGTCCTGCCAGCGCCCGCGGTAGACGAGGTCGTTCCAATCGGGGATGAGGTTCCCCAGCGGGCAGCCGTTGTGGCAGAACGGCACGCCGCACTCCATGCAGCGCGCGCCCTGCGCCGCCAGCTCGTCGTCGGGGCGCTCGACCAGGAACTCGTGGTAGGCGTGCTCGCCCTCGATCCGCCGCGTCGGGTCCGTGTACGGGACCCCGACCCGCTCGATCCTCAGGAAGCCGCCGACCTCGCCCATCAGCCGACCGCCTCGCCGCTGACGAAGCCGTCGCCGCCGGTGGACAGCGCCGGCTCGAAGCGCTCCTCCTCGCGGCGCGCGCGCTCGGCGAGCACGCGCTTGTAGTCGGTCGGGAACACCTTCACGAACTTCGGCACGACCTCGTCCCAGCGCTCCAGCACGCGCCGGGCCACGGGCGAGCCGGTGCGGCGCAGGTGCTCCTCGACGAGCGCGCGCGCGTCCTGCGCGTCGTCCTCGGTCAGCTCCTCGAGCTGATCGAGCATCGCCGTGTTGACCTTGGAGCGCAGGTGGCCGTGCTCGTCCAGGACGAACGCCAGCCCGCCGCTCATGCCCGCGGCGAAGTTGCGCCCGGTCGGCCCCAGGACGACGACGCGCCCGCCGGTCATGTACTCGCAGCCGTGGTCGCCCACGCCCTCGACGACGGCGTCGGCGCCGGAGTTGCGCACCGCGAAGCGCTCGCCGGCCAGCCCGCGGAAGAACGCCCGACCGGCGGTCGCGCCGTACAGGACGGTGTTCCCGACGACGACGTTCTCCTCGGCGGCGTAGGTCACCCCGTCGGGCGGCATGACGGCGAGCGTCCCGCCCGAGAGGCCCTTGCCGGTGTAGTCGTTGGCGTCGCCGTGCAGGGTGAAGCTCACGCCCGGCGCCAGCCAGCCGCCGAACGACTGCCCGGCCGAGCCGTGGAAGCGCACCTGGATCGTCTCGGGCGGCAGGCCGTCGGCGCCGTGGCGCTGGGCGATCTTCGAGCTGAGCACCCCGCCCACGCAGCGGTTGACGTTGCGCACCGCGAGCTCGATCTGCACCGGCTGCTTGGACTCGACCGCGTGCTCGGCGCGCTTGAGCAGCTCCCAGTCGAGGTGGTCGTCGAGGACCGGCGGCGGCGGCTTGACGCGCCGGCGCGGCGCCCCGTCGGCGAGCTCGGGGAAGTGCAGCACGTGCGTGAGGTCGACCCCGCGCGCCTTCCAGTGGTCGACCGCCCGATCGACCTCGAGCAGGTCGGTGCGCCCGATCATCTCGTCGAGCGTGCGCACGCCCAGCGCGGCCATGATGGCGCGCAGCTCCTCGGCCACGAAGAAGAAGAAGTTGACGACGTGCTCGGGCTGGCCCTGGAAGCGCTTGCGCAGCTCGGCGTCCTGCGTCGCGATGCCCACCGGGCACGTGTTCAGGTGGCAGGCGCGCATCATGATGCAGCCGGTCGCGATCAGCGGCGCCGTCGAGAAGCCGAACTCGTCGGCCCCCAGGCACGCGGCGACGGCCACGTCGCGCCCGGTCTTGAGCTGGCCGTCGGTCTGCACGACGATCCGCGAGCGCAGGTCGTTCTTCAGCAGCGTCTGCTGGGTCTCCGCCAGGCCGATCTCCCACGGCACGCCGGCGGCCTGGATCGAGCTCAACGGCGAGGCGCCGGTACCGCCGTCGTGGCCGGAGATCAGCACGTGGTCGGCGTTGGCCTTGGCCACGCCGGCGGCGACGGTCCCGACGCCGACCTCCGAGACGAGCTTGACCGAGACGCTGCCCGTCGGGTTGGCGCAGCGCAGGTCGTAGATGAGCTGCTTGAGGTCCTCGATCGAGTAGATGTCGTGGTGGGGGGGCGGCGAGATGAGGCCGACGCCCGGCGTCGTGTGGCGCACCCAGCCGATGTAGTCGTCGACCTTGTGGCCGGGGAGCTGGCCGCCCTCGCCGGGCTTGGCGCCCTGGGCCATCTTGATCTGGAGCTGGTCGGCGTTGACCAGGTAGTGGATCGTCACGCCGAAGCGCCCGGAGGCCACCTGCTTGATCGCCGAGCGCCGCCGGTCGCCGTTCTCGTCGGGCGTGAAGCGCCGCGGGTCCTCCCCGCCCTCGCCCGTGTTCGAGCGCCCGCCGAGGCGGTTCATGGCGATGGCGAGGGTCTCGTGGGCCTCGGTCGAGATCGACCCGAGCGACATCGCGCCGGTCGCGAAGCGCTTGACGATCTCCTTCGCCGGCTCCACCTCCTCGAGCGCGATCGGCTCGCGGTCGTCGCGGAAGCGCAGCAGGCCGCGCAGCGTGGCCTTGCGGGCGGCGTCGGTGTTGACCATCTCCGCGTACTCGTCGTACTTCTGCTGTGCCGAGCCGTTGAGGCCGCGCACCGCGTGCTGCAGGAGCGCGATCGTCTCGGGGTTCCACATGTGGTGCTCGCCGTCGCGCCGCCAGGCGTAGACCCCGCCGACGGGCAGCAGGTCCTCGTGCGAGCCCGGCCACGCCCGCGCGTGGCGGTCGAGCGCCTCGCGGGCGAGCACGTCGAGGCCGATGCCGCCGATGCGCGACGCGGTGCCGGTGAAGTGGCGGTCGATCAGCGTCTTCTCCAGGCCCACGGCCTCGAAGATCTGGGCGCCGCAGTAGCTCTGGATGGTCGAGATCCCCATCTTGGAGATCGTCTTGAGCAGGCCCTTGCCCAGCGCCTTGACGACGCGCTTCTCGGCCTCCTCGGGGTCGGTCACGTCGGCGATGCGCCCGTCGCGCGCGAGGTCGCCGACGGTGTCGAGCATCAGGTACGGGTTCACCGCGCTGGCGCCGTAGCCGATCAGCACCGCGAGGTGGTGGACCTCGCGCGGCTCGCCCGACTCGATGACGAGGCCGGTGCGCAGGCGCGTGCCCTCGCGCACCAGGTGGTGGTGCACGGCGCTGACGGCCAGCAGCGACGGGATCGGCGCGCGGTCCGGGCCGGTGGCCCGGTCGGAGAGGATGAGGATGTTGATGCCGGCGGCGATGTGGTCGGTGGCCTCGTCGCACATGTTGGCCAGGCGCTTGTGCAGCCCGGCCGGGCCCTCGTCGACCGGCCACGTGATGTCGATCGTGTGCGCGCGGAAGACGTCGGTCGACACCGAGCTCAGCGTCTCCAGCTCGCCGTTGCGCAGGACCGGCTGGGCCATCACGAGCTGGTGGGCGTGCTCGGGCGACTCGGTCAGCAGGTTGCCCTCGGCGCCCACGCCGGTGCCCAGCGACATGACGATCGACTCGCGGATCGGGTCGATCGGCGGGTTGGTGACCTGCGCGAAGAGCTGCTTGAAGTAGGAGAACAGCGGCGGGCGCTGGTCGGAGAGCACCGCGAGCGCGGCGTCGTTGCCCATGGAGCCGATCGGCTCCTCGCCCGCGCGCGCCATCGGCGCGTGCAGGACACGCAGGTCCTCCTGCGTGTAGCCGAAGGCGAGCTGGCCCTGGCGCAGCGGCATCTCGGACGCCGCCCGCGTGGGCGCCGGCTCGAGGTCGTTGAACTGCACGACGTGCTCGTCGAACCACGCGGCGTAGGGCTTCTGCGTCGAGATCGCGCGCTTGACCTCGAGGTCCTCGACGATGCGCCCCTCCTCGAGGTCGACGAGGAAGATCTTGCCCGGCTGGAGGCGACCGAGGCGCTTGACGTTCTCCGGGCGCACGCTGAGCATGCCCGTCTCCGAGCCGAGGACGACGAAGCCGTCCTTGGTCTCGACCCAGCGCCCGGGCCGCAGGCCGTTGCGGTCGAGCGTGGCGCCGACCACGCGCCCGTTGGTGAACGCCACCGCCGCCGGGCCGTCCCACGGCTCCATGAGGCAGGAGTGGAACGCGTAGAAGCCCTTGAGCTCGTCGGAGAGGTCGTCCCGGTCCTGGTAGGCCTCCGGGATCATCATCATCACGGCATGGGGCAGCGAGCGGCCGGCGAGCATGAGCAGCTCGAGCACGTTGTCGAACGTCGCGGAGTCCGAGCCGCCGGGGCGCACGACCGGCAGCACCTTCTGCAGGTCGATGCCGAACAGCTCCGAGGCGAGCTGCGACTCGCGGGCGCGCATCCAGTTGACGTTGCCCATGAGCGTGTTGATCTCGCCGTTGTGGCAGATCACGCGGTAGGGATGGGCGAGCTCCCAGCTCGGGAACGTGTTGGTCGAGAAGCGGCTGTGGACCAGCGCCAGCGCGCTGGCGAAGCGCTCGTCCTGGAGGTCGGGGTAGAAGAAGCGCAACTGGGGCGCCTTGAGCATCCCCTTGTAGACGCACGTGCGGCTCGAGCACGACGGGGCGTAGAAGTCGGGCCCGATCGCCAGCTCGACGATGCGCCGGATGACGTAGAGCTTGCGCTCGAAGGCGTCCTGGTCGTGCTCGAAGCCGGGGCCGGCCTCGACGAAGAGCTGGCGGACGTGCGGGCGCGACGCGTTGGCGGTGTCGCCGACGTGGGCCTCGTCGACCGGGACGTCGCGCCAGCCGAGCACGCTCTGGCCCTCGACGCGGACGTTGAGCTCGAGCAGCTCCTCGATCTTGCGCCGGTGCACCGCGTCGGTGGGCAGGAAGCACACGCACACGCCGTAGCGGCCGGGCGCCGGCAGCTCGAAGTCGACGTTGGCGCGGAAGAAGGCGTGCGGGAGCTGCATCAGCAGCCCGGCGCCGTCGCCGGTGCGGATGTCGGCGCCCTCGGCGCCGCGGTGCTCGAGGTTGTCGAGCGCCTCGAGCGCCTTGACGACGACGTCGTGGCTGGGAACGTTGTCCAGCCGCGCAACCATGGCGACGCCGCAGGCGTCGTGTTCGAACCTAGGGTCGTAGAGGCCGTCGGCCTTTGGCGGCAGTCGATGAGTCATCTGTGAGGTCCCGTGGGCGGCGCGGGCGAACCCGAGGTGAGCAGGACATGATAGGCAGAGCCACCATGGAACGCGACGTGCTCGTGCTCGCCACGGGCGGCACGATCGGGATGCGCGGGCAGGGCTCGTCGCCCGGCGGCGGCTCGCGCGCGGTGCCCGCCAAGGGCGCCCGCGATCTCCTCGACGCGGTCGGCCTGACCGGCGTGCAGGCGCGCGACCTGCTGGCCCGCCCCGGCGCCCACATCGACCTTGCCGACGCGCTGCTCGTCGCCCGGACGGCGGTCGAGCACGCCGCGACCGGGCGCGGCGTCGTGGTGCTGCACGGCACCGACACGCTCGAGGAGACCGCCTTCCTGTGCGACCTGCTGCTCGGCGGCGACGCTCCGGTCGTCTTCACCGGGGCGATCCGGCCCGGCGGCGCACCGGGCGCCGACGGCCCGGCCAACCTGCTCGACGCGGTCGCCGTCGCCGGCGCGCCGTCCGCGGCGGGACTGGGCTGCGTGGTCGTCTTCGGCGGCGAGGTCCACGCCGCGCGCGCCGCGCGCAAGGTCGACTCCGCCGGGCCGTCGGCGTTCGGCTCGCCGGGAGGAGGGCAGCTCGGGCGCGTGGTCGAGGGGCGCCTGGCCCTGCGCGCGCGACCGGTGCGCCCGGCGGCGGCGCTCGCGCCCGCGCGCCTGGACTTCGCGGTGCCGATCGTCACCGCCGCGCTGGGCGACGACCTCGCGCTCCTCGACGCGCCCGCCGACGGCGCCGTGCTCGTCGCCTTCGGCGGCGGACACCTCGCTCCCGCTGGGCTCGCCCGGCTGCGCGCGGCCGCCGCGCGCATGCCGGTGGCGCTGACGGTCCGTCCCGAGCGCGGCGCCCTGCTGCACGCCACGTACGGCTTCGAGGGCGCGGAGGGCGACCTGCGCGCCTCGGGCGCCGTGCCCGCCGGCGGCCTCTCCGCGCCCGCCGCGCGCATGAAGCTGCTCGCCTGCCTGGGCTGCGGCCTCGACCGCGCCGGCATCGCGGAGGCGTTCGCCAACGACGACTCCTAGGCCGTGTTCGTTGCCAACGCGGGCGGGGTTCACCCGCTCGGGGCGTGGGCAAGGGCGACCTGTGCGGGACGGACGTCCCGTGCAGGTCGCATCAAGGACCGTCGCCGGATCCCTGCCCCGGCGCGATGCAATGACCTCCCCCACACCAGCGTCGGGGCGCCCTGCGCGTCCCGGCGCCCGTTAAGGGTGGGCCGCCACGGGGTAAGAAGCCTCGTCTGCGGCGTATGCTCCCGGAGCGGTCACGGGAAGAGACGTCGGACCGCAAGGGGGCGATGGATGAACCACAAGCCAATGAGGCGCGCACCGATCGGCCATTCGAACGCGCCATGAGCGAGAGTGGCCTGACGCAATCCGTCGCCACCGAGCTGCCGGATCTCGAGATCACGCTTCCCGCCCGCGCGGAGAACGTCGCGGTGGTTCGCCACGCCGTGGGCGGCCTGGGCGACGTGCTCGAGGTCGACGACCAGACGCTCTCGGACATCAAGCTCGCCGTCACCGAGGCGTGCACCAACGTCGTCGTACACGCCTATCCCGACGGCGAGGGCCCCATGGGGCTGCGCGCAGCGATCGACCTGCGCCGGCTCAGCATCGTGGTCAGCGACCGCGGCCGCGGCATCGTGCCGCGGCCCGACAGTCCCGGCCTCGGCCTCGGCCTGCCGCTCATCGCCACGCTGGCCGAGTCGCTCGAGCTCGGGACCGGGCACGGCGGCGAGACCGAGGTCCGCATGACGTTCGACCTCGGCGCCGAGATCGGCGAGGATGTGAGGCTGGCATGAGCGATGGCGTCGCAGCCAACGAGGCGGTCGTCCGCGTGCGCAACGGTCCCCTGGTGGGGGCCGTGCTGGGACGCGTCGTCGGCATGCTCGCGGCCCGCGCCCAGTGCCCGATCGATCGCCTCGACGACGCCATCCTGCTGACCGACGCCGTGGCGGCGCACGCCCCGGTGCACGCGCGCAACGGGCACGTGGACGTCGTCGTCGCCGCCGACGAGGACCGACTGGAGTTGCGCGTCCGCCAGCTCCAGCCCGACGGCGCCCGCCGGCTGCTGGCCGACGGCGACCTGCCCGGCGTCGGCAACGTCTTCGACCGGATCGCCGACGAGGTGCACGCCTCCAGTGCTCCCGACGGCGAGACCGGCGAGCTCGTCCTGCGGCTCAACTTCCGTTCGTGACCTGCGTCGGCACGCGTGTCGCGGATCCGTCGGCTGGAGCGCGCCAGCGACGCTCCGGTTCAACATCCGTCAACCTCTGTGAGTAGATGCCACCCGAGTTCTCACTCAACAGCGAGCCGATCGACGACGCGCGCCAGGTCGTGGCCGTCGGCGGCGAGATCGACCTCTTCACCGCTCCGGAGCTGAAGGCCGCCCTTGGGGAGGCGCTGGAGTCCGGACGGACGAGGATCGTCGTCGACCTCAGCGAGACCACGTTCCTGGACTCGACCGCCCTCGGCGTGCTGATCGGGGCGGTCAAGCGCCTGCGCTCGCGCGACGGCGTCCTGACGATCGTCAACACGGACGCCAACATCGCCAAGACGTTCGAGATCACGGGGCTGGACCAGATCTTCACGATCCGCCCGACGCGCGACGAGGCCGTCGAGGCCCTCGACACCGACGAGGCGCCCGCCTAGCTCTCGAGCAGATCCAGGACCGCGTCCTCGACCGGGCCCTGGATCGCGGTCGCGTCGCCGTTGCGGTCGGCCGCCGCGGCGACCAGGGCGTGATCGATCGTCTCGCCGTCGCGGTAGCGGTCGAGCACGCGGGGGTCGATGTAGGAGGCTCGCGCGACGGCCGGCGTGTTGCCCAGGTAGTGGGCGACCTCCTTGATCGCGCGCGCGATCGCCCGCGTGCGCCCGGTCTTGGTCGCCGCCGCCTCCTCGGAGACCGCCAGCGCCACCGCCGCCAGCACCGTGGCGCCCCAGGTGCGGAAGTCCTTCGCCGAGACGTCCTGGCCGGTGGCCTGCTTCAGCCAGGCGTTGATGTCCTCCGAGCGCAGGTCGGCCCAGCGTCGCCCGCGCTTGTACGCCAGCAGCTCGGTGCCGCCGCCGCGTCGCCGCTTGAGCCGGGAGACGACCTCGGCGACGGCCGGGTCGACCACCGCCTGCACCCGGCGCTTGCCGTGCTTGGCCGGGTAGTCGAAGAGGAGCGCGTCGCCGCGCAGGCGGACGTGGCTCTTGCGCATCGTCGCCAGCCCGTAGGTCTCGTTGCGCACCGCGTAGTCCTCGCCGCCGACCCGGAAGAAGCCGCGGTCCAGCAGCCGCACGGCGCACGCGCACACGTGGTCGAAGGAGAGGTCGTCGGCCTCGAGCTCGGCGTCGATGCGCTCGCGCAGCGCGGGCAGCGTGCGCGCGAAGGCGACCATGTCGTCGAACTTCGCCTGGTCGCGCCGGACGCGCCACGCCGGGTGGTAGAGGTACTGCTTGCGTCCCGCTGCGTCGATGCCGGTGGCCTGGATGTGGCCGCCGGGGTAGGGGCATATCCACACCTCCTGCCAGGCCGGCGGGATGACGAGCTCGTGGATGCGCTGCAGGATCTCGGCGTCGTCGATGCGGGCGCCGTCGCCGTCGACGTAGCCGAACCCGCGGCCGCGGCGCACGCGGCGGATCCCCGGCCCGGTGCAGTCCGCGCGGCGCAGGCGCGCGGTCGAGGTGATCGTGACGGCCATCGGCGCGGTGGGCGTACCCGCCGCGCCGCGCTAGCTAGCCCTTGGCGGGGGTCTTCTTGGCGCCGCCGGAGGCGGCGCGCTTGGCCGGCGCCTTGGGCTTGGCCTTCGCCTTGCCCTTGCCGTTGCCCGCCGCGGCGTCCTTGTCGCGGACGGCGTCGAGGCTCGCCTTCAGCGCGGCCATGAGGTCGGGCACCGGCTCGGCCTCGTCCTCGACCGTCGGCTGCACCGCGATCTCCTCGCCCGCGGCCTTGCGCTCGATGAGCGACAGGACCTCGTCGCGGTAGGTGTCGTGGTACTTGCCCGGCTCGAACGGGCCGGCCAGCGACTCGACGAGCTGCTTGGCGATGTCGAGCTCGCGCTTGGTCGTCTCCACGTCCGACGCGGCGGCCAGCTCTTCGACCTTCTCGGGGTCGACGACCTCGTCGGCGAAGAGCATCGTCGACATGCCCAGGACGTCGCCCATCGGCCGCAGCGCGACGAGCGCCTCCTTCTGGCGGATGACGACGCGGGCGATCGCGACGCGGTTGGTCTCGCGCATCGCCTCCAGCAGCAGGCGGTAGGGCTTGGCCCCGCCCGGGCCGGGCGCGAGGTAGTACGGGTGGTCGTAGAAGATCGGGTCGATGTCGGAGAGCTCGACGAAGTCCTCGATCTCGATCGTCTTCGTCTTCTTGGGCTCGAGCGCCTCGAGCTCGCCCGGCTCGATGACCACGTAGCGGTCGGGAGTGAGCTCGAAGCCCTTGACGATGTCGTCGTAGGCGACCTCGTCGCCGGTGGACGGGTCGACGCGCTTCTGCTGGATGCGCACGCCGCTCTTGGCATTGAGCTGGTGGAAGCGCACGGCCTTGCGGTTGACCGCGCTGTAGAGCTTGACCGGAACGGTGACCAGGCCGAACGAGATCGCGCCGGTCCAGATGGAGCGGGCCATGGAGGCAGTATCCCCGATGCGCCCGCCTTGCAGGCGGACGCACGGGGACTTGCGTGACGCCGGGTCCGGCCGCCTACGCGGTGGCGCTCGCGGCCGGCTGCGGGGCGTCCTTGTGGGGCCCCTCGGCGAACTCCTCGATCGCCTTCTCGCTGAACGCGGGGATGTCGTCGGGCTTGCGGCTGGTGACCAGCCCGTCCTCGACGTGCACCTCCACGTCGATCCACGTTCCGCCGGCGTTGCGGATGTCGGTCTTCAGCGACGGCCACGACGTGACCGTGTGCCCCTTGACGATGCCGGTCTCCACGAGCATCCACGGCGCGTGGCAGATGGCGGCGATCGGCTTGCGCGTCTTGGCGAAGTCGGCGACGAACCGCACCGCGTCCTCGTCGGCGCGCAGGAAGTCGCTGTTGACCACGCCGCCGGGGATCAGCAGGCCGTCGTAGTCGTCGACGCTGGCGTTGGAGACCAGCTTGTCGACCTTGAACCTGTCGCCGTGGTCGAGGTGGTTGAAGCCGAGGATCTCGCCCTCCTCGAGCGACAGCAGCTCGGTCGTGGCGCCGGCGTCCTCGATCGCCTTGCGCGGATCGGTGAGCTCCACCTGCTCGACGCCGTCGGTGGCCAGGACCGCCACTCTCTTGCCGTCCAGCTTGCCCATGTCGGTTCTCCCTTGGGTCGGTTCGCCCTTCGCTCACCGGGCTACCGGCCTCATCCAGCGGGCAAACGCGCTCCTGCGCGCCACACCGTGCCGCGCCGCTCGTACTCGAGCTCGCGCTCGGCGGCGAGCGCGGCGGCGGCTCCGAAGTGGCGCTCGACCAGGTGCAGCGCGAGGTCCAGGCCCGAGGTCACGCCGCCCGCGGTGACCAGGTCGCCGTCGTCGACGACGCGCGCGTGGACGACCTCAGCGCCGGCGGCGCGCAAGTCGTCGATCGCGCCGTGGTGGGTGATCGCCGGGCGCCCCCGCACCAGGCCGGCGGCGGCCACGACCATCGCCCCCGTGCAGACGGTGGCCACCGTCGTGCCCGCGTCGTGGAGCGCGCGGATGGCGGCCGGGAGCTCGCCGCGCTGGGCCTGCGCCCATGCGCCCTCCTCGGCGCGATCGTTCCAGCCGCCGCCGGGGACGATGACGACGTCCATGCGCTCGGAGAGGGCGCGGTGCGGCACGACGATCGCGCCGTGCGAGGCGCGCACCGGGCGCTCGCCGTCGAGCGAGACGAGCGCGACGTCGAGGTCGTCGCGGCCGGCGGCGACGCCCGACAGGACCTCCCACGGCGCCAGGGCGTCGAGCTCGTCGAAGCCGGGATACAGGATCACCTCGCAGCGCATGGCACGGCAGCCTGCCGATCAGCGGCGCCGCGCGCCAGCCGCCCGCGTACCGCCGGGAGCTGCAGGGTAGTTCCGCGCCGTAGGCCAACCCAGCAAAGGAGACCGCCACATGGCCACCAGGAGCGCCGCCCAGGGCATCCTCGCCGACGACAACACCGAGGCGCGCGACCACATCGTCGATCTGCTGAAGAAGGCGTACTGGATGGAGATCGAGACGGTGATGAGCTACATCGCCAACTCGGTCAACCCCGACGGCGTCCGCGCCCAGGAGATCATCGAGTCCCTCGACGGCGACATCCAGGAGGAGCTCGGCCACGCGCAGCAGTTCGCGGCACGCATCAAGGAGCTCTACGGCGTCGTCCCGGGATCCCAGGAGTTCACCGCGGAGCAGTCCTACC
>JAXDHQ010000048.1:0-7156 GCA_034664395.1 Solirubrobacteraceae bacterium | reverse complement strand
GCGATGGCGCAGTACGCCCCGGTCGACCCGGCGCGGGCGTTCGCGGTCCCCGACGGGCTCGACGCCGGCCTGGCCGTCTCGCTCGGGATCGCCGGCCTGGCCGCCTGGCTGCCGCTGGAGTGGCGGGCGCAGCTCCGCGAGGGGGAGACGGTCCTGGTGCTGGGCGCCAGCGGCGTGGTGGGCCAGCTCGCGGTGCAGGCGGCGAAGCTGCTGGACGCGGGACGGGTCGTGGCCGCCGCTCGCGACCGCGAGACGCTCGAGCGCCTGCTCGTGCGTGGCGCCGACGCCATCGTCGTCCTCGGGGGCGGCGATGACGCCCGCGCGCTCGCCGAGGCAGCGGGCGACGGGTACGACGTCGTGCTCGACCCGCTCTACGGACCGCCGCTCGAGGCGGCGCTCGGCGCCACGGCCGAGGGCGCGCGCGTCGTCACCGTCGGCGCCAGCGCCGGCCAGAGCGCGACGATCCCGATCTCCGCGCTCTTCGGGCGCACCCTCGTCGGCCACAGCAACCAGCACGCGCCGCTCGAGGTCCGGCGCGCCGCCTACGAGCGGATGGCCCGCCACGCCGCGGCCGGCGAGCTGACCGTGGAGGTCGAGCGCCTACCGCTGTCGCGAATCGGCGAGGCGTGGGAGCGGCAGGCGAGCGGACCGCATCACAAGATCGTCCTGATCCCCTGAGCGCTCAGAACGAGGCGGGCAGGTGGTCGCGCACCCACTGGCCCGCCTCGGACTCGTAGGCGGCCCGGTGCTCGGCGGGCGTCATGAGCGGCAGCGTGTGCAGCTCCTCCGGTCGCGAGACGCAGGCGACGAGCGCGTAGCTCATGCCCAGGTCGCCGACCATCCGGCCCACGAGCTGCATGCGCTCCCAGCCGGCCGTGCCGTAGCTCAGCGAGCGGGCGATGCCCAGGAGCGCGACGGCGTGGCGCGACGCCTCGGCCTGCACCTTGGCGAACGGCCGCGACGGCTCGACCTCGCCGTTCGCCGCGACGGCCAGCAGCGTCTCCTGGTACTCGGCGAACGCCCGCGCGATCACCTCGGCGGCGAGCCCCGGGTCGTCGGCCAGCTCCTGCAGGTTGGTCGGGTCCATCGGCGCGCCATTCAAGCAGCCCTCCAAGACGGCGCGCCCGTGGTCCCGTGCTCAGCGCGGAGCGATCCCCCGCGACCTGAGCCACGACACCACCTCGTCGACCCACTGCGGCATGACGCGGTGGACCTGGAAGAGATGGCCGCTGGTGGCCTCGATGTAGCGCGTGATGTCGCAGCCCGCGCAGTTGGCGACCCAGTAGTCGTAGTCGGCCTGGGAGACGTCGGCCGGGAAGGCGGCGTCGTGGTCGCCGTAGACCAGGAGCACCGGGGTCGATCCGGTGGACTTGACGAACTGGTCGTTCTCCTGCTCGAGCGCCGGGAAGCCGCTGAACTCGCCGGCGGGGGTGAGGACGAACTTCGTCGGGTCGCAGGCGATGTTCACGACGCTCGGCACCGCCCCCGGCGCGAAGACGTCGAACTGCTCGCACTGCTGGCGGTTGGCGAAGAACGGGACGTAGTCGGCGCCCGACGCCAGGGCCGGGACGACGACCTGGGCGATCTGCTGGCTGACGACGGCGCCCGAGCCGCGGTTGGAGTAGTTGGACTGGACCATCGCGGCGACGTCGTGGAACTCGCCGGGGTAGCCCTGGACGATCGCCGCGCCGGCGCTGTGGCCGGCGATGACGACGGTGCGGCTCGCCAGGGTGCTGGGGGTCTGCGGCGACGAGCAGTCGGCTCCGCGCGCGACCGTGTAGCCGGCGGTCTTCACCTCGCCGACGAGCTGGTGGAGCATGTCGCGCTGGTTGGGGGTGGTGATGAGCTGGCCGCCCTTGGGCCGGTCGTAGTGGCTGTTGGCGAAGCCGAGCCGGTCGTAGGAGATGACGACGAAGCCGGCCTGGGCGAGACGGCGCGCGACGGAGAAGCCGGGGGTGTAGTCCCAGTTGGCCGTGCTGGAGGCGATCCCGTGCACGAGCACGATCGCGGGCGTCGAGGCGGTCGGGCGGCCCACGGTGTAGCGGCGGCCGTAGAGCGTGCTGGGCAGCGGGTCGCCGGTGTTGTGGACGCTGAAGCAGACGGTGTCGACCCGCATGGGGCCGGCGGCGGCCGACGCGGCGCCCGGCGAGGCGAGCAGGGACAGGACGAGGACGAGCGCGGCGAGAAGGATGCGGCTGCGGCGCCGGTGCGCCGGATCGATGACGAGCACGATGGCCTCCGGGGAGCGAGTGGCCGGTGGAGTACCTCGCGGGGGCGGGTGGGAAACGCTGAGTCGGTCCTTCGCCGCGTGGGGGTCGGTGTTGTGCCTGGACCGCGGGGGGCGCGCGGTGATTCGATCACCCGACATCCACGCAGCACGGGACTCCTCGAGGGGGTGAACGCATGGACATCGAGACGCTGGAGCGGCCCGTCGAGGCGGCATCGGGCACCGTGAAGGGCACCTGAGCGATGCGGGGCGCGTCGCCACCGCGGCGCGCCCGTCGACCCTGCCGACGCTGTTACGGTTTCAACGGATGAGCGAGCCGGATCTCCTGGAAGAGAGACTCGTCAAGGCGCTCGCGCATCCGCTGAGATGGCGCATCCTCGAGGCCATCGTGGACTGCGCGGAAGCCAGTCCGCTGGAGCTGTCGCGCCTCCTCGATGTGCCCCTGGCCACCGTGAGCCATCACGTGCGCGTCCTTCGCGAGCTGCGGTGCATCGAGCTGACGCGCACCGAGCCGCGGCGAGGCGCGGTCGAGCACTACTACCGCGCGCTGCTGCCGGCGTTCCTCGACGACGACCAATGGGCACGGGTTCCGACCCTGCTGCGGCGCGGCGTCGCGGGACAGGTCTTCCGACGCGTTGTCAGGGAGGCGGCGGCGGCGGGCGACGAGGGCGCGTTCGACGCACCTCACGCGCACCTCGACCGGATGCTCATCGAGCTCGACGAATCCGGCTGGGAGGAGCTGTCCGAGCTGCTCATGGACGTCCTCAGGCGCGCGCAGGAGATCCAGGAGCGAAGCGACACGCGTCGAGCGGATGGAGATGCCGTGCGGACGTCCGAGCTGGCCATCCTGCACTTCGAGACCGCCGAGTCCATCGCCGCGTCCGAAACAACGCAGCGACGTCCTGTGCGCTCCCCGCCGCTCCCCGCTTCGGGCGCGTCCGCCCGCCGCGCGTCCGGTGGTTGAACATCTGGTCCATCCCGACTGCAGAACCACGGGTGGCGGCCGAGTAAGGGGTCCGTGCGCGTTCCCTTCGCGACCACCACGGTCTGGCGCCGGCTGCTTCCCTACGCGGCCACGACGCTGCTCGCGTTCGCGCTCGTGGCGCTCGACGGGCGCGATAGGCATGGCGAGCTCGCGGTCGCGGCAGCGCTCGCGTGCGCCGTCGTCGCCCTCGCGGTGACGCTGCCGTGGAGCTCGCTGCCGCGCGTCGCGCGGCTCGTGCCCGCGCTGCTGTTCCTGGTGGCGGTCTTCATCATGCGCGACTCGGTGAGGAGCGCCTCGGCCGGCGTCGGCATCCTGGCCCTGCTGCCCATCTGCTGGCTCGCGCTGTACGGCACCCGGCGCGAGCTGTTCGTGGGCCTGGTCGGCCTTGCGATGTTCTGGGCCCTTCCGGTGCTCCTGGTGGGCGGCGCCGACTACCCGACCGTGCAGCTTCGGACCGCGACCCTGTACGTGGCCGTCGCGAGCATGATCGGCCTCACGGTCCAGTCGCTCGTCCGCGCGCTGGCGCTGGAGGCGCGCAACGTCGCGCGCGTCGCCGCCGCCGCCCGCGGGATCTCGGCCGCCCGCGACGCCCGCAGCGAGGTCTGCGCCGCCGCGTGCGACGTGTCGGGTGCGAGCTTCGCCTTCCTCTTCGAGCCGACGGGCGAGGGCGCCGAGCTGCGCTCCACGGCGATGGCCGGCATCGTGATCGACCCCGTGGTCATCGACCCCGACCGCGAGATCTCCGCCACCGCCATCGCCTTCAGGGGCAAGCGACCGATCTTCATCCAGCACGCTGCCGACCATCCCGCGATCAGCCGCCGCATGTGGGAGGAGCACGGGCGACCCGCCTCGATGCTCTTCGAGCCCGTCCTGCGCGGCGAGCTGTGCATGGGGGTCATGGTCGTCGGCTGGCCGCGGCGCATGGCCAGCATCAACGCCGGTGGCCCGGCGCTCATCGCCCTGCTCGCCGCCGAGGCGGCCAGCGCCGTCGCCCACTCCGACCTCGTCGAGCAGCTCGGCCAGCTCGCGGCGACCGACCCGCTCACCGGGCTGCCCAACCGGCGCATCTGGGATCTCGAGCTCGCTCGCGTCCTGGACGCCGAGGCGCGCCGCGACGCCTGCGTGGCCATGCTCGACCTCGACAACTTCAAGGCCTACAACGACGCGCACGGGCACCTCGCGGGCGACCGGCTTCTCAAGCAGGCCGCCGCCGCCTGGCAGGCGCAGCTGCGCCCCGGCGACATCCTCGCTCGTCTGGGCGGCGAGGAGTTCGCCGTCCTGCTGGCCGGCTGCGCGCTGCCCGACGCCGCCTCGGTCGTCGAGCGCCTGCGGACCGCGACGCCCGGCGGCCAGACCTGCTCCGCGGGCCTGGTGGCCAGCGGCGAGGACGAGCCGGCCGAGGCCCTCATGGCCCGCGCCGACGCCGCCCTCTACGCGGCCAAGCACGCCGGGCGCGACCGCCTGGCCACGATCGCCGTCTGAGCCTGACGAGCGCGCCGGCGACGCGGGGGCGGCCGCCGACGGCCGACTTGACCCATCAGACCGGTCGGTAGATGCTGGCCTCACCGGGCCGCGCAAAGCACGACTTGCGTAGCCAGACGATCTATGCGCATAATGCGCCCGGTGCTGGATGCGACCCCCGATCTGCGCTCCGCAGGGCCCCGGCTGGCCACCGGCGAGACGCTCGACCTCCGGGAGCTGATCCAGCCCGGCGACACCGTCGTCTTCGGCCAGGGCACCTCCGAGCCGCAGACGCTCACCGAGGCGCTGGTCGCCCAGCGGGCGGACCTCGGCGCCGTCACCGTCTTCCTCGGCAGCACCTTCGCCGGGACGTTCCAGCCCGAGCACGCCGACGCCCTGCGCTTCATCGGCATGGGTGGCGTGACCGGCAACGCCGCGCTCGCCCGGGCCGGCGTGCTCGACGTGATGCCGTGCCACGTCTCGACGGTGCCCGACCTCATCGCCTCGGGCCGCCTGGGCGCCGACGTGGTGTTCGTCCACGTCAGCGGACCGGGTGCCGACGGGCGCTACTCCGTCGGCATGGTGGCCGACTACATCCAGACCGCCGTCGCCCACGCGCGCGTCGTGGTCGCCGAGTGCAACGACCAGATGCCGTACACGCTGGGCGACACGCTGCTGGATCCCGACCAGATCGACGTCCTGATCCACACCTCCCGCCCGCCGTTGATGGTCACGCCCCAGCCTGCGAGCGCGACCTCCACGGCGATCGCCGAGACGATCGCCGGGATCGTCCCCGACGGCGCCGTGCTGCAGATCGGCATCGGCGCCATCCCCGACGCGCTGACCTCCGCGCTGGGGAGCCATCGCGACCTGGGCATCCACTCCGGGGTGATCGGCGACGGCGTCGTCGACCTCATCGAGGCCGGCGTCGTGACCAACGCGCTCAAGGGACGCGACGTCGGCGTCACCGTCACCGGCGCGCTCTTCGGCACCGAGCGGCTGTACCGCTTCGCCGACGACAACCCGGCGATCGAGCTCCGGTCGCTCGCCTACACGCATTCGCAGGCCGTGCTGTCGGGGTTCGAGCGGCTGCACGCGGTCAACGCGGCGCTCGAGGTCGACCTCACCGGCCAGGTGAACTCCGAGACGCTGCGCGGCAACCACGTCGGCGCCGTCGGCGGCCAGGTCGACTTCGTCCGCGGCGCCATGCGCTCGCCCGGAGGCAGGTCGATCATCGCGCTGCCCTCCGCCACGAAGGACGGCCGGACGCCGCGGATCGTGTCGCGGCTCACCGACGGCGTGACGACGACCGCCCGCAGCGACGCGGACCTGGTCGTGACCGAGCACGGCTGCGCCGACCTGCGCGGGGTCCCGCTGAGCGAGCGGGCCCGCCGACTGATCGCGATCGCCCACCCGGCATGGCGCGACGAGCTGGAACGCGCCGCGGGGGGGCTGTGCTGATGAGCGGACCGGCGTCGTGACCGACGTGCTCGTGGATCGCGCCCGCCACGCGGGGGCCGACGCCCTCGCGCTCCGGGGCGAGCGGCTGACCAAGTCGTTCTTCGGCAAGACGGTGCTCAGCGACTGCAGCCTCGAGATCCGCGCCGGCGAGGTGCTCGGCCTCATCGGCGCCAACGGCGCCGGGAAGTCGACGCTGATCAAGATCATCTCGGGGGCCATCGCGCCCGACTCCGGCGAGCTCGCCGTGGGGGAGTGGAGCGGCGGCCGCATGACGCCGCGCCAGGCCCACGAGCTCGGCATCGCCACGATCTACCAGGACCCCGACCTCGTGCCCACGCTGTCGGCGGTCGAGAACCTCGCGCTCGGGCGCGAGCCGCGGCGCGGCAGGTTCTTCCTCGACCGCCGCGCCGAGCGGGCGCGGGCGGCGGAGAGCGTCAGCCGCGTCGGCCTTCCGCCGAGCCGCCTGCGCGCTCCGGTGGCGCGCCTGTCGCGCGCCGACCAGCAGCTCGTCGAGATCGCCAAGGCGCTGCACCGGCGCTCGCGGCTGATCCTCATGGACGAGCCGACCGCGCCGCTCGGCCCCCAGGAGACGCGGCGCCTGATCGCGCTCATCGGCGAGCTGACGCGCGCCGGCGTCGCCGTCGTCTACGTCAGTCACAAGCTCGACGAGCTGCTCGAGGTCTCCCACCGCGTGCAGGTCCTGCGCGACGGCGAGTCGGTCTGGACGCGCGACGCGGCCGGCCTGACCAAGGACGCCATCGTCGAGGCGATGATGGGCCGCCGGCTCGGCGCCTCGACCCGCGCGACCGCCGAGGACGTCGGCGAGCCGGTCTTCCGCGCGGAGGGCCTC
The DNA here is from genome assembly GCA_034664395.1 of Solirubrobacteraceae bacterium. GTDB lineage: Bacteria > Actinomycetota > Thermoleophilia > Solirubrobacterales > Solirubrobacteraceae > JAOPZW01. Next base: position 172 of record JAXDHQ010000048.1, on the reverse strand, counting down.
TGCCAGGGCCAGCGCCTTCGCGACGTGTCGTTCGAGGTGCGCGCCGGCGAGGTCCTCGGGCTCGGGGGCCTGGTCGGAGCGGGGCGCTCGCGCCTGCTGCGCGCGCTGGCCGGCGCCGCGGCGCTGGACGAGGGCCGGATGCTCCTCAACGGCCGCGACTACTCGCCGCGGA
>JAXDHQ010000047.1:0-12991 GCA_034664395.1 Solirubrobacteraceae bacterium | reverse complement strand
CGATCTCAGCCATATGCCGGGCCCCTCCTCCTCGCTCGTCTGCAACGCGCGGCGGGAATCTACCCGCGCGGGGGGCCCGTGAACCAGGTGGGCGCGCCGGCGCCGGCAGCCGGGCGCGCGGTCGCTAGCCGAGCGCGACGGCGCGTCCGGAGACGAAGCCGTCGATCGCGACGATCTGGTCGACGACCGCCTGCGGCACCGGCTGGTCGGTGGTGACGACCATCACGGCCAGGCCCTCGTCGCCGTCGTCGGGCGTGTGGCCGACGGCGGCCGAGGAGATGTTCACGCCGTGCTCGCCGAAGCAGGTGCCGACCCGGCCGATCATCCCCGGGATGTCGCGGTAGCGGAAGAGGGCGACGTGCTCCTCGAGCTGGAGGTTGAAGCGCTGGCCCCACGCCTCGAGCAGGTGCGGGCGGTGCAGGCTGCCGAGCGTCGTGCCGACCACGCGCGTGCGCTGGTCGCCGGAGACGACGGTCACGCGCACGAGGTCGGAGAAGTCGCGCGCCTGGCTGGTCTTGGTCTCGGCCCGCTCGATGCCGCGCTCCTCGGCGATGGCCGGCGCGTTGACCGCGTTGACCTCCTCCTCGGTGTGGCCGGCCAGGACGCCGCGGAGGACCTCGACGGCCAGCGGCCGGGTGTCGCGCTCGGCGATGCGGCCGAGCAGCTCGACCTCGAGGCGGTCGATGCCCGAGCCCTCGGCGAGTGCCATGGCGATGACGCCGAGCTGGCGCGACAGGGGCAGGAACGGCCCCAGGACCTCCATGTCCTCGGCCGCGACGGCGGGGACGTTGACCGCGCTGGAGACGACGCCGCCGGTGAGGGCGGCGACGACCTGCTCGGCGGCCTGGAAGCCGGCGCGGTCGGTCGCCTCGGCCGTCGACGCGCCGAGATGCGGGGTCACGATGACGTTGGGGCGCCCGAACAGCGGGTGCTCGGTGATCGGCTCGGAGCGGAAGACGTCGAGCGCGGCGCCGCCGACCTTGCCCGAGTCCAGCGCGGCCTCGAGGTCGGCGTCGACGATCAGCGGTCCGCGCGCCACGTTGAGGACGCGCACGCCGTCCTTGCACTTGGCGAGCGCCTCGGCGTCGAGCCAGCCCTCGGTGTCCGGCGTCTTGGGCAGGTGCAGGGTGAGGAAGTCGGCCTGCGCGTAGAGCTCGTCGGAGGTCGCGGCACGCTCGACCCCGAGGTCGCGATAGCGCTCGGCCGCCACGAACGGGTCGAAGGCGATGACGCGCATCCCGAAGGCCTGGGCGCGGTGCGCCACGAGCTGGCCGATCCGGCCGAAGCCCAGGACGCCGAGCGTCTTGTCCATAAGCTCGACGCCGCTGAACTTCGAGCGCTCCCACTTGCCGGCGGTGAGGCTGGCGTGCGCCTGGGGGACGTTGCGGGCCAGGGCGAGCAGCAGCGCCATGGTGTGCTCGGCCGCGGTGACGACGTTGGACTGCGGGGCGTTGGCGACGACGATGCCGCGCTTGGTGGCGGCCGCGACGTCGACGTTGTCGACGCCCACGCCGGCGCGGCCGATCGCCTTCAGCCGCGTCGCGCGCTCGATCAGCGCGGCGTCGAGGTTCGTCGCCGAGCGGATGAGGATGCCGTCGTACTGGTCGATGCGGTCGAGGTGGTCGCCCTCGTCGACCTCGAAGTGCTCGCGCAGCAGCGCGACGCCGGGCGCGCCGATCTTCTCGGCCACCAGGACGCGCATCACGCCGCCACCCGCTCGACGACCCAGTCGATGCAGCCCGTGAGGGCCTGGACGTCGGTCGGCTCGACGGCGGGGAACATGCCGATGCGAAGCTGGTTGCGGCCGAGCTTGCGGTAGGGCTCGACGTCGACGATCCCGTTGGCGCGCAGCGTCGCCGCCACGGCGGCGGCGTCGACGCCCTCGGCGAAGTCGATCGTCCCGACGACGAGCGAGCGCTTCGCCGGGTCGGCGACGAACGGGGTCGCGAACGGCGACGCCTCGGCCCAGCCGTAGAGATGGCCTGACGAGGCGCGCGTGCGCTGCACGCACCAGTCCAGGCCGCCGTTGCCGAGCATCCAGTCGAGCTGGTCGACGAGCAGGAGCAGGGTCGCGACCGCGGGCGTGTTGTAGGTCTGGTCCTTGCGCGAGTTCTCCAGCGCGGTGGCGATGGACAGCGACTCCGGGATCCAGCGGTCGCCGGCCGCGAGCTCGCCGACGCGCTCGATCGCCGCCGGGCTGAGGAGGGCGATCCACAGGCCGCCGTCCGAGGCGAAGCACTTCTGCGGCGCGAAGTAGTAGGCGTCGGACTGGGCGACGTCGACCGGGAGGCCGCCGGCGCCGGAGGTGGCGTCGATCAGGACGAGGGCGTCGCCGGCGTCCGCCGGGCGGGTGACCTCGACCATGACGCCGGTGGACGTCTCGTTGTGGGCCCAGGCGAGGGCGTCGGCCTCGCCGGCCGGGGCGGCCTGGGGCGCGGGCGCGTCGCCGGGCTCGGCCGCGACGACGATCGGGTCGTCGAGGAACGGGGCCGCCGCGGTGGCGCCGGCGAACTTCTGGGAGAACTCGCCGAAGGTCAGGTGCAGGGAGCGGCGGCGCACGAGGCCGGCGGCGGCGGCGTCCCAGAAGGCGGTCGTCCCGCCGTTGCCCAGGACGACCTCGTAGCCGTCGGGGAGCGCGAACAGGTCGCGCAGCCCGGCGCGGATCCGGCCGACCACGCGCTTGACCGGCGCCTGGCGGTGGGACGTGCCCATGATCGAGGCGCCCTCGGTGGCGAGGTGGGCGAGCTGCTCGGGGCGGACCTTCGACGGTCCGCAGCCGAAGCGCCCGTCGGTCGGCTTGAGCGCGTCGGGGATCTGGAGCGGCGTGGTGGCGGCGTTCACGGCAGGGCTCTCCGCAGTTGCGATGGAGGACGGTGCCCAGGCGTGCGGCGGCGGCTGCTGCCCGCCGCTTCCCGGTGGTCGGTTCCACCTCGATACAACGCCAGTCGCGACGGCGGCGCTGAGTCTAGCGAACGCGTCCGGGACTCACTGGGGCGGGTCAGCGCTGGGTCAGGAGGCGGATGACCTGGAACTCCAGGTCGCGGTCGCCCGGGGACTGCTCGCTCCCGGTCCCGTGCAGAGCGGTGACGACGATCCACACGACCGCCGCCACGATCGCCAGGACGGTGCCGACGGCCGCGATCAGCACGGCGACGTCGGCGTGCGCGGGCGGCGGCCGGCGGCGCTGCGCCCGGCGACCCAGGACGAGGCCGGTGATCGAGGCGGGCAGGGCCAGGAAGAAGAAGGTGCCCGCGGTGAAGACGAGCACGGCGAGGCCGGCCGCGCCCCAGGCCACGGCGGCGGTCGCCGTGGACCCGTCGCCGGTGCGCGCGCCGCCGGGTGGCAGGAACTCGGGCCGACCGGGCTCCGACGCGGTCGGCGGCGGTTCGGCGTGCGGGTCGGGGGGGAGGAACTCGCTGGCCACGCGCGCACATCATGCCCGGGACCTCCGGACGGCGCGCGCTCGTATCAGGGGCGTGGCACGTGCGAGCATGCGCGTCATGGAGGTCCGCCGTGGCCGGCGGCCGTGAGGCCGCGCTCGGCGCGCCGCGCGCCGCGGCGCGCCGCGACGGCTGGCAGCGGGCCGGCGAGCCCGCGCTGGTACGCGCGGCGCAGCGCGGCTCGGCCGAGGCGTTCGCCGAGCTCTTCCGCCGCCATTGGCCGCGCGCGCACCGCGCGGCGTGGCTGGTCGTCCACGACTCGACCGCCGCCGAGGACGTCGCCCAGGAGGCGTTCCTCGCTGCGGTCCGCTCGCTGGACCGCTTCGACCGGCGCCGTCCGTTCGGCCCGTGGCTGCACCGCATCGTGGTCAACCGCGCGATCGACTACGCCCGGGCGCGGGAGCTGCGGCGGGAGGTGGCGGGAGCGGCGATCGAGGGCGCGGCGCCCGAGGTCGCCGACGCGCCCTCCGAGGACGTCCTGGCGGCGCTCGCCGCGCTCCCGCCCGAGCAGCGCGCGGTCATCGTCCTGCGCCACCTGCTCGGCTTCACGCCGGGCGAGATCGCCAGCGCGCTCGACCTGCCGCGCGGGACGGTCAACTCCCGCCTGCGCCGCGGGCTCGACGGCCTCCAGGAGGCGGTGCAGCGATGAGCTCGCCGCTGCGCGACGCGCTCGAGCGCGCCGAGATCTCCGACGCCGAGGGCGCGCAGGGGCGGGCGTGGGCGGCGCTGTCGGAGGCGCACGCGGCACGGGTGCCTCGCCGTCGGTCGCGGGCGCCTCGCCGTCGGTCGCCGCGGGTGGGCGCCGTGGCCCTGGCCGCGCTGCTCCTGCTGGCCGCGGCGGTGGCGGTCGCCGCCGAGCCGCCCCACTGGGTGCGCCAGGTCCTCGACGGCACGCCGGCGCACCGGCGCTCCTCGCTCGGTCCGCTCCCGGCGGGGCGGCTGCTCGTCTCCTCGCCCCGCGGGACGTGGATCGTGCGCGCCGACGGCACGCGCACCCGGCTGGGGCCGTGGACGGACGCGACGTGGTCGCCGCGCGGGCTCTACGTCGCCGCGTGGCGCGGGCGCGAGCTCAGCGCGGTCGCCCCCGGCGGCCGCGTGGCGTGGACGCTCGCCGCGCCCGGCGTGGTGCGCGACGTGCGCTGGTCGCCGGACGGCTTCCGCATCGCCTACCGCCACGACGACGCGCTCGCCGTCATCGCCGGCGACGGAACGGCGCCGCGGCGGCTGGCCGCGCCGGTGGGCGCGGTCGCGCCCGCCTGGCGGCCGGGCGAGCCGCACACGCTGGCGTGGGTCGACGCGCGCGGGCGGGTGGCGGTCGCCGACGTCGACGCCGGCGTCCCGGTGTGGGGATCGGCGGCGCCGGTCGGCGCCGACGTGCGCGAGCTGCAGTGGTCGGCCGACGGCCATCGCCTGCTCGCGCGCGGCCCGTCGCGCGTGGTGGTGCTCGACGTCCACGGCAACCACGTCTGGCGGATGCGGCTGCCGCGCGGCGCCCGGGTCGACGCCGCCGTCTGGGCGCCCCGCGGCCCACGCCTGGCGCTGGTGGTCCAGGTCGGTCCGGTGAGCCGGGTGGAGGTGCTCGCGTCGTCCGCGGTTACGCCCACCGCGGGGCGGGCCGTGCTCGCCGTGCGCGGGACGCTCGCCTCGCTGGCCTGGTCGCCCGACGGCCGCACGCTCGTCGTCCGCCGCCGCGAGGCCGACCAGTGGCTGCTCGCGCACGCCGACGGCCGCGGGGCGGCGACCGCCATCGGCGCGGTCTCCCGGCGCTTCGAGGGCGTGCCGACGGTGCGCGGCTGGTGCTGCGCGGGCTGAGCGTCGGGACGCGGCGCTGCTCCCGCGCTGACGTGTGTCTGCCGCCGGGCGTTGGTGGCGGCGCAGGGCGCCGAGGAGTGCGTGAGCGCTTGCGCTGATTCGTGACGTTCGCGGGGTCCCGTGCGCGCGTTTGGCTGTCAGGCTCGGGCCATGGAAGGCGCTCGGCGAATTTGTCACCCCCCAGGTGACATATTCGACACACGCCTTGACGAGGGCGCGATCGGACGACTGGCCGCGCAACGCCTTCGAACGCGACCGCCACCGCGACGCGATCCTCGCCCAGGCCGGCTACCGCGTCCTGCGCTTCTCCGACCGTCAGGTGACCCGCGAGCCGGCGCAGGTCGCCGCCGCCCTCAGAAGCTCGGCTTGATCCAGTCCATGTGCGAGCGGAGCTCCTCGCCGACCTGCTCGACCTGGCTGCCCGCCTGCTCGGCGCGCATGCGCTTGAAGTTCTCCTGGCCGGCGCGGTTCTCGGCGATCCACTCGCGGGCGAAGTCGCCGGACTGGATCTCCTGGAGGATGTCGCGCATCCGCTGGCGCGTCTCGTCGGTGATGACGCGCTTGCCGCGGGTGTAGTCGCCGTACTCGGCCGTGTTGGAGATCGAGAAGCGCATCCCCTGCAGGCCCTTCTCGTACATGAGGTCGACGATCAGCTTGAGCTCGTGGAGGCACTCGAAGTACGCCATCTGCGGGTCGTAGCCGGCTTCGACAAGCGTCTGGAAGCCCGCCTGGACGAGCTCCGAGGCGCCGCCGCACAGCACGGCCTGCTCGCCGAAGAGGTCGGTCTCGGTCTCGTCCTTGAACGTCGTCTCGATGACGCCGCCGCGCGTCCCGCCGATCGCCTTGGCGTACGCGAGCGCCAGGTCCTTGCCGCCGCCGCTGGCGTCCTGGGCGATCGCGATGAGGCACGGCACGCCGCTGCCCTCGAGGTACTGGCGGCGGACGAGGTGGCCCGGCCCCTTGGGGGCGACGAGCCCGACGTCCACGCCCGGGGGCGGCTCGACCTCGCCGTAGTGGATCGAGAAGCCGTGGCCGAAGAGCAGCGTGTTGCCCTCGGCGATGCCGTCGCGGATCTCGTTCTCCCACACGTCGCGGTGCAGCTCGTCGGGGACGAGCACCATCACGACGTCGCCGCGCGACGCGGCGTCGGCCACCGAGAGGACCTCGAGGCCGCCGTCGCGCGCCTGCTGCGCGCTCGCGGACTCCTCGCGCAGGCCGACGACGACGTCGACGCCGGAGTCCTTGAGGTTCAGTGCGTGGGCGTGGCCCTGGGAGCCGAAGCCGATGATGGCCACGGTCTTGCCGTCCAGGAGCGAGAGGTCAGCGTCGTCGTCGTAGTACATAGGCGCCTGATCCTATGCGACCGTCTTCTCGCGAGGCGGGAGAGGCGCCTCCGGCGCGCCGGGCACCGGCCGCCCCCGCCTGCGGATCCACCCGAGCTGCGAGGTGACCGCGATCCCGGCGCCCACGAGCGTCACCAGCGCGATGACGTAGAGGCCGACCAGGATGACCGCCAGCAGGAGGAACAGCCGCACGGCGGCGAAGCCGGCGCCCGCTCGGAAGTACAGCCCGACGATCGTCGGCACCGCCTGGATGACGATGCCGGCCGGCAGCGCCCCGCGCACGCATGCGCGCCAGTTGGGCCGCGACCGCGGCGCCCAGTGGTAGAGCAGGGCGAAGACGACGACCGAGCCGGCGGTGTTGACCACGACGAGCAGCCACCCGGGCACTGTGCGCCGCAGGTGCAGCGCGTCGGCGACGTCGCCCATGACCGGCGCCGCCGCGATGGCGGCCACGACCATCAGCGCGATGCCGGCCCCCAGCGCCATGTTGCGCAGGCGCCCGGTGATCATGTCGTGGCGCGGGCAGTCGAGGATCCGCGACTCGCAGCGCTCGATGACCCCGATCGCGCCGGAGGTCGTCCACAGCATCGAGGCCAGCGCGATCGCGAGCAGCAGGGGCGAGTTGTCGCGCGTGCCGAGCACGAGCTGGCGGATGTCGCCGTGGACGGCGCCGGGCAGGAAGCGGTTGACCCCGTCGACCACGCCGAGCGCCGATTGCGTGTCGCTGAGCAGAAGCGCCTGCAGCGCCGCGAGGCCGAGCGCCACCGGAGCGAGCGACAGCACCAGGTAGTAGGTCAGCGACGGGACGTCGTCGGCGATCCCCTGCCCCCAGTAGAAGTCGAATGCCCGGCGGGCGAGCCTGCGCATGACGGCCGGCCCTATGCCGTGGCCCCCGCGACCAGCGCCCGGGCGGGCAGCAGCACCGATCCGTCGTCGCGCACGTACGAGGCATACCCCACATCGACCGCGTCACGCAGGGCGTAGTGCTCGGCCGGCGCCAGGTCGCGCACCACCGCGCTCGTGATCGGCGACGTCAGCACGACCTGATCCCACCACGCGTCGAGGCTCGGCGCCTCGAAGGCGAGGTCGATCGCCTCGACCTCCACGTCGGCGAAGCCGGTGGCGTCGAGCAGCTCCGTCACCGCGCCGGGCGCCGCGAGCGCGAACGGCCCCGGCTCGTCGGCGGGCAGCGGCGGCGCCAGGTCGCGCGCCACGAGCGCGTCGCGGACGACCCGCATCCACGGGTTGCGCTCGATGTCGTCCCACACCGCCAGGGCGACGCGACCGCCGGGGCGCAGCACGCGCCGGGTCTCGCGCAGCGCCGCCTCGGGGTCGGCGAGCAGCATGTAGCCGAAGCGGCACAGCACGCCGTCGACCGACGCGGCGGGCAGGTCGATCCACTCGGCCTGCATGGCGCGCAGCTCGACGTTCGTGGCGCCGACCTCGGCCGCGCGCTCGCGCGCCGCCTCGACCATCGCCTCGGCTCCGTCGGTGATCAACACGCTGCCGCCGGGCGCGACCAGCTCGGCCGCCAGCAGGCCGGTGTCGCCCGGACCGGCGGCGAGCTCGAGCACCCGGTGGCCGGGCTGGGGATGGATCGCCTCGACCATCCACTGCGACAGCGGCAGCGCCATGCGCTGGAACGCCGGCCGCGCCGCCTTCCACCCCTCCGCCACCTGCTCCCAGCGGTCGAGGCTCTCCTCACGGTAGTCCTCGCTCATCTACAGCTCCCTTCGCAGCAGCTTGCCCGACGCGGTGCGCGGCAGCGCACTCGCGAAGGCGATCGCCTTGGGCACCTTGTACGCGGCCAGTCGCGCCGTGCACCACGCCCGCAGCTCGTCGGCCTCGACGTCGGCGGCGACCACGGTCGCCACCACCGCCTCGCCCCACTCGGCGTCGGCGCGCCCGTGGACCGCGGCCTCGACCACGTGGGGGTGCGTCTCGAGCACCGCCTCGACCTCGGCCGGCGCGACGTTCTCGCCGCCGGAGACGATCGTGTCCGACTTGCGGCCGACCACCCGCAACGCCCCGTCGGCGTTCCACTCGCCCAGGTCGCCGGTGCGCAGGACCGGCCCCGAGCCGGGCGCGACGGTCGCGCCCGAGACCTGGATCTCGCCGTCGCCGGCGACGCGCACCCGCGTGCAGAACAGCGGCGCCCCCAGCGTCGTGACCTGCGAGCACGCCTCGGTCAGGCCGTAGGTGGCGGCGACCGGCACGCCCGCGGCCGCGGCGCGCCCCTGCAGCGCGGGCGGGGCCGGCGCGCCGCCGAGCAGCGCCCAGCGCAGCGCCGGCGGGTCGCGCAGGCCGGCGTCGAGCAGCCGCTGCAGCGTGGTCGGGACGAGCGAGACGACGGTCGGGCCGTCGCGCGCCATCAGCGCGTCGAGCACGCGGTCGGTGTCGAAGCGCTCGTGCACGATCGCGCTCGTCGCGTAGATCGCCGAGCGCAGGACGATCGACAGGCCCCCCACGTGCGACAGCGGCAGCGCGCACAGCCAGCGTTCCTCGGGGTCGAGGCCGAGCGCGACCGCCGAGCCCAGCGCGCTCCACAGCCAGTTGCCGTAGGTGAGCTCGACCGCCCGCGGCGCGCCGCTCGTCCCCGAGGTGTGGACGACGATCGCCGTCGCGTCGAGGTCGTGGCGGTCGCACAGGCGCGCGTCGGACGCCGGCGTGCCCACGACCGGCCCGTCGACGACCTCGGCGACGCCCGCGACGATCCGGGCGCGCTCGCTCGCGCCCAGGCGCACGTCGACCGGCACGGCGACGGCGCCGAGGCGGAGGATCGCGTGCAGCGCGACGCAGAACGCCTCGCCCGGCGGGAGGGCGAGCGCGACGCGATCGCCGGCGCGCACGCCGCGGCCCGCGAGCCGCCGCGCGGTCTCATCGGCGCGGGCCGCGAGCTGCGCGTAGGTGACGGCGTTGACCGCCGGGCGCTCGGGGTGGCGCTCGGCCGCGCGCAGGAGCCAGGACTCGACGAGCACGGTCGGACCGTAGCGTGCCGAGGCGGGGCGGGCGGCTGGCGGCGCGCGGACCGAAGTACCCTGCCCGGCCATGTCAGTGACGTGGACGCCCGCCGGCGAGTACGAGGACATCCGCTACGAGGTCAGCGACGAGGGCATCGCCAAGATCACCATCGATCGCCCCGAGGTCCGCAACGCCTTCCGGCCCCAGACGGTCGTGGAGCTGTCCTCGGCGTTCGAGCGCGCCCGCGAGGACACCGCGGTCGGCGTGGTGATCCTCACCGGTGAGGGGCCGCTCGCGTTCTGCTCGGGCGGCGACCAGCGCGTGCGCGGCGACACCGGGTACATGACCGATCCCTCGGCGGGCGGCGTGGGGCGCTTCCACATCACCGACCTGCACGTGCAGATCCGCCGGCTGCCCAAGCCGGTCGTGGCGATGGTCGCCGGGTACGCGGTCGGCGGCGGGCACGTGCTGCACCTCGTGTGCGACCTGACGATCGCGGCCGACAACGCCCGCTTCGGGCAGACCGGCCCGCGGGTGGGCTCGTGGGACGGCGGCTTCGGCGCGTCGCTGCTGCGCGACCTGGTCGGCACCAAGCGCGCCAAGGAGTTCTGGCTGCTGTGCCGCCAGTACGACGCCCAGCAGGCGCTCGACATGGGCCTCGTCAACGCGGTCGTGCCGATCGACCGCCTCGAGGAGGAGACCGTGAGCTGGTGCCGCGAGATGCTCGCCCTCTCCCCCTTCGCGCTGCGGCTGGTCAAGGCGAGCTTCCACGCCCACGAGGACGGCTACGCGGGGATCCAGCAGCTCGCCCACGACGCCAACCTCCTGTTCTACGCCTCCGAGGAGGCGCGCGAGGGTCGCGAGGCCTACAAGGACAAGCGGCTCCCCGACTTCTCGCGCTTCCCCCGCCGGCCGTAGCCGCCTGCGATGTCGAGCGTGCGCATCTGGATCATGGCGGCGCGGCTGCGCACCCTGCCGGCCGCCGTCGCGCCGGTCCTCGTCGGCACCGCGCTGGCGGCGACGTCGCACGACCTGCGCGTCGGCGGGTTCATCGCCGCGCTGCTCGGCGCGATCTTCATCCAGGTGGGGACGAACCTCTCCAACGACTACTCCGACGCGCGCCGCGGCGCCGACGCCGAGGACCGGCTCGGACCGGTGCGCGTCACCGCCGGCGGCCTCGTGCCGCCCCGCCAGGTGCTCGTCGCCACCTACGTCTCCTTCGGCGCGGCCGTCGCGTGCGGCGCCTACCTCGTCGCCATCGCCGGGCCCATCCTGCTCGCGATCGGCGCCGCGTCGATCCTCGCCGGCGTGCTCTACACGGGGGGCCCGCGCCCCTACGGCTACGAGGGCCTGGGCGAGGTCTTCGTCTTCGCCTTCTTCGGCATCGTCGCCGTGACCGGCTCGTACTACGTGCAGACCGAGAAGGTGACCTGGGAGGCGTTCGTGCTCGCCGTCCCGGTGGGCCTGCTGGCCGCCGCGATCCTCGTCGTCAACAACGTCCGCGACCTCGAGACCGACCGCCGCGCGGGCAAGCGCACCCTGGCCGTACGACTTGGTCGGCCGCGCGCGCGTACCCTCTACGGGCTCATGGTCTACGGCGCATTCGTCACTGCGCCGCTGCCGTGGGTGGCGGGGTCCTTGTCGGCGTGGCTCTTGCTGCCCACCGTGCTCCTGCCGGCAGCGGTGGCACTCGTGCGCCTCGTGCGCTCGCATGCCGACGGCCCGACGCTGAACCTGGTGCTCGCGCGCACCGGGATGCTCCAGCTCGCCTTCTGCGTGCTGCTGTCCGCGGGGCTGCTGCTGAGCTGATGGACGTCCGCATCGCACACGTCACGCTGACCTTCGCGGAGCCCATGCCGATGGCCTACGGCATGCTCCGCGAGCGCGAGCTGCTCCTGCTCCGCCTGAGCGACTCCGACGGCGCCGTGGGCTGGGGCGAGGCCGCGCCGCTGGAGGCCTACGACGGCGTGTCGCTCGCCAAGGTCCGCGACGCCTTCGAGGCCTACGAGGCGATCCTGCGCAACGGCGACGGCCGCCCCGCGGCCGACCTGCTCGAGCGCTGCCGCATCGTCGCCGACATCCCGCAGGCGCTCGCGGCGGTCGACCTCGCGCTCTGGGATCGCGCCGGCAACCGCGAGAACAAGCCGATCGCGCAGCTCCTCGCCGAGAGCCCCGCGAGCGAGGTGCGCGTCAACGCCACCATCCCGGCCGAGGACCGCGCGCAGGCCGCGCGCCAGGCGGCCGCGGCGGCGCAGGCCGGCTACACGTGCGTGAAGGTCAAGGTCGGCGTCGGCGACGACGCCGGGCGCGTGGCCGCCGTGCGCGCGGCGGTGGGCCCCTCGATGGAGCTGCGCCTCGACGCCAACGGCGCCTGGGAGGTCGACGAGGCGGTCGCGGCGATCGAGGCGCTGGCGCCCGCCGGCCTGGAGCTCGTCGAGGAGCCCGTCCACGGCGTGCGCGCGATGCGCGAGGTCCGCGACCGGGTGGCCGTGCGCGTGGCGATGGACGAGACCGCCGGAGAGGCGGGCTCGCTCACCGCCAAGGTGGCCGACGCCGTGTGCCTGAAGATCTCGCGCTGCGGCGGCATCTCCGGGCTGCTGGCCCAGGCCGCGCTCGTGCGCGCCTCGGGCGCCGACGTCTACATCGCCTCGACCTTCGACGGCCCGCTCGGCATCGCGGCGGCCCTCCACTGCGCTGCGGCCCTGCGTCCGACGGCCGCCTGCGGCCTGGGCACGCTGGGGTTGTTCGCCGACGAGCTCACCGTCCTGCCCGTCGAGGACGGCGTCATCGCCGTGCCCGACCAGCCGGGGCTGGGCGTCTAGGCACCGACGTGGCCGCGCCGCCGCAGTCCGCGTGGGACGACCCCGCGTGGCGCGCGCGGCTGGTGCGCCGTTTCGGCGCGCAGGTGACGGCGTGGTGCGACGAGGCGCCGGCGCTCGCTGAGCGGCTGGCGACGCGCTGGGGCCTGGAGGCGCTGGAGCCGCTGCCGTGGGGCTCGACGTCGCGCGCCGTCGCCTGCCGTCGCGCCGGCGGCGAGCGGGCGATCCTCAAGCTCACGCCCGACCGCGCGCTGGCGGCCGCCGAGGCGACGGCGCTGCGGGCGTGGGAGCCGACGGGCCGGGCGCCGCGCCTGTGGGCGATCGACGCGCAGGCCGGCGCCCTGCTCATGGAGGCGATCGAGCCCGGGACGCGGCTCACGCGCGACCCCGACGCGGCGACCGCGCGCGAGTTCGCGGCGCTCGCGGGCGCGCTGCACGTGCCGGCGCCCGCGGGCGGCTTCCCGCCGCTGACCGAGCGCGTGGACTTCGTCTTCGCGATCACGGCGGCGCGGCTTCGCGGCACGACCGTGCCGGCGGGCGCCGTCGAGCGCTCGCACGCCGCGGCGCGCGCCCTCGCGGAGACGTTCGACGGGCCGCCCACTCTCGTGCACGGCGA
>JAXDHQ010000046.1:0-6212 GCA_034664395.1 Solirubrobacteraceae bacterium | reverse complement strand
AGGCTGTGGCGATGGAGGATCTGGCGGGGGCGGTCGCGTGCGGCGCGGGGGCCGCTCGGGTGCGCGCGCTGCTCGACGGCGAGCTGCGCCGCGGCGTCTCCGAGCTCGCGCTCAAGCGCTCGGGCTACACGGAGCCGGTCGTCGTCGCGGTCGCGTCCACGCGAGGCGGCGCCCTGCGCGCCGCGGCGCCGGCCGCGCCCGCGCTGCGCGCCGACCCCGACGCGGTCAACGAGCGCACGTGGCTGCTCGTCGCCGCCATGGTGGGCGCGCTGGTCGAGGTCACCGGCGACGTCGAGCTGCGCGCCGGCGCGCTCGGCGACCATCTCGTCCTCGAGATCGCGGGCGACGCCGCCGACGCCGAGCTCGTCCCGCTCGCCTTCGAGGGCCAGGCCGCCGGCGTCGACCGCCTGCGCGCCCGCGCCGTCGCGCTGCCGCCGGGAGCGCTCGACGAGGCGCACGACCTGCGCGCGCCGATCGGCGCGGCCCACCCGCTCGCGGTCGCGGCCCGCGTGGCCGCGCTCGGCGGTCGTCCGGCCGACGCGGCCTCCATGGAGGAGCACGAGGAGGCGGCGCTCGGCGCGCTGGAGGCGACCGCGCCCGGCGAGCACGGGGTCCCGCGCCCGCACGACGACCCCGACCCGGCGCGCCGCGTCGCGCGGCGCATCCTCCAGCGCCTGGACGGCATGGGGAAGTGGGGCGGCTACCACACGGAGTTCGCCCACCTCGCCCGTGGCTTCGCCGGCAACGACCGCGCCCTGGCCGAGGCGGTGGGGGAGGCGCTGCTGGAGGCCGGGCTGCTGGCCGAGAAGCCGAGCGTCGGCCAGCGTCACGTGTTCCTCGAGCCCGGCCGCGCCGCCGAGATCCGCGCGCTGATCGAGCGCGGCGAGGTTCCCCGGGACCTGGCGCTGCCGTAGGACGGTGACTCGCGTCCGCGCCGCCGGCCACTACGTTTCCCGATGTGAACGTCATCGGACAGGCGTCCCAGAAGCTGTTCACCGCGCGCACCCTCGTCGAGGCCGGCGTGCTGCGCCCGATGCGCCCGGACCGGCTCGCGCGCATCGTGAGCGCCATGCGCCGATGGGGCCCGACGCCGGCCGCCGGCTACACGGCGTCGGCCATCCGCCATCCCGACGCGACCGCGATCGTCGACGACGTGGGGACGCTGACCTTCGAGCAGGTCCACCGGCGCACGAACGCCCTCGCGCACGCGCTCTCCGACGCCGGCATCGGCGAGGGCGACGGCATCGCGATCATGTGCCGCAACCACCGCGGCTTCGTCGAGGCCACCGTCGCCTGCTCGAAGCTCGGCGCCCACGCCCTCTACCTGAACACGGCCTTCGCCGGCCCGCAGATCACCGACGTCGTCCGGCGCGAGAAGCCGGCCGCGCTGATCTACGACCAGGAGTTCGAGGAGCTCACGCACGACGCCGGCGTGCGCCGCAAGCGCTTCATCGCCTGGCACGACGGCGCCGAGAAGCCCAAGGACCCGCTGCTCGAGGACCTCATCGCGGCCGGCGACCCCGACGACGTCGTGCCGCCGTCGGAGAAGGGCCGCGTCGTCATCCTCACCAGCGGCACGACCGGCTCGCCCAAGGGCGCGCGCCGCCGCCAGCCCGAGTCGCTGGACCCGGCCGCCGCGCTGTTCTCGAAGATCCCCCTGCGCGCGCGGGGGCGGACGATGATCGCCGCGCCGATGTTCCACTCGTGGGGCTTCGTCCACTTCACGCTGGCGATGGGGCTGGGCTCGACGATGGTCCTGCGCCGGCGCTTCGACCCCGAGGACACGCTCAGCACCGTCGCCCAGCACGAGTGCACGGCGCTCGTGGTCGTGCCGGTGATGCTGCAGCGCATCCTCGAGCTCCCGCCCGAGACGATCGACCGCTACGACCTCGGCGCGCTGCGCGTGATCGCCGCCAGCGGCAGCGCCCTGCCCGGCGAGCTCGCGACGAAGGTCATGGACCGCTTCGGCGACGTCCTCTACAACCTCTACGGCTCGACCGAGGTGGCGTGGGCGACGATCGCCACGCCCGAGGACCTGCGCGTCGCCCCGGGCACGGCCGGGCGCCCGCCGCGCGGCACGGTGGTCAAGCTCCTCGACGACGACGGCGGCGAGGTGGGGCCGGGCGAGACCGGCCGCATCTTCGTGGGCAACGAGATGGCGTTCGACGGCTACACCGGTGGGGGCAGCAAGCAGAACCTCGGCGGCCTGCTGTCCTCCGGCGACGTCGGCCATTTCGACGCCGGCGGGCGCCTGTTCGTCGACGGCCGCGACGACGAGATGATCGTCTCCGGGGGCGAGAACGTCTTCCCGCGCGAGGTCGAGGACCTGCTCGCCGACCACGACGCGGTCGACGACGTGGCGGTCATCGGCGTCGACGACGAGCAGTTCGGCCAGCGGCTGAAGGCGTTCGTCGTGCGCGCGCCCGGGGCGAAGGCCGGCGCCGACGAGCTCAAGGAGCACGTCAGGGCCAACCTCGCGCGCTACAAGGTCCCGCGCGAGATCGAGTTCCTCGACGAGCTTCCGCGCAACGCCACCGGCAAGATCCTCAAGCGCGAGCTGGCCGCGCGCGCTTGAGCGTGGCCCTCGTCGCCCTCAGCGCCCTCGCCGCGGCGACGATCCAGGCCTCGACCGGCATGGGCTTCGCGCTCGTGCTCGGCCCGGCGGCCTTCGCGCTGCTGGACCCCACCAACGCGATCGTCGCGCTCACGGCGCTCGGGCTCGCGCTCAACCTGCTCGTCCTCTTCGGCGAGCGCCGGCGGCCGGTCGTGGCGTGGGGCGAGGTGCGGCCGATGCTGCTCGCGGCGGCGCCCGGCGCGGTGTGCGGCGTGGTGCTGCTGCGCGCGCTGCCCAAGCCGGCGCTGCAGATCGCGGTCGGCGTCGCCGTCATGGCCGCCGCGCTCGTGCGCGTCCCCGGCCAGCGGCGCGCGGTCGCGCCCGCGCCCACGCCCGGCCACCCGCACGCGCGGCTGGCGCTCGGCTTCGCGACCGGCACGCTGACGACGTCGGCCGGCGTCAACGGGCCGCCGATGGCGCTGTGGTTCACGCGCCGCGGCCTGACGCCGGCGCAGGTCCGCGACTCGCTCAGCGCCGCGTTCCTCGGCCTGAGCCTCATCGGCGCCGTGGTGCTCGCGCCGGTGCTCGCCGCCGCCGGCGAGGACGTGCGCTGGCCGCTGCTCGCCGCCGGCCTGGTGTCCGTGGTGGCCGGCCACGCGGTCGGCCGGCGCGTGTTCGCGGTCCTGGAGGGCCGCCGCTACGAGCCGCTGCTGCTCGCCGTCGCCGTGGCCGCGGGGACCGCGAGCATCGTCGCCGGCGTCATTGGCGCCACTTGATCGAGCAGCCCACCGGCTCGGTCGCGGGCGTGGCGGGCGCGCGCCCGGCGAGGACGGCGTCGAGCGCGTCGCGCAGCCAGGCGGCGTCGAGCGCCTCGTCCCCGTGGTCGGCGTCCGGCGCGCCGCGGTAGGCGACGCGCCCCTCGGCGTCGACGACGAAGCAGTCGGGCGTCGTGCGGGCGCCGTACGCGCGCGCGACCTCCTGGCTCTCGTCGCGCAGGTAGGGCATCGGCCAGCCGCCGTCGCCGCTCACGCGCTCGCGCATGGCCTGCGCCGAGTCGCGCGGGTAGCGCTCGGCGTCGTTGGGGTTGATCGCCAGGACCTTGACGTCGGGGTAGTCGCGCGCGACCGCCGCGATGCGGTCGTGCCAGGCCAGCGCGTACGGGCAGTGGTTGCAGGTGAAGACGACGAGCGTGGCGGGCGCGTCGCCCGGCCCGTGCGCCGCGCCCTCGGTGTCGGGCAGCTCGAACGGCGGTGCGGCGTCTCCGATGGCGAGGCTCATGGCTGGCTCCTGGTGGCGATGGCCCGGCGCAGCGCGTCGCGGACGTCGGCCGGGTCGGGGGTCGGCGAGATGCGGCCGTCGCGGCGGCGGTAGATCCGGCAGGTGAGGCTCACCGGCTGCCCGACGGGGTCCTGGACGTCGACGCCGTCGATGCGGATCGTCGGCGAGCCGACGAAGCGCTCGTGCTCGGCGCCGGCGTCGGTCTGGACCTCGCGCACCGTCACCTCGTCGGGATCGAGGTCGAGCTCGGCCATCGCCGCGCGCAGGTCGGCGAGCGCGGCGGGATGCGACGGGCATCCCTCCCAGAACAGCAGCTCGACCCGCGGCGGCGTCACTCGTGCGCAGGCTACGGGATGAGCACGGCCGCGCCCTCGATCCGCCCGTCGCGCAGCGCGTCGAGCGCGCGCTCGGCGTCGGCGAGCGCGAACGTGGTGACGTGGGTGCGGACCGGCACCCGCGGCGCGAGGTCGAGGAACTCGGTCGCGTCGGCGCGGGTCAGGTTGGCGACCGACCGCAGGACGCGCTCGCCCCAGAGGTCGGCGTAGGGGAAGGACGGGATGTCGCTCATGTGGATGCCGGCGCACACGACGACGCCGCCGCGGGCGACGGCGCGCAGGGCGCGCGGCACGAGCTCCCCGACCGGCGCGAAGATGATCGCGGCGTCGAGCTCCTCCGGCGGCGGCCCCATGGCGTCGCCCGCCCACTCGCAGCCGAGGGCGAGCGCGAACGCCTGCGCGTCGGTGTCGCCGGCGCGGGTGAAGGCGAAGACGCGCCGTCCCTGATGGCGCGCGACCTGGCAGACGATGTGGGCGCTGGCGCCGAAGCCGTAGAGGCCGAGGCGCAGGGCGTCGCCGGTCATCCGCAGGGCCCGGTGGCCGATCAGCCCGGCGCACAGCAGCGGCGCCGCCTCGAGGTCGCCGAAGCCGTCGGGGACGGCGAACGCGAAGCGCGCGTCGGCCACCGCGCGGGTGGCGTAGCCGCCGTCGCGGTCCAGGCCGGTGAAGCGCGCGCGCACGCACAGGTTCTCGCGCCCGCTGACGCAGTAGCGGCAGGTTCCGCAGGTCCAGCCCAGCCACGGGATGCCCACGCGCGCGCCGACCTCGTGGGTCGCGCCGTCGCCGGCGGCGAGCACGCGCCCGACGACCTGATGGCCCGGGATCACGGGCAGCCGCGAAGGCGGCAGCTCGCCGTCGCGGATGTGCAGATCGGTGCGGCAGACCCCGCAGGCGTCGACCGCCACGAGCACCTCGCCGGGCCCCGGCGCGGGGTCCGGGCGCTCGTCCGGGCGCAGCGGGCGGCCCGGCTCGTCGAGGACCATGGCGCGCACCGGTCCATGATCTACCCTCGAAGACATGGCGGCGCGCACGGACACCTTCGATCTCGGCAGGCTGCGCCTCTCCAGCGGAGAGGGGCGAAAGCTGACCCTCGGCGTGGCGCTGGACGACTTCGACTTCGGCGGCACGCGCTATGCGGTGGAGCCGCGACTGATCGACGCGATCCTCGACGTCTCCCGCATGACCCACGGCGGCTACGCGCTGCGGCTGCGCTTCGGCGCCGGGCTGATCGGCCCGTGCATGCGCTGCCTGGAGGCGGCCGCCCCGACGACGGAGGTCGACGTCCGCGAGGTCAACCAGTCGGGCGGCGGCGAGGAGCTCTCCAGCCCGTACGTCGAGGGCGAGGTCCTCGACGTCGCGGCGTGGGCGCGCGACAGCTACGCGCTCGCGCTGCCCGCCCAGGTCGTGTGCCGCGTGGACTGCGCCGGGCTGTGCGCCGAGTGCGGCGCCAACCTCAACGCCGACCCCGACCACGCGCACGAGGCCGAGCCCGATCCGCGGTGGGCGAAGCTGCGGGAGCTGCGGTTCGAGTGAGGCGGTAGCTGGCCGGCTTGGCGCTGTTGCTTGCGTCGGGGGTCGGGTGGGGCCGGGTCACCCGTCCGCCACACGGCTTCGCCCCAGTGTTCGTCGGACGGGCGCCCGGCCCCACCCAGTCGCATGGCCGTGGTGCTGCCAGCGTGTGCCTGCCGCGCCTTGTCCCGGCTTTGGCGGCGTCGTGGCGTTGGTGGTGCCCGTCGCGTCGCGTGCTCTGTGGTGGCGCGATGCCCCGGCCTCTCAGTCGATGGCCGCAGATGCTCGGCCATCGACGCCCATGGTGGGCGGTGCCTGGGGGCGTTGGCCGGCCGGCTCCACCGGTCATTGCCCGTTGCGGGCCAGCCGCCGCCCACGGGCGGCGACAGGTGCCCGGGACCGGGGCGCTTGGTCGTCCTCGATCGCGGGCGGTGCTGCGCGACGCAGGGCACCGAGGGAAAGCAGAGTCGCGGAGAGTCGTGACGCTCGCGGTGTCTTCCGTCGCGAATGGCCGGGCTGGCCGGGGGGTGGACAGC
>JAXDHQ010000045.1:0-4753 GCA_034664395.1 Solirubrobacteraceae bacterium | reverse complement strand
CGGTCCTTGTGCGTGAGCTCGATCATGACCTCGACCTCGAACCCGCGCCCGACGGCGGCGGGGTCGATGTCGGCGTGGTAGCCGCGGATGACGCCGGCACGTTCGAGGACGCGGACCCGTCGCAGGCACGGCGAGGGGGAGAGGTTGACGCGCTCGGCCAGCTCGACGTTGGAGAGACGCGCGTCGTGCCGAAGCTCGTCGATGATTGCGCGATCGGTGCGATCCACGCCATCATGTTGCCAGAAGCAGGCTCAGAGCGGCTCGACTCGGCAGCACATGCCGCTGGTCCTGCGCCATCATGGCTGAGTGCGCGATCGAGTCCTCCGCGATGCCCTCTCCATCGGCGTCGCCACGGGCGTCTACGCCGTCTCCTTCGGCGTGCTCTCGGTGGCGGCCGGGTTCAGCGTCGCGCAGACCTGCGTCATGTCGCTCGTGGCCTTCACCGGAGCGTCGCAGTTCACGTTCGTCTCGGTGATGGGAGCCGGCGGCGGCGTCGCCGCCGCGCTGCCGCCCGCGGTCCTGCTGGCGGCGCGCAACGGCCTCTACGCGCTGAGCCTGGGCTCGGTCCTGCACCGGCGGCCGTGGCGGCGCGCGCTCGACGCGCACCTGGTCATCGACGAGTCGACCGCCATGGCGCACGCGCAGCGCGACGCGGCCGACCGGCGCCGGGGCTTCCTGCTGACCGCCCTGGCGATCTTCGCGTGCTGGAACGCGGGAACGCTCGCCGGGGCCCTGGCCGGAGGCGTCCTCGGCGACCCGCGCGCCTTGGGGATGGACGCGATCTTCCCCGCCGTGTTCCTCGCGCTCCTCGTCCCGCAGGTCCGCTCGCGCGCGACGCTGCGAGCCGCCCTCGCCGGGGCGGCGATCGCGACCCTGCTGCTCCCGATCGCCCCCGTGGGCGTGCCCGTCATGGCGTCCGCGCTGGCGGCCGTTCCGCTGCTGCGCCGCAGGCCGTCCGCATGAGCTGGGCCGCGGTCATCGCGCTGTGCGGCGCGGCCTACGCCCTGAAGATCGCCGGCACGATCGCCGGGAGCTGGGCGCCGGGCCGGGCGGCGGCAGGCCGGCGGCTCGACGTGCTCGTCATCCCGGTCATCGCGGGGCTCATCGTCGTGCAGACCCTCGGCCAGGGCCGCGACGTCGCGCTCGACGCCCGCCTGCCGGCGCTGCTCGTCGCCGCCGGGCTGATCTGGCGCAAGGCGCCCCTGCTCGTCGTGGTGATCGCAGCGGGCGCCACCGCTGCGCTGATGCACCACGCCGGCCTGTGAGCGACCGCCGCGATTGCCGGCGGCGCACGGGAGAACCCTGGCCGCGTGTGACCCTAGTGCTCGCCCGCGGCCTGCACGAGCAGGGCGATCTGGACGCGGTTGTCGACCTCGAGCTTGTCGAGGAGTCGGGAGACATGGCCCTTGACCGTCGCGACCGAGAGGTGCAGCGTCGCGGCGATCTCGGCATTGCCGTGGCCGAGGCCGACGGCCAACGCGACGTCGCGCTCGCGCGGGCTGGGCGTCGCCAGTCGCTCGCGGGCATGCTCGGCGCGGACGCCAGCGTCCGAGTCGCCGGCCACCATCGAGATGAGCCGGCGGGTCACCGTGGGGGAGAGCATGCCGTCGCCCGCGTGGACGAGCTCGATCGCACGGACGATCTCCGCGGGCGGGGTGTCCTTGAGCAGGAAGCCGGCCGCGCCGGCCTGCAGCGCGCGCAGGACGAGCTCGTCGGCGTCGAAGGTGGTGAGCACGAGGACGGCCGGTGGGTCCGGCTGCGCGGCGAGCAGCCGGGTCGCCGCGATCCCGTCGAGCTGCGGCATGCGGATGTCCATCAGGACGACGTCGGGCCGGTGGAGGTCCACCGCGCCGAGCACGTCGCGGCCGTCGGCGGCCTCGCCCACCACCTCGAGGCTCTCCGCGCCGGCGAGCATCATCCGCAGGCCGGAGCGCACGAGCGCGTCATCGTCGACGAGCAGGACGCGGATCATCGCGGCAGACGGGCGCGCAGGACGAACGCGCCATCGGGATCGACGCCGTGCTCGAGCTCGCCACCGGCGAGCGTGACGCGCTCGGCGAGCCCGATGAGCCCGGTCCCCGTCCCGGGCAGCGGCGACGCCGAGGCGACGGCCACGGGCGCGAGCGTGCGGACCTCGACCTGCAGGTCGCCGTCGGGCGCGCGGACGGTGAGCGTCACGGCCGCTCCCGGCGCGTGCTTGCGCGCGTTGGTCAGACCCTCCTGAGCGATCCGGTACGCGGTGCGGCCGACGGCGGCGCGCGGGGCCGCGTCGCCCAGCTCGATCTGTGCGGTGACCCGCATCCCGGCCGCCCGCGATTCCTCGACCAGAGCGGCGAGGTCGGCGAGCGTCGGCTGGGGCGGTTCCGTCAGGCTCTCGCCGCCGTCCTCGCGCAGGACGCCGATCACGCCGCGCAGCTCGTCGAGCGCGGCCCGTGCGCTCTCGCGGATGACGCCGGCCGCTTCGGCGACCTCCTCCGCCGGGGCGTCGGGCCGGAACTCGAGCGCGCCGGCGTGGACGGACAGCAGCGAGAGGCGGTGGGCGAGCACGTCGTGCATCTCGCGCGCGATCCGCCGCCGCTCGGCCGCGCGCGCCTCGTCCCCGGCGCGGTCGGCCTGTGCGCGCAGCGAGTGCACGAGCTCGCGCCGCGCGCGCACGAAGAGCCCCCAGCCGAGCACGACGCCGGCCATCAGCAGGCTGGCCCCGGCATCGACCCAGTAGCTGCCGTGGGGCGGGTAGAGCAGCGGGTTGACGAAGGCCCAGGCGATCGCGAGGCCGGCGACGATGGCCAGGTCGCGACCGCGAGCCCGGATCGCCGCGTTGAAGGTGGCGGCGAGGGTCGGACCGGAGGCCGTGAGGATCACGAGCGCGACCGTCCCGACGCCGATCCCGACCGCGGCCGGGTGCGTGCGCCGCCAGCGCAACGAGACGAGCGTTGCGATCCCGACCACGATCGCCACGACGCGCAACCAGGGAGGGTGCTCGTCCCACGTGTCCACCAGGGTGGCGGCGCTGATCGCGAACGCGACCAGGTACATCGTCGCGTCGACGACGCGGTCGCGCCGGCCACGCTCCTCGTCGGGGGCGTCGATCACGACGCCGGGCAGCGCGGAGCGCATCCAGTCCGACAGACCATGGGTGAAGCGTGCTGTCGCCTGGCGTGCCATCGCGCGAGATGAAGGCTAGGGGAGCGCCACGGCCGCGACCCCCTACCAAAGTCGCTGCTTGCCCGTGCCTCTTGGCTCGGCGAGCGTAGCCCTGGGACCGTGGTGCGAACCCCGGCCGGTCGTGAGTCTGCCGGCATGATCGAAACCCAAGGACTCACCAAGCAGCTCGGTGGGCGCACCGTCGTCTCCGATGTCACCTTCCGCTGCGAGCCGGGCACCGTCACGGGCTTCCTCGGCCCCAACGGCGCCGGCAAGACCACGACGATGCGGATGCTCGTCGGCCTGTCCGAGCCCGACAGCGGCGAGGCTCGAATCCTCGGCGGGCGATACCGCGACCTCCCGAACCCTGGACGGCGTGTCGGGATCCTGCTCGACGCGTCGGCGCAGCACGCCGGGCGCCGCGGCCGCGAGGCGCTCGCCGTCTCCGCGAAGACCATGGGCGTGCCGGCGCAGCGCGTCGACACGCTGCTGGAGCTCGTTGGCCTCGACGAGACGGCGGCCCGGCGGCGGGTCGGCCAGTACTCCCTCGGCATGCGCCAGCGCTTGGGCTTCGCCCACGCGTTGCTCGGCGAGCCCGAGGTCCTGATTCTCGACGAGCCCGCCAACGGCCTCGACCCGGAGGGCATGCGCTGGATGCGCGGGCTGCTGCGCGGCTTCGCCGACCGCGGCGGCACCGTGCTGCTCTCCTCGCACCTGCTGGCCGAGGTCGAGGCCGTCGCCGACCGGATGATGATCATCGGCGGCGGTCGGATCCAAGCGCAGGGCACCCGCGCCGAGCTGCTGACCGAGTCCCGGACCATCGTCGCGGCCGCCGACCTCGCCGGGCTCGACGCGGCGCTGCAGCGCGCCGGCCTGGCGACGCATCCCGCCGACGGCGACCGGCGGCTGGTCGAGGCCGAGCCCGAAGTCGTCGCACGCGCAGCGTTGGCCGGCGGCGTCGTGCTGCACCGGCTCGCCCCCGCCGAGGGCGCGGGCCTCGAGCGCCTCTTCTTCGAGCTGACCGCGTCCGGCGGAAGCGCTCCGGCGCCGAAGACCGATTCGATCCACCCCGAGCTGGCAGGAGCAACCGCATGAGCGCCACCACCCTCACCGCACCGATCCCCGTGAACACCGCCGGGGTCCACACGCGACCCGGCGTCGGCCGCCTCGTCGCCGTCGAGCTGCGCAAGATGGTCGACACCCGGGCCGGCTTCTGGCTGCAGGTCGCCATGGTGGCGCTCACCGTGATCGCCGTGGTCGTCCGCCTGCTCGTCGGCGATGCGGCGGACCACACGTTCCAGTCCGTCCTCGACGCCGGGCTGCAGCCGGCGGCCGTCCTGCTGCCGGTCCTCGGCATCCTGCTCGTCACCTCCGAGTGGTCCCAGCGCACCGGGCTGATCACGTTCGCGCTCGTCCCGGTGCGCTCGCGCGTCCTCGGCGCCAAGCTCATTGCGAGCCTCCTGGTCGCCGTCGCGATGCTGGTGATCTCCGTCGCCGTCGTCGCCGCCGGGGTGCTCGTCTCGTCGCCCGGCGCCGCAGGGACCTGGTCAGACGCCGCGCCGCTCATCGGCCAGTCGGCCGTCAACCTGACGGCCGGGATGGTCGTCGG
>JAXDHQ010000044.1:0-9941 GCA_034664395.1 Solirubrobacteraceae bacterium | reverse complement strand
CGACCAGGCGCTCATGGACGAGCTCGTCGACATCCGCGACGCGGTCAAGCCGCACTCGATCCTCCTGGTCGTCGACGCCATGACCGGCCAGGACGCCGTCAACGTCGCCGAGCAGTTCGCCGCCGCCGTTCAGTTCGACGGCGTCGTCATGAGCAAGCTCGACGGCGACGCCCGCGGCGGCGCGGCCCTGAGCGTGAAGGCGGTCACCGGCAAGCCGATCCTGTTCGCCTCGGTGGGGGAGAAGCTCCCGCAGTTCGAGCGCTTCCACCCCGACCGCATGGCCCAGCGGATCCTCGGCATGGGCGACGTGATGTCGCTCATCGAGAAGGCCGAGTCGCAGTTCGAGGAGGACGAGGCGCGCGAGCTCGAGCGCAAGCTGCGCAAGAACGAGTTCACCCTCGAGGACTTCCTCAAGCAGCTCAAGATGATCCGCCGCATGGGGCCCCTGCAATCGCTGCTCGGCATGATGCCGGGCTTCGCCGGCAACGAGCTCTCGAAGATGAAGGTCGACGAGCGCGAGCTCGACCGCGTCGAGGCGATCATCCTGTCGATGACGCCCGAGGAGCGCCGCCGCCCCGAGCTCATCAAGGGCTCGCGGCGCCTGCGCATCGCCCGCGGGTCGGGGACCAACGTCCAGGCGGTCAACCAGCTCGTCAAGCAGTTCGACCAGATGCGCAAGCTCATGCGCCAGATCGGCCGCGGCAAGATGCCCGACCTGGCGGCGCTGATGCGCCAGGGGCGGTAGCGGCCGGCGAGCGCGCCCGGCGGCGAGCGCGCCCGTGTCCTTCGCCGCTCGCCGCGCCGCCTTCCGCGCGCGCGGCGGCGAGCGCGCCGGCTCCGGGGGCGCTACCCTCTCCCGTCGGCTTTCCAAGGACTTCTGAGAGGACGCATTCGTTGGCAGTACGACTCCGGCTCACTCGCGTGGGCGGCAGGAACGACCCGGTGTGGCGCGTTGTCGTCGCCGATCAGCGCTCGCCGCGCGACGGCCGCTACATCGAGGCGGTGGGGCAGTACAACCCCCAGACCGAGCCCTCCACCATCAAGCTCGACGAGGAGCGGATCCGCTCGTGGCTGGCCAAGGGCGCACAGCCGACCGAGACCGTCCGCAAGCTGCTGAAGACGCAGGGCATCGACCCCACCGCGCGGTAGGCGGCATGCGCGACCTCCTCGAATCGCTGGCTCGGAAGCTGGTCGACAGCCCTGACCAGGTCTCCGTCGAGCAGTTCGAGGAGGAGGACGGGACGATCGTCCTCGAGCTCGCGGTAGCCGAGGACGACTACGGCAAGATCATCGGCCGCGGCGGGCGCACGGCCAACGCGCTGCGGACGGTCGTCAAGGCGGCGGCCGTGAAGGAGAACCGCCGCGTGCTCGTCGACATCGTGGACTGACGTGCCCCGCGCGCAGGCGGAGTGGCTCGCCGCCGGCCGGGTTGGCCGCCCGCACGGACTCGACGGCTCCTTCCACGTCACGCGTCCGCGCCCGGCGCTGCTGACGTCCGCCACCACCGTCCGCATCGGCGGCGACGACATCGAGATCGAGCGGCGCGCCGGCACGGACGAGCGCCCGATCCTGCGCCTCGCCGGCCATGCCGGCCGCGCCGCCGCCGAGGCGCTGCGGGGCGAGGACCTGCTCGTCCGTCGCGACGACGCCCCGCCGCTCGAGGCCGACGAGTGGTACGCCGAGGACCTCGAGGGCTGCCGCGTCGTCGACGGCGACGCCGCGGTCGGCACCGTCCGTCGGCTCATGCCGCTGCCGTCGTGCGAGGCGCTCGAGGTCGTCCGGCCCGGCGCACCCGACCTGCTCGTCCCGCTGGTCGGCGACGCGGTGCGGTCCGTCGACGTGACCGCCGGCCTCATAGACGTCGATCTGGCCTTCCTCGGGGAGGGGGCCTCCGGGGGTCCTCGTGATGCGGGCGGGCCGGCCGACGGCCCGAGCGGCGGCGGGAGCAGCCCCGGCGACGCGACCGGCGGCGCGCGGGCGCCCGGTCGCACCGACCCGTCCGCGGGGCCCACCTGATGCAGCTCGACGTCCTCACGCTCTTCCCCGACTGGTTCGACTGGTTTCGCAGTCAGCGCCACGTGGCCAACGCGATCCGCCAGGGACACGACCTCCGCGCGCTGAACCCGCGCGAGCACACGCCGCTCAGCGGCGGGCAGGTCGACGACACGCCGTTCGGCGGCGGCGCCGGGATGGTGCTCCGCGTCGACGTCATGGACGCCGCGCTGCGCGGCTTCTACGGCGTCGATCCGGTCGACCTGCGCAACCAGCGACGCGTGCTCGCGCTGACGCCCGGCGGCAGGATGCTCGACGACCGCTTCGTCGACGAGCTCGCGGCCGAGCCGGCCATCACCCTGCTGTGCGGCCGCTACGAGGGCTTCGACGAGCGCATCGTGCAGCACTTCGCCTCGGACGCGGTCTCGATCGGCCGCTACGTGCTGTCCGGCGGCGAGCTCGCCGCGATGGTCGTCATGGACGCGGTCCTGCGCAAGCTCCCCGGCTCGCTGGGCCACGCCGAGTCCGCGGTCGAGGAGTCCTTCAGCGCCGCTCTGGGCGGCGATCCGGAGTACCCGCACTACACCCGTCCCGCCGACTACCGGGGCTGGCGGGTTCCTGAGGTGCTGCTCTCGGGCCATCACGAGGAGATCAGCCAGTGGCGCCGTGCGCGCAGTCGCGAGCGCGGGGCGGCAGGTGGCGCGTCTTCGCTACCATGAGCCCGCCGCGCGGGAACGGGTCTGTGTGTCGTCCTCCCGCGCCTTCTCTTTGCCATGAGCACCGTGATCGACAGCCTCGAGCGCGCGCAGCTGCGCCGCGTCCCGCAGTTCGCCGCCGGCGACCGCGTCCGCGTCCATTTCCAGGTCGTCGAGGGCACGCGCCGGCGCACCCAGGTCTTCGAGGGCGTCGTCATCAAGCGCCAGGGCCACGGCGCGCGCGAGACCTTCACGGTCCGCAAGCAGTCCTTCGGCGTCGGCGTGGAGCGCACGTTCCCCGTGCATTCGCCGAAGATCGAGAAGATCGAAGTGGCCGCGCGAGGCGACGTCCGGCGCGCGAAGCTCTACTACCTGCGCGAGCGGGTCGGCAAGCGCGCCCGCGTCCGCGAGCGTCGCTACACCGGTCCCGAGGAGGCCGTGACGCCGGGTCTCCTGCACGACCCCGCCGCCGTCCTTGAGGCCGAGGCCGCGGCCTCCCCGGAGGCCGTCGACGCCGAGGGCGCGACGGCCGAGGAGGTCGTCGACGCCGGCGGCGCGGTCGACACCGCGGACGCCGCGACGTCCGAGGGCGACGCGTCCGCGCCGGCCGCCGAGGCCGCCACGGAGCAGCCCGCCGCCGCGGCCGCGGAGGAGCAGCCCGGCGCCGACGCCGCCACGGACCAGCCTGCCGCCGACGCCGTCGAAGAGCCAGCCGCCGCCGCCCAACCGGCCGGCGACGACACCGAGCACGAGACCGACGCCGCGGCCGACGACAAGGCGTAAGTGGCCACGAAGGAGAAGTCGGCGGGCGGATCGCTCCTCGAGCTCGTCGTCATCGTCGCCATCGCCTTGGGCCTCGCGCTCGCGATCCAGGCCTTCCTCGTCAAGCCGTACCGCATCCCCAGCGAGTCGATGGTCCCCACGCTCGAGGTGGGCCAGCGCGTCCTGGTCGACCGGATCGGCCATCGCTTCTCGGATCCCAAGGTCGGCGACGTCGTCGTCTTCCACCCGCCGAAGGGATCGGACACCGACACCTGCGGCGACGGCGACCTCCAGCAGGGTCAGGCCTGCGACCAGCCGACGCCGCAGCGCGCGACGGTGAACTTCATCAAGCGCGTCGTCGCCGGCCCCGGCGACAAGATCTTCATCAAGCACGGTCACGTTTATCGCAATGGCAAGCGTGAGAAGGACGGCTACATCAGCCAGAGCTGCCAGGGGAACGCCGGACGGGGCTGCAACTTCACGTCTCCGATCACGATCCCTCCGGAGCACTGGTTCATGATGGGCGACAACCGTGGCGAGTCCGACGACAGCCGCTTCTGGGGACCGGTCCCGCGCAACTGGATCATCGGCGGGGCCTTCGCGACGTACTGGCCGCCGAAGCGCGTCGGCCTGCTCTGACGCCCGCCGCGGCGCGCCGCCACCGGCCGGATCCGCCGGTGCTGTCGCTACGGTGATGCGCGTCTTGACGGAACCCCCCGCCCAGCCCGTCATCGCCGCCGTGCCGCCGCAGGCCGCCGAGGCGGTGGGGGCCGGGTCCACGTCCACCTCCGAGCCTCGCCGCCGACGCCCGCGCGTCAAGCGCCGCACCGGGCGCCGCCTCTTCCAATTCGACCGCGGCCTCGGCGTGCGGTGGATCGCGGGAGCAGACGAAGCCGGCCGCGGATGCCTCGCCGGACCGCTCGTCGCCGCCGCGGTGCTGTTCGACATCGAGGCGCTGGGCGTTCGCGAGGTCCGCGCGCTGACCGCCCTCAACGACTCCAAGCAGCACGACGCCGAGGCTCGCGACGAGCTGTACCCGGTGGTCATGCGGACCGCCGTCAAGGTCAGCGTCGTCTCGCGCTGCGTGCGCGGCATCGACGGCCGGGGGCTGCACAAGACCAACCTGGCCGCGCTGCGCGACGCGCTGGCTCGCGTGGCGCGCCCCGACTGCCTGTGCCTGATCGACGGCTTCGGGGTCCCGGAGTTCGGCTTCGAGCAGCGTCCGATCGTCGACGGCGACGCCACGAGCGCGGCCATCGCCGCGGCCTCCATCGTCGCCAAGGTCACGCGCGACCGCTTCATGCACCGCGCCGACGCCCTGCACCCGGGATGGGAGTTCCGCTCGCACGTGGGCTACTCGACGCCCGAGCACCGCGACGCGATTCAGCGCCTGGGCGTCTCTCCGCTGCACCGCCTCTCCTTCCAGAGCACGGCGTACCAGCAGCTCGCGCTCTGAGCCCACCGGACGAGCCGCCATCAGAACGCGTCCTCGAGGTGGTCGAGGCGCACGAGCTGCCCGCGCGCGTCGATGACGATGCCGATGGCGTCGAAGCGCAGCTCCGGTGACCACGGTCGGTCATCGACCTCGGCCAGGAACTGAGCGGCCATCCGCCGGACCCGCTCCTGCTTGCGGGCGTGCAGGCTCTCCCACGGCCCGCGCCCCGCGACGCTCGCTCGGCGCGTCTTGACCTCGACGAACACGAGGATCCCGCGCTCGCAGACGACGAGGTCGATCTCGCCGTGGCGGGTACGGTAGTTGCGCGTGACGAGCGTGTAGCCCAGTCGTTGCAGGTGGGCGAGGGCGAGGTCCTCGCCCAGGCGACCGAGGTGGCGGCGGAGATCGGTGGGCACGTCGGCGACGCTAGGCCGTGGCGTGTGACACGTGGGGCGCTGTTCGCAAAAAGTCTGCGCAGCCCCTGCCACAGGCCGCCGTCGCTCCTGAGGCACTGCGCACTTTCGGTGCAGATCGCGTGTTCCGCTGTCACGCGGCGATGCCTAGCGTGGCAGTCATGCTCGCCGGCGTCACCACCTTCACCATCGATGGGCTCGAGCCCCGCCGGGTGCACGTGGAGATCGACGTGCGGGCGGGACTTCCCGAGTTCACGATCGTCGGGCTCGGCGACCGGGCGGTGCGCGAGTCACGCGAGCGCGTCCGAGCGGCGATCCTCAACTCGGGCTTCGAGTTCCCGCGCCGGCGGGTGACGGTCAACCTCGCGCCCGCCGCGCTGCGCAAGACCGGTCCGGGCTTCGACCTGGCCATCGCCTGCGCGGTGCTCGCCGCCGGCGGCGACGTTCCGCTCGAAGCGCTGGAGCGCTACGCGGTCTTCGGGGAACTGGGTCTCGGAGGCGAGATCCGCCCGTGCGCCGGCGCCCTGACCGTCGCGGAGGGCACCGCTCGCGCCGGGCTGCGGGGCCTCGTCGTCCCCGTCGAGCGGCTCATGGAGGCGAACCTCGTCGAGGGGCTGGACGTGCTGGGCGCGAGCAACTTGGCCCAGGTGGCAGAGATCCTGCGCGGGGGAGAGCGGCCACCGCCGCCGGAGGCGGACGCCCCCGCGCCGGAGCCGGTCAGCCGGCACCCGGATCTGGCCGACGTGCGCGGTCACCCGGACGTCGTCGAGGCGCTGACGCTCGCCGCGGCCGGCGCCCACAACCTGCTGATGTCCGGTCCACCCGGCGTGGGGAAGACGATGCTGGCGCGGCGCCTGCCGTCGATCCTGCCGCCGCTGTCGCGGGCCGAGGCGCTCGAGGTCACGCGCATCCACAGCGTCGCGGGCCTGCACCACGGTGGCGGCCTGATCGCCGAGCGTCCGTTCCGGGCCCCGCACCACCTGATCTCGGCCTCGGGGCTCGTCGGCGGCGGTCCGGTCCCGGCCCCCGGGGAGGCGAGCCTCGCCCACCATGGCGTCCTCTTCCTCGATGAGCTGGCGGAGTTCGCGCGGCCGGCGCTCGAGGCGCTGCGCCAGCCGCTGGAGGACGGGCGCGCGGTCATCGTCCGGGGCCAGCGGACCGCGATCTTCCCGACGCGCTTCATGCTGGTGGCGGCGACCAATCCATGTCCGTGCGGGCACGCTCCGGCGCGACGCTGTCGCTGCTCGGACGCGGAGCTCGGGCGTCACGCCCGGCGATTGAGCGGCCCGCTGCTGGATCGCATCGATCTCCTGGTGCACGTGCAGCGCCCGCAGGCCGACCGTCTCGGCGGGGAGCCGACCGCGTCGTCGGAGGTCGAGCGAGCGCGCGTGCTCGACGCGCGCGAGCGCCAGGCCTCGCGGCTCGCCGGAACCGGGGCGACCTGCAACGCACACATGGAGGCCCGTGCGGTTCGCCAAGCGGTGCGACTGACCGCCGACGCCGAGCGCACGCTGATCGACGCCTACCGCCGCGGCCACCTCAGCGCGCGCGGCCGCGACCGGGCGCTGCGCGTGGCCAGGACGGTCGCCGATCTCGCCCGCAGCGAGGCCGTGAGCCGCGAGCACGTCGTCGCGGCGCTCGGCTACCGCCACGACGCGGGCGCTGTCGCGGAGGTCGCGGCATGAGCGAGACGTGGCCCTGCGCGGAGTGCCTCGGACGCACCTGGCTCATCGCTCGGCTGGCCGGGTCGATCGAGATCGCGCGTCATCAGCGACGCCGGCTGCGCGAGATCCTCGCCCTCACGGACGAGGCGCTGTTGTCCGCAGTGGGCGGAGACCGTGCGCCGCAGCTCGTGGCCGAGCTCGAGGAGCTCGACGGCGGGGCTCTGCGCCAGGCCGTGGCCGACGCCGGGCTGGAGGCGACATGTCGCCACGACGAGGACTACCCGACCCGGCTGCGCCAGCTCGACGACCTGCCGGCCGCGCTCTTCGTCGCCGGGGGCGTCGAGCGCCTGCGCGCGCTGGCCGGGGGCGATCTCGAGAACGGGCCGCGGGCCGTCGCGGTGGTCGGAACGCGCCGCGCGTCTCCTGACGGCCTCGAGGTGGCGCGCGTGCTCGGGCGGGGACTGGCGGCGGCGGGCGTGACGGTGGTCAGCGGGATGGCCCTCGGCATCGACAGCGCCGCGCACGCCGGTGCCCTCGAGGCCGGCGGCCCGACGATCGCCGTGCTGGCCAGCGGGGCGGACCTGCCCTATCCGCCCAGCAAGGCGCGACTGCGGGGTGAGATCGTCGAGGCGGGCGGCTGCGTCGTGAGCGAGCTGCCGCCGGGGTTCCAGCCGCTGAAGTGGTGCTTCCCGGCCCGCAACCGAATCATCGCGGGCCTCGCGCACATGACGATCGTGGTCGAAGCCGCGGTGCGCTCGGGCTCGTTGATCACGGCCGAGATCGCGACGGACCTCGGACGCGAGGTCGGCGCCGTCCCCGGGCCCGTCACCGCGTGGCGGGCGGCAGGCACCAACGCCCTCTTGCGCGACGGGGCGATCCTCATCCGCGACGCGCGCGACGCGCTGGACGGCGCCGTCGGGGTCCAAGGCGGCGATCACGGGCCGCCGCTGCATCTCGAGCCGCGGCTGCGCGAGCTGCTGGGCGAGGTCGCCTCAGGACGCGACACGCTGGCGGCGCTCGCCGCGGCTCCAGGCGAGGTGGGCCCGACGCTGGCCGGGCTGACCGAGCTCGAGCTCCTGGGGCATCTGCGTCGCTCGGCGGGCGGCCGCTACGTGGTGATTCCGTCATGACGGCTCCCACCGCTGGAGCGCACCTATCCTTCGCCGCCGTGCCCGAGCCCGGACGCATCCCCGTCTGCCTGTCGATCGCCGGCTCGGACTCCGGCGGGGGTGCCGGGATCCAGGCCGACCTGAAGGCGTTCGCTCGGGCGGGCGTCCACGGCACCACGGCGATCACGGCCATCACCGCGCAGAACACGGTCGCCGTGACCGCGGTCGAGGCGGTGTCGCCGGCGATGATCGTGGCGCAGGTGCGCGCGGTCGTCGAGGACCTCGGCGTCGACGCGGTCAAGATCGGGATGCTGGGCAGCGCGGCCACCGCTCGTGCGGTGGCCGAGGCCCTCGACCTCCTGCCGGACGGCACCCCGATCGTGGTGGATCCCGTCATGGTGGCCGAGTCCGGGGCGCGACTGCTCGACGAGGACGCCCATGCCGCGCTCGTCGAGCAGGTGCTCGTGCGGGCGACGGTCGTCACGCCGAACGTCCCCGAGGCGCGGGTCCTCGCCGGGGACGACGGCGGCGCCTCGGCGCAGCAACTGGCGCGCGCCGTCCACGCGCTGGGCCCGCGGGCGGTCGTCGTGACGGGGGGTCATCGCGAGGAGGCCACGGACCTGCTGTTCGACGGCGAGCGGATGATCGAGATCGGGGGCCCGCGCTATCCCGACGGCGCCGCGCACGGATCGGGGTGCACGCACTCGTCGACGCTGGCGGCGTGCCTGGCCCGCGGTGACGATCTCGAGCGTGCGGCCCGCGAGGCGAGGCGGGTGGCCGCGGAGGCGGTCCGCGACGCCCTGCGCGAGCTCGGGGCCGGGGCTGGGCCGGTCAACGTCCTCGGACTGGGGCGGTGAGGCCTGCGAGCGCAGCGGCGCCCACTCCGTGTCCGCTGCCGGCAACCCTTGCCGAAACGCGGCGGCCCGGCGTTCGCGCTTTGTCATAATCGGGCTTCACCATGAGGTTCCTCCGTATGAAGCCAGGACACGGCGAGCTGTTGATCGCCGAAGGAGACGTCCGGGTGTCCGAGGAGGAGGAGCTGCTGGTGCGCGAGTTCCGCAACCAGCTCGACCAGGGCATGTGGGCTGCGGTGCCCGAGCACGGCTCGGCCGGGCGTCGCGAGGCGCGCATGGTCAAGGCGTTCGACGAGATCCCCCGCGACGCCGAGCGCGTCATCTTCTTCCCCCGCGCCGCGGGTGGCGCCTGACAGGGGCGGGGCCGCCGTGCTGCTCGCCACCATCGCCATCGGCGTCGTCATCGTGGCGCTGCTGTGGGACCTCGTCCTGCCGCCGCTCAAGGAGGCCTTCGCCCGTCACCGGGCGCGCCGGCGGATCATCCCCGGCGCCAGCTACGACCCCGGCCGCGAGCGCCGCGCCGAGCAGCGCGCCCGCCAGCTCCTCGAGTCGTGCGTCAACGAGGAGGAGTGGGCGATGTACCGCGACCTGGGCTTCATCCGCGTGTGGGGCGCGCTGGCGCGGGCTCCCAAGCGCGGGCGGATCGGCGACGACCCGCGCGCCGGCGCCCCCTACGCGTACATCGTCTATCCGCACAGGCCGATCGTCGCCTACCTGCCGCAGACGCAGGAGCTGCTCAACGAGTACTGCGTCGAGTTCCCCGACGAGACGCGACCGTACGGCAGCGCCCGGCTGCCCGACTCCGACGACGTCCTGGCGAAGTGGATGGCGCTGACCGGCGACGAGCGTCGCCTGATCGCCACGGCCAACATGCACCTCCCTGGCCGCCAGGTCGACCCCAAGCAGGTCCGCCGCGATCTCTGGCGCCTGAGCCAGTGGGAGCGCGAGCGCCTGCGTGGCGCGCCGCGCTCTCCGGGCGAGGTGCCGGCGCCCTAAGCCGGCGGCGCGGCGCACGGC
>JAXDHQ010000043.1:0-8756 GCA_034664395.1 Solirubrobacteraceae bacterium | reverse complement strand
CGCGCCAACCGCCATGATGCCCGGACGCATGCGTGGATGGTGGCAGTGATCGCCGCTTCGACGGGCGGCGGGCTCCTCCTGGCCGCCGGCGCCGCGATCTGCTTCGAGACCGGATACGCCTTCCAGGCGCTGGAGGCGCGCCGCGCCCCCGCCTCGCTGTCGCTGCGGATCTCGCTCCTGGGCCACCTCGCGCGCAACGGCCGCTGGATCGGGGCCACCGCGCTGTCGATCCTCGGCTGGCCGCTGCAGGTCGCCGCCCTGGCGATGGCGCCGCTCGCGCTCGTGCAGCCGACGCTCGCCCTCGGGCTGCTGCTCCTGCTCGTGCTCGGCGCCCGCATCCTGGACGAGCGCGTCGGCCGGCGCGAGATCGCCGCCGTGGCGCTGGTCATCGCCGGGATCGGGGTCCTCGCCGCGTCGGCCCCGCCGCCCGGCCACCCGCCGCACGGCGCCGGGATCGTGGTCGCGCTCGCGCTGCTGACGGCGATCGCGCTCGCGCCCCACGTCGCGCGCCGGCGCTCGACGCCGACGCTGGCGATCGTGGCAACCGGCGCCGCCGACAGCGTGGCGGCGCTCGGCGCCAAGCTCGTGTCCGAGCAGATCTCCGAGGGCCAGTGGCTGGCTGCGCTGGCGCTGGCGGCGATGGCGGGCGGCGCCGGGCTGCTGGCCACGGTGAGCGAGATGTCCGCGCTGCAGCGCCGCCCGGCGACGCTGGTGGCGCCGATCGTGCTCGCGATCCAGATCGCGGTGCCGGTCGTCGTGGCCGGCCTGGTCGGCGGCGAGCAGTGGACCCACACGCCGCTGGGTGGCCTGACGCTGGGCGCGGGCCTCGTCGCGGTCGTCGCCGGCGCGGTCCTGCTCGCCTCGTCGCGCGCGGTGTCCGGGATCATCGGCGCGCCAGCTCCAGGACCGCCGACGCGGCGCTCCTGAGCTGCGCGTAGGACAGGTCGGGCGCGGGGCGGCTGGCCAGCGCGCGGCGCAGGGCCTCCCCCAGCTCGGCCGGCGTGGTCGCGACCTCGGCGAGGCCGAAGCGGCGATAGGCGTGGTTGTTGACCCGGATGTGGCCGCGCCCCCAGCCGTAGGAGACGACGGCGCAGCCGCGGATCATGGCCTCGAGCACCGTCAGGCCGGCGGTCGAGTGCACCAGCGCGTCGGCGGCCGCCAGCCAGTCGCCCATGCGATCGGTGAACCCGATCGCGCGCAGCCGCGGCTCGCCGGCGAAGTCGCGCTCCAGGCGCTCGCGCAGCTCGTCGTTGCGCCCGCACAGGCAGACCACGGTGGCGTCGGGCACGCGCAGCGCCACCTCGGCGGCGCCGGCGAGGTCGCCGACCGCCCAGCCGCCGCCGGAGACGGCGACGATCGGGCCGTCCGGCGGCAGGCCCAGGTCGGCGCGCGCCTCGGTGGGGTCGCGCGGCGTCAGGAACTCGGGCGAGGTCAGGCCGTTCGTCCATGCGATCCGGCTGTCCGGCGCGATCGACCGCACCTCGGCGGTCGACTCGCGGTGCGTGATGAGGTGCAGGTCGACGCCCGGGTGGGCCCAGTAGCGCAGCGCCGCCAGGTCGGTGATGGCGGAGGCGACGGGCACCTCCAGCGCGCCGCGCCGGCGCATGCGTCCCAGCGACTCGGTGACGCCGGGGTAGG
This sequence comes from Solirubrobacteraceae bacterium, assembly GCA_034664395.1. Classification (GTDB taxonomy): domain Bacteria; phylum Actinomycetota; class Thermoleophilia; order Solirubrobacterales; family Solirubrobacteraceae; genus JAOPZW01. Next base: position 7,118 of record JAXDHQ010000043.1, on the reverse strand, counting down.
TCGAGACGATCACGTCCGGGCGCTCCTGCTCGATGAGCCTGAGCAGGCCCCGGCCGCCGAGCACGTCGAGCAGCCAGCCGCCGAGGCCGCGCACCGGCGGCGCGTAGGTGAAGCACCAGTACTCGATGTCGTACAACACGTTGGCGGCGCGCGAGTCGAAGCGGCTTCCGCCCATGACCACGCGGTCGATCGGCCAGCCCATCTCGAGCAGCCCGTCCTCGATGCGGACGTGCACGTCGGGGCGCTCGAGCGCGAGGCCGTCGGCCAGGACCCGGGCGGGCAGGTCGTGTCCCTCGCCGATGGAGGCCGAGAGGATGAGGACCCGCGGCGCCGTCATGGCCGGCGCACTGTAGTGATCGGCCGCGTCGGACTAGGCGCCCGGCAGGCGCTGCACGAGCGACAGGACGGGCGCGAAGAGGTCGCCGTGCTCTTCGGCTCGGCGCAGGACGTCGCCGGCCTCGAACACCAGGTCCTCGGGGCGCCGCGCGGCGCGGACCTCGTCCCAGGTCAGCGGCGTGGAGACCGTCGGGCGCTCCATCGCGCGCAGCGAGTAGGCGGTGATCGTCGTCTTGGCCTCGTCGTTCTGGCCCCAGTCGACGAGCACCTTGCCCTTGCGCGCCGACTTCGTCTGGCGGGCGACGACGAGGTCGGGCTCCTCGCGCGCGAGCAGCTCGGCCACCGCCCTGGCGAAGCCCTTGGTCTGGGCGAAGGTCGCCTCGGAGTTCAGGGGCACGTAGACCTGCATCCCCTTCGACCCCGACGTCTTGGCGAACGACTCCAGGCCCAGGCCCTCGAACATCCCGTGCAGCAGCTCGGCGACCCGGCAGCACTCGACGATCGTCGCCGGCGCGCCGGGATCGAGATCGAAGGCGACGAGCGTGGGACGTCCGGGCTCGGTGACGAGCGCCAGCGACGTGTGCAGCTCGAGGTCGGCCAGGTTGGCGAGCCACACGAGCGTCGCCTCGCTGTCGACGACGACGTAGTCGATGCCGCCCACGCGCGCCGTGCGCACCCAGTCGGGGCGGTGCGACGGCGCGTTCTTCTCGTAGAAGAAGTCGCCTTCGACGCCGTTGGGATAGCGCTTCAGCGTGAGCGCGCGGTCCTCGAGATGCGGCAGGAGCACCGGCGCGATGCGGGCGTAGTAGTCGATGACGTCGCGCTTGGTGAAGCCGGCCTTCGGATACATGACCTTGTCGAGGTTGGACAGCCGCACGGTGCGCCCGTCGACCTCGGCCACCGCCGTGCCCGATTCCTCGCGCACGACGAGCTCGGCCGGCTTGTCGTCGCGCAGGCCCTTGTAGGACGGCGCGCGGAGCTGGCCGCTGTCGGTCCACTCGCGGAACTCGACCTCGGCGACGAGCCGCGGGTCGACGAAGACGGCGTCGCGCGGCGGCTTCGGCACGCCGGGCGCGAACGGCGAGTCGTCGCGCTGCAGCGGCCCGAGGAGGCCGGCGAGGCGATCGAGCTCCTGCTCGGTGAACCCCGTGCCGACGCGACCGGCGTAGCGCAGGCCGTCGTCCTCCCCCACGCCGACGAGCAGCGAGCCGATGCGGTCGCGGCGGCGGCCCTCGCCGGGCATCCAGCCGCCGACGACGACCTCCTGGCGCGCGAAGTTCTTGATCTTCAGCCAGTTCGCGCTGCGCCGTCCGGGCTCGTACGGCGAGTCCAGGCGCTTGGCGATGACGCCCTCCAGGCCCTGCTCGGCGGTGGCGGCCAGCAGCTCGGCGCCGTGGCCGACGACGTGGTCGGGGACGCGCCAGCGCTCGCCCTCCTTTAGGTCGAGCTCCTCGAGCCGCGCCCGGCGCTCGGCGTAGGGCAGCTCCATGAGCGAGTGGCCGTCGACCCACAGCAGGTCGAAGATCATGTAGGTGACCGGCGTGTCGCGGGCCAGCCGCCGGACCGCCGATTCCGAGCCGACGTGCATGCGCCGCTGCAGCGCGCCGAAGCTCGGGCGGCCGTCGGCGTCGAGCGCGACGACCTCGCCGTCGAGGATCGCGCGGTGGTGGCTGAGCGCGCGGTTGAGGCGGCCGAGCTCCGGATAGCGCGGGGTGATGTCGAGCAGGTTGCGCGAGTGCAGGCGCATCCGCCCGGGCTCGGAGTGGCAGATGGCGCGCACGCCGTCCCACTTGACCTCGTAGGCCCAGTTCTCGTCGTCGCGCGGCAGGGTCCCGGGGCGGGCGAGCATCGGCACGAGCTTGTCGGGCATCGGCTCCGCCGACGTGTCGGCCGGCGGGTCCATGCGGTGGATCATCCAGTCCTTCGGATCGTCGCCCTTGTCGATCGCGAACAGCGCGTAGCGGCCCTCGACGCGCTCGCCGTGCAGGTGCACCTCGACCTTGCGCGGCTCCCACTTGAGCTCCTCGTAGGTGCCGCTGTCCCAGATCGTCATCGTCCCGGCGCCGTACTCGCCGCGCGGGATCTCGCCGTGGAAGTCGAGGTACTCGACCGGATGGTCCTCGGTGTGGACGGCCAGCCGGTTGTCCTTCGGCCCCTCGGGCAGGCCGTTGGGGATCGCCCACGAGACGAGCACCCCGTCGCGCTCCAGGCGCAGGTCCCAGTGCAGCCGCGTGGCGTGGTGCTCCTGGATGACGAAGCGCCGTCCCATCGGCTCCGGCGTGGCGCCGGCGGAGCGCTTGGCGCGGTAGGGCTTCAGGCGATCGGCCACGTGGACGGGACGGTAGCGGGGGCGGCGCCCGAGCCCGCGGCTCGGCAGGCCCGCGGCGTCACGGACACCGCGAGCCCCGAGACCTCACCGCCGGATCGTGATCTGCGTCCCGACCGGCACGGTGCGCATCAGCCACCGCACCTCGGCGTCGCGAGCGCGCAGGCAGCCCTCGGACACCCGATGCCCGACGAGCTCGGGGCGGTCGGTCCCGTGGATGGCCAGGCGGCCGTCGATCGGGCCGTTGCGCACGCGCGGCTGATGGCCCGACAGCGCGAGGATGCAGCAGCCGTAAGCGCGCCCGAACGCCCGGCCCGCGAGCTTGTCGGTGACGGCGAAGGTCCCGTGCGGCGTCGCCTTCGAGCTCGTCCCGATGCTGACGGCCAGCGTCCGCACCACGTCCGCCCCGTGCCGCACGGTCAGCGTGCGCGCGGACAGGTCGGCGTGCAGGCGCCAGCGCGTGCGCCGCTGGACGAAGTCGCGGCGCGTCACGCGCACCCACGCGCGACGGCCGTTGGGGACGAGGAACGTCGACACCGCTGCCCACGCCCCCCGGCGCTGGGTGACCGACAGGATCAGCCGGCGCCCGTAGATCGTGCGGGGCAGGACGCCGAACAGCCGCCGCCCGCCGGGGCGCGCGTACATGCTCACGGTCCGCCCCGGACGCACCTTCAGCACGGTGGTCGGGGGCGGAGCGACCGCCGGTCCCGCGGCGAGCGCGGCGATGGCCGCGGTCGCCGCGAGCATCAGCCGCCGGCGACCGCCGGCAGGATCTGGATCTCCTGCCCGTCGGCGACCGGCGTCTGCAGCCCGTCGCCGAACCGGATGTCCTCGCCGTCGACGTAGACGTTGACGAAGCGCCGCAGCGCGCCGTCGCCGTCGGACAGCCGGTCGCGCAGCTCCCCGTGGCGGTCGAACAAGGCGTCGAGGGCCTCCTGCACGGTGGCGCCGTCCACGCTGACGGCGCTCTCGCCGCCGGCCGCCTCACGGAGCTGGGTGGGGAGCTTCACGGTCAGCATCAGGCCCGCACCTCGGCGCCCTCGACCCGCTCGACGAACTCGTCGAACGACGCCCCGATCTCGAACGCCTCGAACGTGCCGCGCACGGCGTCGAGCGTCTTGAGGCCCTCGCCGGTGATGATCAGCGCGATGCGCTCGTCGGGGTCGAGGTCGCCGCGCTCGGCCAGCTTGGCCAGCACCGCGGTGGTCACGCCGCCGGCCGTCTCCGTGAAGACCCCGGTCGTCTCGGCCAAGAGGCGGATCCCGGCGCGGATCTCGTCGTCGGTGACGGAGTCGATCGCGCCGCCGCTGCGGCGCGCGAGGTCGAGCGCGTACGGGCCGTCGGCGGGGTTCCCGATGGCCAGCGACTTGGCGATCGTGTCCGGACGCACGGGCCGGCAGAAGTCGGCGCCGGACGCGTAGGCGGAGGCGACGGGCGAGCAGCCCTCGGCCTGCGCCCCGTTCATGATCGGCGCGTCGCCCTCGACGAGGCCGAGCTCGCGCCACTCGTCGAAGCCCCTGGCGATCTTGGTGTACAGCGAGCCCGAGGCGATCGGCGCCACGACGCGGTCGGGCAGCTCCCAGCCGAGCTGCTCGACGACCTCGTAGGCCAGCGTCTTGGAGCCCTCGGCGTAGTACGGGCGGATGTTGACGTTGACGAACGCCCAGTCGCGCTCGCCCGACAGCTCGGTGCAGAGCCGGTTGACGTCGTCGTAGGTCCCCTTGACCTTGATCAGGTTCGTCCCGTAGACGCCGGTCGCGAGGATCTTCTGCTCCTCGAGGTCGGACGGGATGAACACGTAGGTCTGCATCCCGAGCGCCGCGCCGTGGGCGGCGACGGAGTTGGCCAGGTTGCCGGTCGAGGCGCAGGCGAGCACCTCGTAGCCGAGCTCGCGGGCGCGCGCCGAGGCGACCGAGACGACGCGGTCCTTGAAGGAGTGCGTCGGGTTGGCCGCGTCGTTCTTGACCCACACCTCGCGGACGCCCAGCCGCGCGGCGAGCCGGTCGGCGCGGATCAGCGGCGTGCACCCGGCCGGCAGGCCGGTGCGCGTGCGCGGCTGCGGGCCCTCGAGGGGCAGGAAGTCGTGATAGCGCCAGATGTTCTGCGGTCCGCCCTGGATCCGCCGGCGCACGTGCTCGACGTCGAGATCGCCGTGCTCGTAGGCGACCTCGAGCGGCCCGAAGCAGCGATCGCACACATAGAGCGCCTCGAGACCGTAGTCGGCCCCGCACTCGCGACACGTCAGCTTGGTGGCTCCCATGAAAAAGACCTCCGCCGGGATTCACGTGGCGGAGGTCTGGAAGTCCTCGGCCACATCTCTCAGGAATTGGCACCTTTCCCGCAAGCGGGAGGTTGCCGGGGCTTCATCGGGCCAGTCCCTCCACCCCTCTGGATGTGTCCAGCTATGTGGCTTGGGACCTTACCAAGTACGGGCGACGACGCAACAGACAGGTAGACTGCCCGTCGAGGCGAAACCCGATTCCGACGACGATGACGACCGACGAGCCGCGAAGTCCCTATGCCGAATCTGCCCAAGCCTCGCCTCAGGCGCACGGCGCGGACACGCGGCGGCGTCGTCACCCGTCCGGCCGAGCCTGAGCGCCCGAACGTCGAGATCATCGAGCACGTCCCCGAGGACGGGGGCGCGCCGCTGCGCTGGATCAACATCGAGCGCCCCCGCGCGGCCGACCGCGCCTGGCTGGAGGAGCACTTCGACTTCCATCCGCTCGACTACGAGGACGTCTTCAGCCGCAATCAGCGCCCGAAGGTCGACGAGTACGACGACTACCTGTTCGTCGTGCTGCACTTCCCCGCCTTCGACAAGCAGGTCGGCCGCCTGAACGCGGCCGAGCTCGACGTCTTCGTCGGCCCGGACTTCGTCGTCACGCTCCCCAACGAGCGCCTGCAGCCGGTCGAGTACCTGTTCGAGCGCTGCCGCACGCGCGACGACCTGCGCGAGCAGCTCTTCTCCAAGGGCCCGGGCTACCTGCTCTACAAGATCGTCGACGACTGCGTCGACGGCTCGTTCCCGATGCTGCGCAAGGTGGGCAACAAGCTCGAGCGCCTCGAGGACGACATCTTCGAGGGCGAGCACTCCTCCGAGGTCGTGCGCGACATCTCCAACGTCAAGCAGGAGATCATCAACTTCCGCAAGATCGTCCGCCCGCAGCGCGTCGCCCTGCGCGACCTCGAGGCGACCAAGCGCTACATCCCCGAGGACCTCGAGATCTACTTCGACGACATCAACGACGCGTCCGAGCGGATCTGGGACATGCTCGAGAACTTCAAGGAGGTCGTCGAGGCGCTGGAATCCACCAACGAGGCGGTCATCTCGCATCGCCTGAACGACACCTTCCGCGTGCTCACCGCGATCAGCGTCATCGTCCTGCCGCTCACGCTGCTCGCCAGCATCTGGGGCATGAACACCCACGTGCCGGGCGAGGGCACCACGGCGGGCTTCCTCGGCGTCATCGCGGTGATGGTCGTCGTCCTCGTGGCGACGATCCTGCTCTTCAAGCGCCGCGGCTGGCTGTAGCCGTGAGCCCGCCGGCCGCCGGAGCACGATCCCCCCTGTCGCCGCTCGAGTCGCTCGAGAGCCTCGCCGGCGCGTTCGCCGCGCTGGAGGCGCCCGTGGAGCGCAAGCGGATGCTGGTCATCGTCAACCCGTACGCGACGACCGTCTCGGATCGCCTGAAGAACCTCGTGGTCTACGCCCTGCAGGGGCGCTACGAGGTCGACGCGGTCGACACCGAGGGGCGCGACCACGCGACCGAGCTGTGCCGCGAGGCGGCCGACGAGGGCTACGACGTCGTGGTCGCCTTCGGCGGCGACGGCACCGTCAACGAGGCGGCCAACGGCCTGGTGGGCTCCCCCACCCCGCTGACCGCGCTGCCCGGCGGCGCCACCAACGTCTACTGCAAGATGCTCGGCGTGCCGGGCGACATCGTCGACGCCACCGAGCACCTCCTGCGGATCGCCGACGACTGGCGCCCGCGGCGCGTCGACCTCGCGCACGTCAACGGGCGCCACTTCACGTTCTCGGCCGGCATGGGGCTCGACGGCGCGGTCGTGCGCCGGGTCGACGCCCACCCGCGGGTGAAGACCCGCCTGCGCCAGTGGTACTTCACGTGGGCGGCCATGAGCACGTTCACGAAGGAGTACGTCGTGCGCCCCCCACGGCTGGAGGCGCACGTGGGCTCGGAGGTGCTGCGCGGCGTCACCGTGCTCGTGCAGAACGGCGACCCTTACACCTACTTCGGCGATCGACCCGTTCACATCGCGCAGGACATCGACCTCGCCGACGGACACATCGCCGGCGTCGTGCTCCAGCGCTCGACGCCGATCGACATCCCCTCGGTCACCGCGCGCCTGCTGGTCGAGGCGCTGCCCGTGACCGGCCACCGGCGCGTCGCCGCCTTCCGCACCGACGGCGAGCTGCGCGTCGTCTCGGCGGACG
>JAXDHQ010000042.1:0-5686 GCA_034664395.1 Solirubrobacteraceae bacterium | reverse complement strand
TGCCAGACACGACGACCGCCTGACGCTGGACCCCGCGCGGGCGACGGTGGTAAGACGGACCTCGCCGGCGACGCAGAGTCGTCATGCACGAGAGAGGACTGGCGTGAGCACCACATTCGTGATCGTGGGCGCGGGCATGGCCGGCGGCAAGGCGGTCGAGACCCTCCGCGACGAGGGCTTCGACGGGCGCGTCGTGCTCGTCGGCGCCGAGCCCGAGCGCCCGTACGAGCGGCCGCCGCTGAGCAAGGACTACCTGCGCGGCGAGCAGGAGCGCGCGAAGGTCTACCTGCAGGAGGCGGGCTGGTACGCCGAGCACGACGTCGAGCTGCGCACGGGCGTGACGGTCGAGCGCCTGGACCTCGCGCAGCGGTCGGTCGTGCTGACCGGCGGCGAGTCGATCGCCTACGACGCGCTGCTGCTGGCCACCGGCGCCGAGCCGCGGCGCCCGCCGATCCCCGGTGCGGACCTCGACGGCGTGCACGTGCTGCGCACGCTGGCCGACTCCGACGGGCTGCGCGCCGTGCTCGACCGCGGCGGCCGGCTGGCCGTCGTCGGCGGGGGATGGATCGGCTGCGAGGTGGCCGCGTCCGCGCGCCAGCGCGGCCTGGACGTGACGGTCATCGAGCCCGCGGAGCTGCCCCTGTTGCGCGTCCTGGGCCCCGAGCTGGGCGCGTTCTACCGCGACGTCCACGCCGAGCACGGCGTGCGGCTGGCCCTGGGCACCGGCGTCGAGGCGATCGAGGGCTCCGGCCGCGCCGAGCGGGTGCGCACGTCGGACGGCGCGACGATCGACTGCGACGCCGTCGTCCTGGGCGTCGGCGTGACGCCGCGCACGGCGCTGGCCGAGGGCGTCCTCGACGTCGACAACGGGATCCTGGTCGACGCGAGCCTGCGGGCGAGCGTCGACGGCGTCTACGCGGCCGGGGACGTCGCCAACCACGACCACCCGCTGCTGGGGCGCGTGCGCGTCGAGCACTGGGCCAACGCGCTGGAGCAGGGGCCGACCGCCGCGCGGGCGATGCTCGGTCAGGACGTCGTCTACGACCGCGTTCCGTACTTCTTCTCCGATCAGTACGACGTCGGCATGGAATATGCGGGACTGTCCGAGCCCGGCGACGAGGTCGTCTTCCGCGGCGACCCGGCGACGCGCGAGTTCGTCGCCTTCTGGCTGCGCGACGGCCGCGTGACCGCGGGCATGAACGTCAACGTGTGGGACGTCAACGAGCACATCCAGGAGCTCGTGCGCTCGCGCGCCACGGTCGACCGCGCGCGGCTCGTCGACCCCGACGTCCCGCTCGAGACGCTGGTCGCCTGACGGGTGCCGAAGGCGCCGCATGGCGCCCGAGGCGGGCCCCGTGCGGGTCTGTCAGAGCTGCTTCTCGCCCCAGTACGCCGCGTGCGGGTTGCGGTTGTAGTCGCCGACCTCGCCGTAGCCCGCCGACGCGTACAGGGCGAGCGCGTGCGGCTGTCGCGGGCCGGTGTCGAGCCGCACGACGGCGTAGCCGAGGCCGCGGGCGGCGTCCTCGAGCGCGCCCAGCAGCGTCCGCGCCATTCCCCGTCCGCGCGCGGACGGCGCGACGTACATGCGCTTGATCTCGGCGACGCCGTCGGCGAAGCGCCTGACGCCGCCCGCGCACACGGCCTCGCCCGCGTCGAAGCCGACCAGGAAGGTCCCGCCCGGCGGCGCGAAGTCCGCCGGGGTGGCGGACGGGGAGCCGGCGCCGTGGACCGCGCCGTAGAGGACGTCCATCTCGGCGACCATCGCGGCGAGCAGGTCGCTGGCCGGCGGGACGGCGGCATCGAGGGCACGGAACTCGATCGGCACTCCGCTATCGTCGCGCACCGCCGATGCCCCGCGACTGGACCGACGTCTACATCACCGGCGACGGCGCACGCGTCGCCGCCGACGCCGGCGCGGACCCCGACGAGCCCGAGCGTCGGCGCGGCTTCCTCCGCCGCCTGCGGGAGAACCTCTCCAAGACGCGCCAGGCGCTCGGGGCCGAGATCCAGGCCACGCTCTTCGAAGGGGAGCTCGACACCGCCACGTGGGAGCGCCTGGAGGAGGCGCTGATCATGGCCGACGTCGGCGCGCGGACGACCGCCGAGGTGGTCGGCAGGCTCGAGATGGAGGCCGAGGCCGGGGGACTGGAGGGCGGCGAGGCCCTGTCGCGGCGCCTGACCGAGCTGCTGGCCGACCTCGCGCGCCCCGGCGAGGGCCGGATCGACCTCACGCACGAGCCGACCGTGATCATGGTCGCCGGCGTCAACGGCACCGGGAAGACCACGACGATCGGCAAGCTCGCCTGGCACCTGCAGCGCGAGCTGGGCAAGTCGGTCGTCCTCGGCGCGGCCGACACGTTCCGCGCCGCGGCCGTCGAGCAGCTCGCCCAGTGGGCGCAGCGGGCGGGCTGCGAGATCGTCACGGGCCCCGAGGGCTCGGACCCGGGGTCGGTCGCCTTCGAGGCCGTCCGTCAGGGCCGCGAGCGCGGCGCCGACGTGGTCATCGTCGACACCGCCGGGCGCCTGCACACCCAGGACCACCTCATGGACGAGCTGACCAAGGTCCGCCGCGTCATCGGCAAGCAGCTCGAGGGCGCGCCGCACGAGACGCTGCTGACCGTCGACGCCACCACCGGCCAGAACGGCCTGCGCCAGGCGCAGATGTTCTCCGAGGCGGTGCCCGTCGACGGCATCGTCCTGACCAAGCTCGACGGGACGGCCAAGGGCGGCATCGCGCTGGCGATCGCCGGCGAGCTCGGCATCCCGGTCAAGCTCATCGGCATCGGCGAGGCGCTCGAGGACCTGCGCCCGTTCGACGCCGACGACTTCGCTCGCGCCCTCGTCTCGCCCCAGGACTAATCTCCGTCGGGATGGACGCTTGGGTGATCTGGCTGATCGTCGCGGTGGTCTTCGCCGTGGCCGAGGTGATCAACCTCAGCTTCTACCTGTTCCCGTTCGCGATCGGGGCGGCCGGCGCGGCCGCGGTCGAGCTCGCGGGCGGCGGGGCGGTGCCGGCCTGGATCGTCTTCGCGGCGCTGACCGGCGTGAGCTTCACCGTCGTGCGGCCGATCGCGCGCCGGCACATCAACATGCCGCCGCAGCTCCGGACCGGCACGGCGGCGCTGGTCGGCCGCTCGGCCGTCGTGCTCGAGCGCATCGACAACGACGCGGGCGTCGGCGCGGTGCGCCTCGACGGCGAGGTGTGGACCGCGCGCTCGTTCGACGAGGATCGCGTCTTCGAGGCCGGAACGCGCGTGCAGGTGCTGCAGATCAGGGGCGCGACCGCGCTCGTGAGCGACTGAGGAGGCAGGGAATGGCTGGATTGATCGTGGCGGCGGTACTGATCCTCTTCGCGCTCTTCGTGGCCGCCAAGACGGTGCGGATCATCCCCCAGGCGCGGGCCGGGGTGGTCGAGCGCCTCGGGCGCTACAGCCGGACCCTGACGCCGGGGCTGACCATCGTCGTGCCCTTCATCGATCGCGTGCGTCCGCTGCTGGACCTGCGCGAGCAGGTGGTCACCTTCCCGCCCCAGCCCGTCATCACCGCCGACAACGTCTCGGTGGGGATCGACACCGTCCTGTACTTCACGATCACCGAGCCGAAGTCGGCGACCTACGAGGTCGCCAACCCGCTGCAGGCGATCGAGCAGCTCACGGTCACCACGCTGCGCAACATCGTCGGCTCGCTGACGCTGGAGCAGGCGCTGACCAGCCGCGACGAGGTCAACGACCGCCTGCGCATCGTCCTCGACGAGCGCACGGGCAAGTGGGGCATTCGCATCAACGGCGTCGAGCTCAAGTCGATCGATCCGCCCGCCACGATCCAGGAGGCGATGGAGAAGCAGATGCGCGCCGAGCGCGACCGGCGCGCGGCGATCCTCACGGCCGAGGGCGTCAAGCAGTCGGCCATCCTCACCGCGGAGGGCGAGAAGCAGTCCTCGGTGCTCAAGGCCGAGGGGGCCAAGCAGTCGGCGATCCTGCGCTCCGAGGGCGAGGCGAAGGCGATCGACACCGTCTTCCGCGCCATCCACGCGGGCGACCCCGACCCCAAGCTGCTGAGCTACCAGTACCTGCAGATGCTGCCCCAGCTCGCGCGCGGCGACGCGAACAAGATCTGGGTCATCCCGAGCGAGTTCACCCAGGCGCTGTCGAACCTCGGCGGCATGCTGCCCGATCGCGGGCAGGCGTCGCCGCCGCCGGCCGCGCCGTCGCCGCCCGCGTCGCCGCCGCCGATCGGGCCCGGCGACGGGCCGGCGTAGGCGCGCTCGTGAGCGAGCTGTTCGCGGAGCCCGAGGCGCTCGACGCCTACGTCGTGGCGCACACCACCGCGGCCGACCCGCTGCTCGACGAGCTCGAGGCGGCCACGCGGGCGTCGCTCTCGGCGCCCGGGATGCTCGCCGGCCCCGTCCTCGGCGGCCTGCTGCGCTTCCTGGTCGGGCTGCTGCAACCGCGGCTCGTGCTCGAGATCGGGACGTACAGCGGCTACTCGTCGCTGGCGATGGCCTCGGCGCTGCCACAGGGCGGGCGGCTGATCACCTGCGAGCTGTCCGACGAGCACGCCGACTTCGCCCGGTCGTGGTTCGCCCGCTCGCCCCACGGCGAGCGCATCGAGCTGCGCCAGGGGCCGGCGGGGGAGACGATCGAATCGCTCGAGGGTCCGTTCGACTTCGTGTTCATCGACGCCGACAAGGGCGGCTACCCCGCCTACTACGACGCCGTCGTCCCCAAGCTGGCGCCCGGCGGCCTCATCGCCGCCGACAACACCCTGCGCGGCGGCGAGGTCATCGCGCCGGCCGACGAGATGGCGCGCCAGATGGACGCGTTCAACGACCACGTGGCGGCCGATCCGCGAACGGAGCAGGTCATGCTCACCGTGCGCGACGGTGTGACGCTGATCCGCCTGGCCTGAGCGGTCGGGTCCGCGTGCGTCCTGGCGGCCGAGAGCCCGCGCCGCTCTAGACTCAGCTCCAGTGTTCGACGCCCTCTCCGAGAAGCTCCAGGCGACCCTCAGCGACGTCCGCGCCCGCGGGACGCTGACCGAGGCCGACATCGACAAGGCCATGCGCGAGATCCGCCTCGCGCTGCTCGAGGCCGACGTCAACTTCAAGGTCGTCAAGTCGTTCACGGCGACGGTCAAGGAGCGCTGCCTCGGCGCCGACGTGCTGGGGACGCTCAACCCCGGCCAGCAGGTCGTCAAGATCGTCAACGAGGAGCTGGCCGCCCTGATGGGGGGCGCCTCGCGCGGCGTGACGTTCTCGCCGCGGCCGCCGACGGTCGTGCTCATGGCGGGCCTGCAGGGCTCGGGCAAGACGACCGCCGCCGCGAAGCTCGCGCTCTGGCTGAAGGCCGAGCACGGGTCGTCGGTCGCCCTCGCCGCCTGCGACGTCTACCGGCCCGCGGCCGTCGACCAGCTCGTCAAGGTCGGCGCGCAGGCCGGCGCCGACGTGTACGAGCAGGGCACCGACTCGAGCCCGGTGGAGATCGCCCGCTGGGCCCTGGAGCGGGCCAAGACGGAGGGCAAGGACGTCCTCATCGTCGACACGTCCGGTCGCCTGCACGTCGACCAGGCGCTCATGGACGAGCTCGTCGACATCCGCGACGCGGTCAAGCCGCACTCGATCCTCCTGGTCGTCGACGCCATGACCGGCCAGGACGCCGTCAACGTCGCCGAGCAGTTCGCCGCCGCC
>JAXDHQ010000041.1:0-2698 GCA_034664395.1 Solirubrobacteraceae bacterium | reverse complement strand
GGCAGGACCAGCACCGGCGTGCGCTCGCTGAGCGGCTGCGTGAGGTCCACGAGCCGCACGGAGCCGGCGGCGAGGGCCGCGACGAGCTCGGGCAGGACGGTGGTGGACGCGGGCTCAGACGACATCGCTTCCTCCTTGCTCAATGGCCACGGAAGGCCTCCTGGAGCCACTCCGCGCAGACGTCGGGATCGACCTTGGCGTCGACGACGAGGGGCCGGTCGCGCCGCGTCAGCCACGCGGCGACGGCGTCGAGGTCGGCGATGCAGCGCACCGTCGCGCCCTCGCAGCCGGCGGCGCGCGCCAGCGCCGCGAAGTCGGTGTCGGGGAACTGGGCGAGGTCGACCGCCTGGCCCATGGGCCGGAAGTGGTGGACCTCGGCGCCGTAGGCCGCGTCGTTGTAGATCACGACGAGGACCGGCAGCCCGAGGCGCCCGAGCGTCTCGAGCTCGCCGAGCGCCAGCAGCGCGCCGCCGTCGCCGACGGCCGCGACCGTGAGGCGGTCGGGCCGCGCCACCGCCGCGCCGATCGCGTTGGCCAGTCCGAGGCCGACGCACTGGAAGGCCTGGGCGAAGACGAAGCCGGCCGCGTCGGGCACGCGCAGGTACATCGCCGGCCAGCCCATGAAGTGCCCGGAGTCGACGGCCACGGTGCGCTCGTCGGGCAGCATCTCGTCGAGCGCGATGGTGAGCGTGCGCGGGTCGATCGTCCCCGCCGCGGTGCTCTCCTCGTAGGGCACGTCCTGCCAGCGGCCGGCGCGGATCGCGTGCGCCAGCGCCGGGGTGCGGGCGGCGCCGACGGCGCCGGCGGCCTCGACCGCGGCCACGAGCGCCTCGGCGCTGGCGCGCGCGTCGCCGAGCACCCCGACGTCGACGGCGAGGTGGCCGCCGATCGCCTCCTCGTCGACGTCGACCTGGATCACGCGGGTGCCGGCCACCAGCGCGCCGTGGCGCGTGGTCCACATGTTCAGCGTCGCCCCGACCGCGAGGACGAGGTCGGCCTCGCCCAGCAGCTTCGCCGCGGTCGGGGAGGCGAAGCCGCCGGAGATGCCGACGGCGAACGGGTCGCCGGCGAAGAGCCCGTTGCCGACCGCCGAGGTGGCGAGGATCGCGCCGGTGAGCTCGCCCAGGCGCCGCAGGGCCGGCCCGGCGCCGGCCAGCACGGCGCCCCGGCCGGCGACGATGGCCGGGCGGCGCGCCCGCGCCAGCGCGTCGGCCACCTGCGCGACGACCGCCTCGGCCGGCCGCGGCGGCGCCAGCTCCGGTCCGATCGGCCGGGCGCCGGCGCCGTCGGGGACCTCCATCGCCTGCACGTCGAGCGGGAGCATCAGCACGACGGCGCGGCGCTCGACCCGGGCCCGGCGCACGGCGCGGGCGACGTCGGCCGCCGCCGTCTCGGGGCCGTAGACGCGCTCGGCCACCGCGCCCACCGCCTCGACGAGCCCGGCCTGGTCGATGCGGAAGTTCGAGCGCAGCGCGCCCGCGGGCACGTCGGCGGCGACGAGGACGATCGGCGTGCGGCTCTTGGCCGCCTCGGTGAGGCCGGTGATCGCGTTGGTCAGGCCCGGCCCCTGGTGGACGCTCGCCGCCGCCAGGCCGCCGCCGACGCGCGCGTAGCCGTCGGCCATGCAGACGGCGGCGGTCTCGTGGCGCGCGGCGTAGAACGCGGCGCCGCCGTCGCGCAGCGCGTTGGTCACCGTGAGGTTGCCGCTGCCCATCAGGCCGAAGACGACCTCGACCCCGAGGTCCGCCAGCGTCCGCCCGACCGCCTCCGCGACGACCATCCGTCCCTTCCCTGTCGCTTGCGCCGCCGGACCGCGTCGTGGGCCCGGCGCGGGCGACAGCCTACGCCGTCCGCACCGGGCTCAGGGTCGTAGGCTGCTCGCGTGACCCGCCGAGGAGCCATCGCGCTCGCCGCCGTGGCGCCGGTCCTCGGGGCGTGCGGCGGCGCGGCGTCCGCGACCCCCGCCCGCCACGCGCAGCCGACGCCCCGCTGCCCGTCGCCCGGGCTCCACCTGGTGCAGGGCGGCCAGCTCCGCGTCCCGGACGGCGCCGAGCCTGGCCGCACGCCGCTGCTCGTCGTGACCATCCCCGGCGGCGGCGGCGACCGGACCGACCGCCTCGGGCTCGGGCGCGCCGGCCCGCGGCGGCGCTTCGCGATCCTCTATCCGACCTCGGTGCACGGCGGCTTCTGGACGCTCAACGAGCGGCAGGGCACGCAGGACGTGGCCGACGTCACGGCGCTGCTGGACCGCATCGCGCCCGAGGACGGGGGCGGCTGCTTCGACCCCGACCGCGTCTCGATCACCGGGGTGTCCAACGGCGCCGGCTTCGCCACCCGCATGGCGTGCGAGCTGCCCGACCGCTTCGCGGCCGTCGTCCCCGTGGCCGCCGGCTACCGCGCGCTGGACCGATGCCCGGCCGCCGCACGCGAGTCGTTCCTCGCCATCCACGGGACCGCCGACACGGTCGTCCCGTACCGCGGCAAGCCGCCCGACTTCAAGGGCAACGTGCCCCGCTTCACCGCGAGGTGGGCGCGGCGCGACGGCTGCGCCACGCCGCCGCGGCGCAGCACGCCGCGGCGGCTGGTCACGCGCTTGACCTACCGCGACTGCGACGGCGGCCGGCGCGTCGAGCTCCTGCGGCTGACGGGCACCGACCACGGCTGGCCGGGCGCCGGGCCGCCGCGGCCCGCGCCCAAC
>JAXDHQ010000040.1:0-14465 GCA_034664395.1 Solirubrobacteraceae bacterium | reverse complement strand
ACGACGTCGAAGCGCTCCGGGCGCGTGACGAAGAACGCCGCCGCCGCGTCGACGAGCACGCGGTCGAGCTCGACGTCGGGGTAGTCGCGCCCGACCTCGGCCACCACGTCGTCCCAGAAGACGTACGCGTGGCGGCCGGCGTTGGACTTGGTCACGCTGGTGACGTGGCGCCGGCGCTCGCGCGCGAGCTCGAAGGCGTAGCGCGCGATCCGCTCGACCCCGGCGCGCGTGAACACGTCGGTCTGCACGCCGACCTCGATCTCCAGGCCCTGGTGCACGCGGCCGCCGGCGCCGCAGTACTCGCCCTCGGTGTTCTCGCGCACGCACACGAAGTCGATGTCGCGCGGCTCGCGGCCCGCCAGCGGGCTGCGCACGCCGGGCAGCAGCCGCACCGGCCGCAGGTTCACGTACTGGTCGAAGACCTGACGGATCGGCAGCAGCAGGCCCCACAGCGTGACGTCGTCGGGGACCGCGGGCGAGCCGACCGCGCCGAGGTAGATGGCGTCGCGGTCGCGCAGGACGTCGAGCGCGTCGGGGGGCGCCATGCGCCCGTGCTCGGCGTAGTAGGCGCTGCCCCACGGCAGCTCCTCGGTGTCGAGCGCGAAGCCGCCGTCGCGCTCGGCCACGCGTCGGAGGACCCGCAGGCCGGCCTCGACGACCTCCGGCCCGATGCCGTCGCCGCCGATGACGGCGATCCGGTGGCGTTGCATCGCGCGGAGGCTACCCGTCGCCGTCGGGCTCAGGCCGCGGGCTGCTGCTCGCCGCCGGCGGCCAGCCGCTCGCGCAGGTCGTCGGGCCAGGGGATGGCGCGCCCGGTCGCGGGGTCGATCAGGCAGACGGTGAGCGTGCCGTCGACCGCCGGGCCGGCGTCGCCGCCGATCGCCAGGCGGTAGCGCAGCGAGGTCCGCCCGATCGACTGCACCGCGAGCGAGACGTCGACGGCCTCGTTGAAGCGCAGCGCGCGCGTGAAGCTCGCCTCGACGCCGACGCGCGGCGTGGCGCCGAACGTGCGGTCGGCGATCCCGAGCGCGGTGTGCAGGGCGGCCTCGGCGGCCTCGGCGAACCGGAACGCCGTGGTCCAGTGGTAGATCCCGGCCGCGTCGGTGTCGATCCACTCGACGCGGCGGCGCAGCGTCAGGCGGGCGGGGTCGGGGAGGCCGTCGTCGTCGGGCGCCATCGGCCACGATCACATCAGATCCGCGCCGCGGGGCACCGTGAGGTCGCGACGTCGGGCGAGGCTCGTGAGCGCCTGCAGCCCGAGCAGCATGGCCAGGCCGAGCACCGCGGTCTCCGCGATGTACCACGGCCACGGGCCCATGGCGTTGAGCAGCGACGCGTGCTCGGGCTTGGCGCGCAGATACATGTAGTTGCCACCGGTGACGAGGTCGCCCGCCCCGGCGACGGCGGTGAAGGCGAGCGTCGCCGCGAAGACGCGCCAGGCCGCGCCAGGGCGCGGGTAGAGCCGGCGTCCGAAGACGAGCAGGAACGCGGCCACGATCGCTCCCGCGTGGTAGGTGAAGTACGTGAAGTAGAAGACGCTCGGGAACGACTGGGCGAGGTCGGGGGTGAGCGTCGCCTGCAGGGAGGCCGTCAGCGCCCAGAAGTAGGTCAGCTCCACGAGCAGCGCCCGCGGCTGCCACAGGGCGAGCACCGAGGTCAGCGACACGGCGTCGGTGAGCTGCAGCGGGAGGTTGAAGCGGGCCGACCAGGTCCCGAGCACGACGTCGGCGACCTGCTCGCCGACCCATCCGGCCAGGACGATCAGGGCCAGGCCGCGCGAGAGCGCTGCGGCGCGATCGGGCGCGCGGCGGGCGATCGCGACCGAGGCGCCGATGGCCGCCGCCATGGCCCCGAGCGCTACGAGGTGCTCACCCGAGAACTGTCGCACCAGGTCGAGATCGCGGCGAGGCTATCCGACCTACGCCGCGACGAGCGACTCGAAGTACGCCACCGCCGCCGGCCCCCAGCGCTCGTGGCGGTCGTGGAACAGCTCGTGGGCCCGGCCCTTGGGCCAGCGCGAGGGCAGCAGCGACGCCGGCAGGTCCGGGTCGATGAAGGGGAACTTGCGCCACGCGTGGACCATGGTGCTCTGCGCCCGGAACGCGGCCTCGCCGTCGGCTGGGCGCAGGCGTGAGAAGTCGGCCACGAAGGCGCGGTACAGCTCGGCCACCGCGTCGAGGTCCCACGCGGCGCGCACGACGCGCTGCGGGTCGCCCAGCGCGCCGACCTCGGCCCGGAACGAGATGACCTCGGCCACGGACTCGTCGGCCACGGCCTCCTGGACCTCGCGCTCGTGGGCCACGTGCGGCGTGAGCCACAGCCCGCCGCCGAGCGACCCCAGGCCGGCCCATGCCAGCCGGCTGCGCAGGTGGTGGCGGACGTCGCGGCGCGACTCGGGCACGCGGACGACCACGAGCAGCCAGTGGCCGTCCCAGTCGCTCGGCTGGCCGAAGGAGTAGATGCGCTTCGTGCCCTCGCTCAGGAGCTGGGCCGTCTCGTCGGTGAGCGTCATCCGCGCGCGGCGTCCGTGGCGCTCGGTGGTCAGCCAGCCGTCGCGCGTGCTGCGCGCGAGCGCCTGGCGCGCCGCGTGCGTCGTGTAGCCGATCGCGCCGAGCGCGGCGACCAGCGCCTCCTGCCAGATGCCGCCGCGGTCGCGGCGGGGCAGGACGTACTCGCCCAGCACGGTGAGCAGCATGCTGCGCGCTGCGGGCGAGCCGACCGAGCGCCGGCGGAGCTGCTCGTTCACCGGCGGCAGGCTAGCGATGGGGGCGGCGGCGGGCGTGGGGGTTCTGCGCTCCGCTTCTTGCGTCTGTGGTCGGGTGGGGCCGGGTCACCCGCTCGGCCATGCCCGGATTTCCGCTCGCGCGTGCGCGCTCGACGAATTCTGCCCGCATACGGTGCATTTCTCGTCAAGCACGCTCCCGCGAGGACGACCGCCCGCGCCCCGCAGCGCCACCGACTCCGCTTCCCCTCGATGCCGAACGCCGCGCACTGCCGCCAACGCGCACGGGTACGCGCCTACGCGGCCGGCTCGACGCCGTCGCCGGCGTCGGAGAAGTCGTCGCGCACGGCCTCGAAGTACGTGCCGCAGGACCGGCAGCGCCACTGGCTCGTGATGATCTGCGACCCGAACTGCGACACGAGCTCGGCGTCGCCGGCGGCGCAGAACGGGCACGCGGGCGTCGCCGGCGGCGCGCCCTCAGCGCCGCCGCGCGGCATCCCAGCCCGCCCAGTCGGCGGGGTCGGGCAGATCGACGTGCGCTCCCTCGGAGGCGAGCAGCTCGGCGAGCCAGGTGCGCACGCGCTCGCGGATCCGGTCGGGCCCGTCGGCGACCATGCCGTGCTCGACGGCGGCGCGGTAGCCGGGGTCGTCGGAGGGCCCGGGCCAGCGCGCGGCCTGCTGCCACGTGTCGGCGATCCGCCTCAGGAGCTCGTCGCGGTCGCGGCCGCCGGCGCGGCACAGGCGCCGGGCCCAGGCCTCGCCGTGCGTGCGGTGCGAGCCCTCCTCCTGGAGGATCTTGCGCGCGCGCTGCGCCAGCGGCTCGATGCTGCTGTCGCGGCACGCGGCGACGAACGTGCTCAGCACGCCGTCGACGACGAGGTTGGCGGCGACGAACGCGCTCCAGTCGGGCAGCTCGTCGTCGAGCAGCGCGAGCCGCCGGTCGCCGCCGGGCTCCTCGCCGCCGTCGGGGTCGAGCTGCTTGATGACCGGGTAGGTCGAGCGCGCGTGGCCGAGCTCGTCCTGGGCCATGGCGGCGGCGGCCACCGCCGACTCCAGCGTGGGCGCGCTGACCGCCCATTCGCCGTAGCGGTGGCCGAGCGCGGCCTTGTTGTCGGCCAGCGACGCGACGAGCGAGGCCATGGCCGCCGTGGCGGCCGCCACGGCGGGCGCGCCCGTGGACGTCGGAACGGTGCTCATGGGGCGATCGCCTCCCGGATGGCGGAGCGGGGCACGATCACCATCTCGATCCACGGCTGCTCGTCGTAGATCGAGCGCGCCGCGACGATCGCGAGGTCCTCGTCGGTCTCGGTGACGGCGCCCACGTGGTGCAGCGGCTCCTCGTAGGACTGGCGCGCGAAGACCTCCCACACGCCCTCGGTCCGGCTCATGCCACGATCCCCAGGCGGCGCATCGTCTCGCGCGACTCCTCGCGGATGCGGGCGCGCGTCCACACCGGATCCCAGACGACCTCGATGCGGGCCTCGTCGACGTCGGGCTCCTGCAGCAGCCGTTCGCGGATGTCGTCCTCGATGAAGTCCATCGCCGGGCAGCCCATCGCGGTGAAGGTGAGCTCGATGTCGACGGCGCGCTCGTCGGGGCGGTAGGCGAGCGAGACGATCAGGCCCATGCCCACGACCGAGATGGGGATCTCGGGGTCCTCGACCTCGCGCAGCGCGGCCCACAGCCGCGCCTCGACCTGCTCGACGGCGGTCAGCGTGGAAGCGCTCGCGCTCATGCCGCCCGCCCGAGCGTCGTGCGATAGCCGCGCTGCAGGCGCGTGACGTACTCGCGGTTCATCGGCCCGTGGCGCTTCCAGCGCTCGACCACGCGCTCCCAGGAGATCGGCCCGTCGTCGAGCAGCCACGCCTTGGCCTCCTCGTCGAAGGCCGCCGGGAACGGGCAGTCGATCGCCCAGCGCCGCTCGTCCTCGTCCCAGTGCGCCGGCACCTGCAGGCCGACCTCGTCCATGAACGGCACGACCGCGGCCATCCAGTCCTGGCGCAGCTCGTCGTTGGTCTTGCCCTTGAAGCCGTACTCGAGCTGGATGGCGTGACGCTTGCGCGCGTCGGGGAGCCCGAACCACTCCAGGGTGAGGATGAACATCCAGTCCACCGAGGCCTGCAGGCGGCGCCTGTCGTCGGGGTCGGCGCAGAGCTTCTTGACCCACGTGCGCCCGTGGCGCAGGTGGAACGTCTCCTCCTTGTCGACCTTGGCCAGCGCCCGCTTCCACGGCCCGAACGTGCTCGAGGCGTGGACGTCGGAGAGCAGGACGAATCCGGCTTGGTCGTAGAGCGCGTTGGCCAGCACCAGCTCGTGCCAGGAGTCCAGCGGCACGTCGAAGGCGTAGGGGTACTTGAAGTCCTGGGGCGCGCGCTCGTAGACCAGCGCGGGCATGTCGACGCCGAGGTCCGCCAGCAGCCGGTAGCCGATGTGCGCGTGCGCCAGCTCGTCCTGGATGATCGACATCGCCGAGCCGAAGTTGTTCAGCGCGGGCGCGTGACCCGCGGCGCGCAGGTACGCCGGCGCGCTGACGAGCTCGGTGTCGGCCGACACGGTGAGGATGCGCCGGATCCCGCTGAGGTATTGCGGTGACATGTGCCGCAGGCCCTCCACCAGCCGCCCCGCCGCCAGGTGCTCGCGCACCTCGTCCTCGGTGCGTGGAGCGAGCTCTTCGATGGTCGCGCTGTCGGCTGCCATTGGTGTACCCCACATGTGACACTTGACTTACGGCCGCCACCATATAGTCTTGCCAGCATGTCGTCAAGCACGGCGAGGGAGCCCGTCGCCCGCACGCTGGAGAGCGGCGTCCTGACGCTCATGCTCGACCGACCGGAGCGCCGCAACGCGATCGACGCGGACCTGCGCGACGCCCTGCGCGACGCCCTCGACGACGCCGCCACCGACGCCGCGGTTCGCGGCATGATCCTGACCGGCGCCGGGGGCGCCTTCTGCGCGGGGGGCGACCTCGCGCGGTTCGAGGACCTCCACGATGCGCGAGCCTACCGCCACGTGTCGCACCGGCTCACGGATCTCGTCGACGCGGTCGAGCGCCTGGAGAAGCCGGTGGTCGCCGCGATCGACGGCGTGGCCATCGGCGCCGGGCTCGCCCTCGCGCTGGCGTGCGACTGGCGCGTCGGCTCGCCGCGCGCTCAGATCGCGTTCCGCGAGGGCCGCGTGGGCCTCGTTCCCGCCCACGGCGGCCTGACGCGGCTGGTCAAGCTGCTCGGCCTGGCCCGCGCCAAGGAGCTGCTGCTGGGCGGCGACGACCTCGATGCCGAGGCCGCGCTCGCGGCCGGCCTGCTCAGCGAGCTGTCCGGCGAGGACGACGTGCTCGCGCGCGCTCGCGCCCGCGTGGAGCGGATGCTCGTCCGCGCGCCGCTCTCGTTTGCCGCCGCCAAGCGCCTGCTGCACCTGGCCGCCGACGTCGACGCCCGCAGCGGCGCCGTCGCCGAGAGCCTGGCCCAGACCGCGCTGCTGCAGTCCGCCGACCACCGCGAGGGGCTCGCCGCCGCGCGCGAGCGGCACGACCCCGTCTTCACCGGCTCCTGATGGCGATCATCGTCGAGCTCGACGGGGTGCGGCCGGTCGTCGGCGAGGACGTCTTCCTCGCCCCGACCGCGGTCCTCGTCGGCGACGTCGAGATCGGCGACCGCGCCAGCGTCTGGTTCGGCGCCGTGCTGCGCGGCGACAGCTCGGCCATCCGGGTCGGGGCCGAGAGCTCGATCCAGGACAACGCCGTCATCCACTGCGCCCGCGACCTGCCGACGATCGTCGGCGCGAGCGTCATCGTCGGCCACGGCGCGATGCTCGAGGGCTGCGTCATCGAGGACGGCGCGATCGTCGGCATGGGCGCCATCGCCCTGCAGCGCTCGCGCCTGGGCGCCGGCGCGATGCTCGCCGCCGGGTCGGTCCTCGCCGAGGGCGCCGAGGTCGGCGCGCGCATGCTCGCCGCCGGCGCGCCGGCGGTGGAGAAGAAGGAGCTGTCGGGCTCGGCCCTGCGCTGGAGCCAGACCGCGGCCGCCGAGTACCAGGCGTACCGCGAGCGATACCTGAGCACGAGCACCATCGACTAGAGGAGACAACGTGGAAGCGACCATGCTCATCGGGGGCGAGTGGCGACACGCCGCCGGCAACGCCGAGATCGAGGTGGTCAACCCCGCCACCGAGGAGGTCGTCGGCACCGTGCCCAGCGCGCAGGCCGCCGACGTCGAGCTGGCGGTCGAGACCGCCAAGCGCGCATTTCCCGACTGGTCGCGCACCGACGTCGAGGAGCGCGCCGCGATCCTGGGCCGCGCGGCCGACCTCGTCGAGGAGCACGCCAAGGAGCTCGCGGCGGTCCTCACCTCCGAGCAGGGCAAGCCGATCGCCGAGGCGCGCGGCGAGGTCACCCACCTCGCGCACGGCGTGCGCTACTACGCCGAGGCGGCGACCAAGGTCCGCGGCGCCCACCAGGAGCTGCCGTCGACGCTCGGCCCCGCGTACGGCATGGTCATCCGCCGTCCGATGGGCGTCTGCGCTGCGATCACGCCCTACAACTTCCCGCTCACGCTGCTCGGGACGAAGGTCGCGCCGGCGCTGGCGACCGGCAACACGGTCGTGGCCAAGCCGGCGTCGACGACGCCGCTGGCGACGCTGGAGGTCGCGCGGCTGTTCGCCGAGGCGGGCGTGCCCGACGGCGTGCTCAACGTGGTCACCGGGCGCGGCGCGGAGATCGGCGACGTCCTCGTCGGCCACCCCGACGTCCGGCGCGTCGCCTTCACGGGCGAGACGAGCACCGGCCGCCACATCATGTCCATCGCCGGCCCCGACCTGAAGCGGGTCACGCTCGAGCTCGGCGGCTCGGACCCCGTGATCGTGTGCGACGACGCCGACGTCGACGCGGCGGTCAAGGCGGTCATCATCGGGCGCTACTGGAACGCCGGCCAGGCGTGCCTGGGCTGCAAGCGCGTCTACGTCTTCGACGCCGTCTACGACGACTTCGTCGGCCAGCTCGTCGACCGCGTCGGGCGCTACGAGCCCGGCGACGGCACGGTCAAGGCCGAGAAGCCGCGCCTGCGCATGGGGCCGATCCACACGCGCGCCGGCCGCGACGAGCTGCTCGAGCAGCTCGAGGACGGCGTCGCCGGGGGCGGCGAGCTGCTCATCGGCGGCGGCACCGGCGCCAGCGATAAGGGCTGGTTCCTCGAGCCGGCGGTCGTCGCCGACCCGCCCGACGACTCGCGCCTCGTGCGCGAGGAGGTGTTCGGGCCCGTGCTGCCGGTCTTCCGCGTCGGCGACCTCGACGAGGCGCTGCGCCGCGCCAACGACACCGCGTACGGGCTCGGCTCGTCGATCTGGACGCACGACGTGCGCCGCATCCACCGCGCGGCGCAGGAGATCGAGGCCGGGATGACGTGGGTCAACCAGATCCACTACGGCTACGACGAGCTGCCGTTCGGCGGCGTCAAGGCCAGCGGCTTCGGCAAGGAGCACGGCCTCGAGGCGCTCGACCACTACGTCGAGCTCAAGTCCGTCGTCGTCGGAGGGCTGGCCTGATGGCGGTGAACTACGCGAGCGACGGCGCGGTCGGCTCGGTCGTGCTCGACAACCCGCCGGCGAACTCCTACGACGCCGCGATGATGGACGAGCTCGGCGCCGCGATCGACGCCGCCGCGAACGACGCGTCGACGCGCGTGGTCGTCGTGCGCAGCGCGAGCGAGAAGTTCTTCTGCGCCGGCGCCGACGTCAAGCGCTTCCTGGCCAACGACGTCGACACCAACATGGAGATGATCCGCACCGCGCACGCGACGCTCGGCCGGATCGCGGCAGCGGACAAGCTGTTCGTCGCCTGGATCGCCGGGCACGCGCTCGGCGGCGGTCTGGAGATCGCGCTCGCGTGCGACCTGCGCTACGCCGCCGAGGGCTCCTACCGCCTCGGCACGCCCGAGGTGACGCTCGGCCTGCTGCCCGGCAACGGCGGCACGCAACGCCTGCCGCGACTCATCGGCCGCGGCCCCGCGCTCGAGCTGCTGCTCACCGGGCGCCAGGTCACGCCCGACGAGGCGCACCGGCTCGGGATCGTCGGCGGCGTCCTCGCCGACGAGGCGGCGCTCGACGAGCACGTCGCGAAGCTGGCCGGCCTGCCGCCGCTGGCCGTCGCCGAGATCAAGCGCGCGGTCCACGCCGGCCTCGATCGCCCGCTCGACGAGGGCCTCGCGCTCGAGCGCGAGGGCATCGAGCGACTGTTCCGCTCGCGCGACGCCACCGAGGGCCTGACCGCGTTCAGCGAGCGCCGGGCGCCGGAGTTCGTGGGGTCATGAGCGCCACGGCCACCCTGGAGCGCGGCGCCTTCGTCGACGGCGCGGTCGAGCCCGCCGACGGCGAGACGCTGACCATCACCAACCCCGCGACCGGCGACCTCGTCGGCCGCGCGACGGCCGCGACCGCCCAGACCGTCGACCGGGCCGTCCGCAGCGCCCAGGCCGCGTTCGGCGACTGGTCGCGCCGCGCGATCTCCGACCGCGGCGCGGTCCTGCGCGCGGGCGCCGAGGCGCTGCGCGACAGCGTCGACGAGCTCGCGCCCGGCCTGACCGCCGAGCAGGGCAAGACGCTGCGCGAGGCCCGGCTCGAGCTGCGCAAGGCGGCCGAGACGCTCGACCACTACGCCGGCCTGGCCAAGGAGGTGCGCGGCATCTCGGTCCACGGGCTCGACCCCGGCGTCGAGGGCCGCGTGCTGCGCCGCCCGCTCGGCGTCGTGGGGGCGATCGTCCCGTGGAACTTCCCGACGACGCTGCTGTCCAACAAGCTCGGGCCCGCGCTGCTGTGCGGCAACACGGTGGTGGCCAAGCCGGCGGACACGACGCCGTTCACCACGCTGCGACTGGCCGAGATCCTCACCGAGGCGGGGCTCCCGCCCGGCGTGCTCAACGTCGTCCCCGGCACCGGCCCGGTGGCCGGCGAGGCGCTCGTCACCCACCCGCTCGTGCGCAAGGTCGCGTTCACCGGCTCGACGCCCACCGGAGAGCGCGTGATGGCCCTCGCCTCGACGGGCGCCAAGCGCGTGACGCTCGAGCTCGGCGGCTCGGACCCCATGATCATCTGCGACGACGCCGACCTGCAACGCGCCGCCAGCGCCGCGAGCATGGGCCGCTTCTACAACTGCGGCCAGGCGTGCCTGGCGATCAAGCGCGTCTACGTCTTCGAGTCGGTGGCCGACGAGGTCATCGAGGCGATCGCGACCAAGGCGGCGAAGCTGCGCGTGGGCATCGGCACCCGCGACGGCGTCCACCTCGGTCCGCTGCACAGCGAGCGCCAGCGCGAG
Organism: Solirubrobacteraceae bacterium; assembly: GCA_034664395.1. Classification (GTDB taxonomy): domain Bacteria; phylum Actinomycetota; class Thermoleophilia; order Solirubrobacterales; family Solirubrobacteraceae; genus JAOPZW01. The sequence goes on along the minus strand of JAXDHQ010000040.1, from coordinate 4,443 downwards.
CGCCTCGAGGACCAGCTCGCGCGCACGCTGCAGGGCGGCGGCGAGGTGCTGACCGGCGGCGGGCGTCCCGACGACCCCGACCTCGCCCAGGGCTGGTTCCACGAGCCGACCGTGGTCGTCGAGCCGCCGCGCGACTCGCCGATGGCGACCGAGGAGATCTTCGGCCCGGTGCTGCCGATCTGGCGCGTGAAGGACTTCGACGAGGCGCTGGAGCTGGCCAACGACTCGCCCTTCGGCCTCGGGTCGTCGGTGTGGACGAGCGACCTGCGCCGCGCCGAGCGCGCGGCCGCCGAGCTCGAGTGCGGCTACACGTGGATCAACTCGCCGACCAAGGTCTACGACGAGCTGCCGTTCGGCGGGATCAAGTCCAGCGGCTTCGGCAAGGAGCACGGCTCCGAGGCCTTCGACCACTACACCGACCTCAAGGCGGTGGTCGTCTCGGTCGGGTGACGCCTTGACGGCGACCGAGACGACGACGAACGTAGACGCACAGCAGAGGGGAGAGGAGCGCGACGTGGCCATCACCGCCGTCCGACCCGAGAGGTTCAACGCCAGCCTGCTCGTCGAGCGCAACCTCGAGGCGGGGCGCGGCGACAAGCCCGCCTTCCACGCGCCCGACGCGACGCTGACCTACGAGGAGCTGCGCCGCGCGATCAACCGCGCCGGCAACCTGCTCGCGGAGCTCGGCGTCCGCCGCGAGGACCGCGTGCTCATGGTCCTCGACGACACCACGGCGTTCCCGGCGATCTTCCTCGGCGCCATGCGCATCGGCGCCGTGCCCGTGCCGGTGAGCCCGCTCGACAAGGCCGACAACTTCCGCCACTTCGTCGAGGACAGCTACGCGCGCGTGGTCGTGGGCGAGGCGGCGCTGATCCCGCTGCTGCGCGAGGTCGCCGCCGGCGACGGCAGCGTGACCTTCGTGAGCGCCAACGGCCCGGCCGACGGCGCGATCGACCTCGCCGAGGCGCTCGCGGCCCAGTCGGACGAGCTCGCGCCGGCGCCGACGCACCGCGACGACATGGCGTTCTGGCTGTACAGCTCGGGCTCGACCGGCCGCCCGAAGGGCGTCGTGCACCTGCACCACGACATCGAGGTCACGTGCGAGTGCTACGCGGGCGAGGTGCTGGGGCTGCGCGAGGACGACGTGATGTTCTCGACCACCAAGCTGTACCACGCCTACGGCCTGGGCAACGGGCTGTCGTTCCCGCTGTACTTCGGCGCCACGTCGGTGCTGCTCTCGGGGCCGCCCAAGCCCGACGCGATCGCCGCGCGCCTGCGCGCGCACGCCCCGACGGTGTTCTTCTCGGTCCCGGCGCTGTTCGCCCTGATGCTGCGCGAGGGCCCCGGCTTCGACGACGCCCTGCGCTCGGTGCGCTTCTGCGTCTCGGCCGCCGAGCCGCTGCCGCCGGTGACCTTCGAGCGCTGGCTGCAGCGCTTCGGGCTGGAGATCGTCGACGGCATCGGATCGACCGAGATGCTGCACATCTTCTGCTCCAACCGCCCGGGCGCGATCGACCGCGGCACCACCGGTCGCCCCGTGCCCGGCTACGACCTGCGCATCGTCGACGACGAGGGCGCCGAGCTGCCGGGCGAGGCGATCGGCAACCTCGAGGTCCGCGGCGATAGCTGCGCCGCCTTCTACTGGCACCAGCACGAGAAGACGAAGTCGTGCATGAAGGGCGACTGGTTCAGCACCGGCGACCGCTACCGGCGGACCGTCGACGGCCTGTACGCCTACGAGGGCCGCACCGACGACATGCTCAAGATCGGCGGCCTGTGGGTCTCGCCGGTGGACATGGAGAACTGCCTGCTCGAGCACCCCGCGGTCCATGCCGTCGGCGTCGTCGGCGCCGCGGTGGACGGGGTCAGCCGCATCTCGGCGCACATCGTGACGGCGCCCGACCGGCCCGGCGACGACGCCCTCGCCGACGAGCTGCGCGAGTGGTGCAAGACGCGTCTGCGCCGCTATGAGTACCCTCACCTGGTGACGTTCGTCGACGATCTCCCGCGCACGGTCAACGGCAAGGTCCAGCGCTTCGCCCTGCGCGAGCAGGTCGCCAGCGCCGGGGACTGAACCGCTTCACTCGTGGCACGCATCGCTGTCATCGGGGCCGGCCCCGCCGGCTTCTACACGGCCGACCCGCTGCTGAAGGCCGGCCACGAGGTCGACCTCTACGACGTGCTCCCGACCCCGTTCGGGCTCGTCCGCGCGGGCGTCGCGCCGGACCATCCGAACATCAAGGCCGTCACGCGGGTCTACGAGAAGACGGCCTCGCAGCAGGGCTTCCGCTTCTTCGGCGGCGTGCGCTTCGGCGAGCACGTCACCCGCGGCGACCTGCTCGAGCGCTATCACGCGATCGTCTACGCGGTGGGCACGTCGAGCGACAACCGCCTCGGCATCCCGGGCGAGGACCACGCCGGCTCGCACGCGGCCACCGAGTTCGTCGCCTGGTACAACGGCCACCCCGACCACGCCGAGCGCGAGTTCGACCTGTCGGCGCAGCGCGCCGTGGTGATCGGCAACGGCAACGTCGCCATCGACGTGGCGCGGATGCTCGTCCTCTCGCCCGACGAGCTGGCGGTCACCGACACCGCCGACCACGCGCTCGAGGCGCTCGAGGCCGCCAGCGTGGAGGAGGTCGTCCTGCTCGGCCGCCGCGGGCCGGCGCAGGCGGCGTTCACCAATCCCGAGCTGCGCGAGCTGGGCGAGCTCGGGCGCGCCGACGTCGTCGTCGACCCCGCCGAGGTGGCGCTCGACCCGCTCAGCGCCGAGTGGCTGGAGTCCGAGCACGCCAGCGCCACCGCCAAGCGCAACGTGCAGATCCTGCAGGGCTACGCCGAGCGCCCGCCGGGCGAGCAGACCCACCGCATCGTCCTGCAGTTCCTGCGCTCGCCGGTCGAGATCCTCGCCGAGAACGGCCGCGTCACCGGTCTGCGCGTCGTGCGAAACCGCATCGAGGCCGGCGACGACGGCCGCCTGCGCGCGGTCGGAACCGGCGAGGAGGAGACGATCCCCTGCGGCCTCGTGCTGCGGTCGATCGGCTACCGCGGCGACCCGCTGCCCGACGTCCCCTTCGACGAGCGCCGCGGCCTGGTCCGCAACGAGGGCGGGCGCGTCGTGAACGAGGACGGCGAGCCGCTGCCCGGCGAGTACGTCGTCGGGTGGATCAAGCGCGGGCCCAGCGGCGTGATCGGGACGAACAAGAAGGACGCGGCCGAGACGGTCGCCGCCCTGCTCGCCGACGCCGAGGCGCAGCGCCTCAACGATCCCGCCGACGAGGCCGACCCCGACGAGGTCGAGCAGTGGCTGCTCGACCGGGTGGCGCACCTCGTGACCTGGGACGGGTGGGGCGCGATCGACGCCCACGAGACCGAGGCCGGCCAGCCCCACGGCCGGCCGCGGGTCAAGCTCGTGCAGACGGCGGAGATGGCGCGGATCGCGGCCGCGCGCGCAGCCGTTCGACGAAGCGGCTGACCGCGGCGAGCGCCTCCTGCGGCGCCTCCAGGTGCGGCGCGTGGCCGCAAGCGAGCACGACGCGCTCCACCGGTCCGCGGGCCCGGCGCTCGATCGACTCGATCTGCGCCAGCGTGCCGTAGTCGTCGCGCTCGCCCTGCACGAGGAGCATCGGCGCCGTGATGGCATCGGCGCAGGCCTCGACGTTCCAGCCGCCGAACGCCGCGTCGAGCCACACGTCGCACCAGCCGCGGAACGTCACGTCGGGGTCGTCGTGGTGGCGGGCCATCCGTGCGCGCAGGTCGCCGCCGTGGAAGGCCTCGTGCGCGGTCCGGATGCCCTGGAGCGTGACCTCCTCCACGAAGACGTGCGGGGCCATCAGGGCCAGGCCGCTCGTCGGGTGCTCGGCGGCGTGGATGATCGCGATCGACGCGCCGTCGCTGTGGCCGACGAGCACCGGCGCGGGCGCGCCGACCGCCTCGAGCACGGCGGGCAGGACGTCGAGCGCCTCGTCGTGCATGAAGCGCGGCGTGCGCGGGGCCGGCGGCGGGTCGGAGCGCCCGTGGCCGAAGCGCGAGAAGGCGACGGCCCGGCGGCCGGTCGCGGCGGCGACGGCCTCGGGGAACCCGCGCCACAGCCCGACCGAGCCCAGCCCCTCGTGCAGGAAGACGAGCGCGGGCAGGTCCGGGTCGCCCGGGACGTCGAGCCACTCCAGCCGCCGCCCAGCCACCTCGATGCGCCTGTCGTCGGCCGCCATCGCGGTCACCCTACATGAGACATCTGGCGGACGCTCGTCATCGGTCAGTCAGGTGCCGAGCTGGCGCGCCAGGTCGAGGAGGTCGGCGGCGTGGACGTCGAACTCGGGCGCCGGCGCCGGGCTCGGGCGGTCGGGCCCGTGCTCGAGCGGGCGGTGGACGAAGCCGGTGCGCAGGCCCAGGGCGCCGGCGGCGCGCAGGTCGCTGGGGTGCGTGGCGACCATCATCGCCTCG
>JAXDHQ010000039.1:0-26435 GCA_034664395.1 Solirubrobacteraceae bacterium | reverse complement strand
CGGATCGACGTGCGCGACGCCGCGCACGACGATCGCCACGTCGCTCAGCCGACGCCCCAGAGCTTCTTGAACTCGGTCTTGTAGTCGGCGTTGCCGTCGAACCCCTGGCCCTCCGGCGGCACGTTCGTCTTGTCGACGATCTGGCCAGGACACGTCCCGCCCTTGACCGGCTCGCCGTTCAGCGCCCGGTTGAGGTCGTCGACCAGCGCCCACGAGCACCATCCCCACGCGGTGGCGAGCGTCGCCGCCTGGCTCCCGCTGCGGATGAAGTCCACGTTCTGCGGCGCTCCATCGAAGCCGAGGATCTTCAGGTCCTTGCGTCCGAGCGACTGCGCCGCGTTCACGAGGAACGAGGAGAACCCGTCGAACGGACCGAACACGTACTCGACCTTGCCAGCCGGGTACTTCTGGAACACCGACTTGGCCTGCGCCTGCAGCGGCGCGCCGACGTTCGCGAACGGCACCGTGATGGTCTTGTCGACGAACTCGACGTCGGGGAACTTGCTCAGGTAGTCCCGGAAGCCCTTCTCGCGCTCAGCGAGCGCCGGGTTGTCGGAGGCGTTGAAGATCAGGACCTTCGCCTTGCCCTTGCTGTCGTTGGCGACCCAGGCACCCAGCTCCTGGCCGCCCTGGTAGAAGCCGCCCTTGATGTCGACGTTCGGGCCCATGCCGCCAAACGGGCGCGGGTCGATTCCCGCCATGCCGCCCCACTTCACCTTCTTGGCGTCAGCCCGCTTGAGGACGTCCGCCATGCCGTGGGGGTCGATGGCCATCAGGATGAAGCCCTTGACGCCCTTCGTGAGGAACGACTCGACGCCCGCTCGCTGCTTGGCGGCATCGGGGGTCCCGTCGACGACCTGGCCGTCCCAGCCGATCGCCTTCATCGCCTCGCCCATGGCGTCGGCGCCCTGCTTGCAGGTGGGAACGATCTGCAGGCAGGACATCGCCGCCGTCTTGATCCCCGGCGTGGCCTTGGGCGCAGGCCCGGGATTCCACGGCTCGAACGACGCCTCCGCGTGCTTGAACTTCTCCGTGTCCGCCGCCGCCTTCGTCAGCAGCGCGGTCACGTCGTCCGTGGCGCCGCCTGCGGTGCTGGACCCGTCGCTCGCCGGAGCGGTCGTGGACGCGCCGCCGCCGCTGTCGGAACCGCTGCTGCCGCAGCCGGCCACCACGGCCACCACGAGCATCGCAACCGCCACGAGCACCATCGCGCGCAGCCGTGCCGTCGTCGGGCGACGCCGCGCAGCAGCGTCCGCCTCATCTCGGAATAACAACACTTCCTCCTCGCTTTGTTCGCCGTGCACCTCGTGCCCGGCGAGATTGGCCTGACCCTTGGCGGCCGCTCAGCCGCCAAACCTGTCGCCCATCGCGCGGTTTCCGATCACCGCGATGATCAGGGCAGCGCCACTGATCAGCGAACTTATGTAGTTGGCTCCGCCGAGGATGAACGCACCGCTGACCAGCGTCGCCACGAAGTACACGCCGACGACGGTTCCCGCCGCGTTGAACTGTCCTCGCCTGAAGGTCGCCGCACCGATGAACGCCGCGGCGAAGGCCGGGAGCAGGTAGTCGAGACCGGCGTTGTTCTGCGCCGATCCGCTGCGGCTCGTCAGGAGCACTCCGACCAGGCCGGCCAGAGCGCCGCACACGATCAGCGACGTGGCGGTCTCGGACTTCACTCGCACGCCGGCGACCACGGCCGCGGTGCGGTTGAGTCCTATCGCGTAGAGATAGCGACCGTAGGGCGTGTGCTCGAGGACGAACCACAACGCACCCGCGAGCATCAGGAGATACAGGACGGTGATCGGAATTCCGACGATGGTCGTCTGGGCGACTTTCAGAAAGGACGGATCGATGTCCTTGAAGATGATCTGGCCGCCGCCGTACCACAGCGAGAACCCTTGGACGATCGTCGCCGTGCCCAGCGTCGCGATGAAGGAGTGCACGCCGAAGTGCGCGACCAGCAACGCATTCGCCGCCCCGATCGCGGTTCCGACGGCGACGCCGACGACGACCGCGAGCTCCCATGGCAGGTGCGCCCTGGACATGATCCCGGCGGTGATCAGGCCGCTGAGGGCGATGTTCGCGCCGATGGAGAGGTCGAAGTGGCCGCAGATGAGCGGGATGGTCACCGCGAGCGCCGCGATGGCCAGCAGGGACTGCTCTCCCAGGATCGCCTGCAGGTTGTCGATCGTCGCGAACGTCGACGGGCTGGCGATCGCGAAGATGAGGATCGCGACGGCCCAGGCGACGAGCGCCCAGTAGGGACCGAAGCGCGTCCAGATCGACGACCGTCTGCCCACGGGCGGCGCCACGCCGGTGGAGGCGTGGTCGGGCGACAGGGCCTCGGTGGTCTCTTGGGTGGTCATGACTGGCTCTCCGTGCTCTCGAGGAACAGTCGGGCGACGATGGCGGCGCGAGACGTGCCCGCCGGCAGCTCGGCCACCGGCCCGTGTCTCCAGATGACGATGCGGTCGGCGACAAGCGACACCTCGTCGAGCTCGGACGAGATGAAGACGATGCCGATCCCCGACGCCGCGAGCTCGCGTACGAGCCGATAGATGAACTGCTTCGTCGCGATGTCGACGCCGGCGGTCGGCTCGTCGAGGATGAGGACCTTCGGCCGCCGCTCGAGCGCGCGCGCCAGCAGGATCTTCTGCTGGTTGCCGCCGCTGAGCAGGCGAACCTCGTCGCGCTCGGCGGAGCCCTTGATCCGCAGCCGCTCGACGTGGGCCTGCGCGGCGTCCCTCTCGCGCTGGCGGTCGACGACCAGGCCTCGTCGGGAATACGCGTCGAGCTGCCCGAGCGACACGTTCGCCGCCACGCCGAAGTCGGCCACCAGAGCCGCAGCCCGGCTCCCGGGGCTGAGCACGATGCCGCGCTTCAGGGCCGCGCCGACGCCTCCGGCGTGGACCGGCTCGCCGTCGACCACGACGTCGCCGTGCGCGATCGGGCGCAGTCCCGCGAGCATCGACGCGAATCGCGTGCGGCCGGATCCGACCAGGCCGGCGATGCCGAGGACCTCGCCCGGCCAGAGGTCGAGCGACGTCCCGCGATCGCCGTCCTCGGCCGCCAGGTTGCGGACCTGCAGACGCGGCGTGCCGCTGTCGGCCCGCGAGGCGAGGTCGGGGGCGTGAGCCTCCCCGGGAATGCCGCCCAGCATCGTGATGAGCCGGTCGCGGGTGAGGCCCTCCCGCCCGACGGTGTCGACGACGCGGCCGTCGCGCAGGACGGTCACGGTGTCGGCGAGCTCCAGCACCTCGTCCAGCCGATGGCTGACGTAGACGATCGTGGTGCCGCGCTCGCGCTGCGCCTTGAGCACGTCGAGCATGTGACGGCTCTCGGTGTCGCCGAGCGAGGCCGTCGGCTCGTCGAAGAAGATGATCTGCGACTGCTGCAGCAGGACGCGCGCGAACGCGACGAGCTGGCGCTCCGCTCCCGACAGGCTCGCCACGATCGCGCGGGGTGACACCGCGGCTCCCGCCAGCGGGAGGTACTCGGCGGCGATCTCGTCGACTCGGGCCCAGTCGATGCGGGATCCACGGCGGGGGTAGCCGACCGTGAGCAACAGGTTCTCCCGAACCGTGAGGTGGGGAATGAGGTGAAGATCCTGATGCAGGAAGCCGACGCCCCGATCGCGCGCGTCGCGGGGCCCGGTGATCTGGCAGACGTCGCCGTCGACCACGATCTCGCCCGAATCCGGCTGATGCACGCCGGCGAAGATCTTGATGAGCGTCGACTTGCCGGCGCCGTTCTCGCCGATGAGCGCATGGATGGTTCCGCGCGCGACCGCGACGTCCGCTCCGGCGAGCGCGAGCTGGCCTCCGAAGGCCTTGGAGACGTTGCGCGCCTCCAGGGCGATGCTCGCAGCGCCGGCGCGCGCCTGCGCGCGTGGCGGCGCAGCGACGGCGTGCGCGGCCGCTGGACGCGTCGTCAGCCGTTCGCGCAGGTGAAGGTGGTCGTCGTGATTGCTCACCATTGATGTGTGACACCGAGGACACTGGTTCACAGGCAGCACGCATCGCGGCCATCCGAACCACGTAGAGCCCCACTGCGGACGGCCCAGCTCTTTGTGGCTACGTTACGTCGGCCCATCGGCGGGCGCCTCGTCCCCAGCGGCCAAAGCGGCGGAGGCCACCCCGCCAGCCGGAGACAACGCCTCGCTAGATGATGTGGCCGAGCTTCTCGCGCTTGGTGCGCAGGTACTCGACGCTCGCCGATGTCGGCGTGCTGACGAGCGGGACACGATCGACGACGACCAGCCCGTATCCCTCGAGGCCGGCCCGCTTCGCCGGGTTGTTGGTGAGAAGTCGGACCCGCTCGATGCCCAGGTCGCGCAGCACCTGCATCCCGACCCCGTAGTCTCGCCGGTCGATCGGCAGGCCCAGGTGGAGGTTGGCCTGAACGGTGTCCAGGCCGCCGTCCTGTAGCTGATAGGCGTGGATCTTGTCGACGAGGCCGATGCCGCGGCCCTCGTGGCCGCGCAGGTACACCACGACCCCGCGACCTTCGGCCGCGATCGTGTCCAGCGCGAGCTGGAGCTGGCGGCCGCAGTCGCAGCGCTCGGACCCGAAGACGTCGCCGGTCAGGCACTCCGAGTGCATCCGCACGAGGACGTCCCCGCCGCCGGCGACGTCGCCGAGCTGGAGCACGAGATGGTCGTGCCCTTCGACCGTGTCGCGGTAGGTGATCGCCCTGAACTCGGCCGACGCGAGCGGCAGCCGCGCCTCGCTCATGCGAACCACGAGGCGCTCCCGGCTCCTGCGGTAGGCGATCAGGTCGGCGATCGAGACGACGAGCAGGCCGTGCTCGCGCGCCAGCTCGAGCAGCGCCGGAAGGCGCGCCATCTCCCCGTCCTCGCCGATGACCTCGCAGATGACCGCGGCGGCCCCGCGATCGGCGAGGACGGCGAGGTCGATCCCCGCCTCCGTGTGCCCGGCGCGCCGCAGCACGCCGCCCTCCTGGTAGCACAGGGGGAACACGTGCCCCGGCTGGCTGAAGTCGCCCGGCGAGGCGTCCCCCGACGCCAGCGCCCGGATCGTGGTCGCCCGGTCGCTCGCGGAGATGCCCGTCGTCGTGCCGCGGCGGTGGTCGACGCCGACGTGGAACGCGGTCTCGCGCGGGTCCGTGCCGTCGGCGACCATCTTCGGGATCCGCAGGGCCTCGAGCCGTTCGCGCAGCATCGGCACGCAGATCAGGCCCCGCCCGTGCGTGGCCATGAAGTTGATGGTCTCGGGCGTCGCGCACTCCGCGGCCATCACGAGGTCGCCCTCGTTCTCGCGCGTGGGCGCGTCGACGACGATCACGATCTCGCCGCGACGCATCGCCGCCACCGCGTCGTCGATGCTCGACAGCTCGAACTCCACCTCGCTCACCCCTGTGCCGAGCACGAGCTCATGCGCCCGCGAGATCCGGCGACGCAAGCCTGCGAAAGGCCCGCCTGAAGTAGACCAGCGGCTCACCGTCGCGCACGTGCGACGAGAGCACGTCGCCCACGAGGATGACGTGATCGCCGCTCACCACGCGCTCCGAGGCGCGGCACTCCAGCACCGCCGTGGCCCCGGCGATGACCGGAAGCCCGTGGGGTCCCGCGACGAGGTCCGCGCCCTCGAACTTGTCGATGCCCTTCGTCGCGAAGCGCAGCGCGACGTCCGGTTGATCCGCCGCCAGCATGTTCACCACGAAGGCCGGGCCGGACAGGAACGCGTCGTAGCAGTCCGCCGTGCAGGCCAGGCACACCAGGATCTTCGGCGGCGAGTCGGAGACCGAGGTGAACGCCGTCGCCGTGAAGCCCACCGGCCGTCCCGCGGCGTCCCGCGTGGTCGCCACCGTCACCCCGCTGGGGAACGAGGCCAGCGCCTCTCGGAACTCGCACGGTCGTCCCTCGGCGACGCTGCTCACGATCGGCGGTCGGACGCCTCGAGCTAGCCGGCCACCGAGACCTGGACGGCCTCCACGTGACCCTGCTTGCTCTTGGCCGTCTCCTCGGGCACGTACGTGTCGGCGGTGACGATGAAGAGCGTCTTGCCATCGGGCCCGCCCAGCGCGCAGTCGATGGCGAGCCGGTCGCCCGTCGAGATGCGGTCGGTGATCTCGCCGCCCTCGAGCACGCGGACGAACTCGTGCGCGAAGATGGCGGCGACCCAGACGCCGCCTTCGCTGTCCACGCAGATGCCGTCGGGCGTCATGTCGGGGATGGAGGCCCAGACCCTGCGCCCCGAGAGGCGACGGTCGGCGTCGACGTCGAAGGCCGTCAGGTGGTTCGCCCAGGTCTCGGCGACGACGAGCGTCGACTCATCGCCCGGCAGCATCCCGGCGCCGTTGGCCATGACCAGGTCCTCGGCGGCGATCTCGACCTCGCCGTCCGGCGAGACGCGGAACAGCGGGCCCGGGCCGACCTCCGCGCCGCCGTAGAAGTCGAATCCGAAGCACCCCACGAAGGCGGTCCCGGTGGAGTCGACGATCATGTCGTTGATCGGCCACGGGGTGGAGTCCGAGAGGTCGGCGTGGACGACGGTCGTCCCGTCGTGCTCCAGGCGGAGCACCAGTCGGTCGAGCATCGAGACCACGAGCAGGCGTCCGTCGGGCAGCCAGCCGATGCCCGAGGAGCGGCCGGAGTCGCACTGCATCGCGACCTCCTTGGCTCCCGACTCGGGATCGACGCGCAGCACCTCGCCGGTGTGCATGTCCGACGCCCAGAAGTGGCCGTCACGCCACCTCGCGCCCTCCGGGAACCGGAAGCCGCCGGCCACGAAGCGCTTGTCCGACGTCTTCGGAACCTCTAGCTCAGAACTCATGGGAACCCTTCCTCCTGTGACCCAGGGGCCTGGTGGACACGCTCGGCGAAGTTAGCCTCGAGGCTCCGCCGTCACCTCGTACCGAGCGGACCAAAGATCCGCCCGGCGCTTGTAGAGATGAGGCGACGGCCCGCACGCACGCGACGTCGATCGTACGTGCGGGGCGCCGCGGCTCGGTGGTTCAGGTGACGGTCGCGGTCCTCGGCTTGAAGGCGACGTCCTTGACGGTCATGTCGTGGATCGCGGGCAGGACCTCGCTCGCGAAGAGGCGCAGGCTCTTCTCGGCCACGGGCCCGCGCATGCTGCCCGACGTGGCGACGCCGACGATCTCGTACGGCCCGAGGAGGTCGTTGATCGCCTCGGCCCGCTCGATGCACTGCTGGGGCGTGCCGACCAGGCCCTCACGGACGAGGGCGGGGATGAACGAGTCCTCGCCGTCCATGATCGACTGGCCTCCGGGCCGGTACTGCTCGTAGCCCTTGGCCGTCTTGAAGTGCTCGCCGCCGATCTCGTAATGGCGCACGGCGCTGTCGCCGTACTGGTTGAAATAGAGGTCCGCGCCCTCGCGGGCCTCCTGCTCGGATTCGCAGCAGTACATGAACACCTGGATGATCGTCTTCTTGCCCTCGGGATATCCGCTCTCCTCCCGCAGGGCCATGTAGTCACCCATGTCGTTGGCGTACTCCTGCAGGCTCTTCGCCGGGAGCGTCAGCGGATTGAGGCCGAGCTTGGCGGCGTAGTGCATGCTGTCCTGGCTCGTCCAGACCGCGTAGGCGTCGTCGAGCACGGTCGGATCCAGCGGCCGGGGTCGGACCTGGGAGTTCTTGTGGCTGTAGAACTGGCCGTCGTAGGAGAACTTCTCGTTGTTGAACGCGAGGCGCAGGACCTCCAGCACCTCCGTGAAACGCTCGCGCGACTCCTCCATCGGCACGCCCAGGCTCTCGAACTCGCGCCGCGCCAGGCCGCGACCGAAGCCGAGCATGACCTTCCGGTTCGGTCCCATCATGTGCTGGAGGATGGCGATGTTCTCCGCCAGGCGGACCGGGTTGTGCCACGGCAGGATCGTGACCATCGTGCCCATGTCGATCCGCTTGGTGCGGCCGGCGAAGTAGGACAGGAACTGCTGCGGGTTGGGCAGCATGATGTACGGCGAGTTGCGGTGCTCGAACGTCCACAGCGAGTCGAAGCCGAGCGGCTCGACGAGATCGGCGAAGGCGAGCTGCTCCTGCCAGATCTCCGAGTCCTCGACCACCATCGGGCCCACGGGCTCGTCGGCCTGCAGGGCGTCGTAGCGCTCCCAGTCCGCGTAGTTTTGGAAAAGAGGAGCTACACCAACACGCAACTTCATTGAAGACCTCCGTATGGACCTGGCTTGCAGTGCACGTTCATGGGGTGATCTAGGAGAAGTAGGCGTCGGTGAGGACGCTGCGGCGCACCGACACGACCAAGGGGCCTGCCGCCTCGGTCTCGGCACGAACCGCGTTCCACTCCTCGTCGCCGATGAACGAGCTCCAGCGCTCGAACATCTGCTCGTACGAGGCGTGACGGAGCACGTAGGTGAGCTCGTTGAGGCTGTCGTCGCCGATGTGCGTCTGACCGATGAAGACGAGCTCGAGCCCGTGCTTCGAAAAGAGTGAGAGCGCGTGGTCCTTGGTCCTGCGCATCAGATCCGGCATGCGCCCCGGAACCGCCCGGTAGGTCCGCACCTCGTACAGCATCGGTCCTCCTCGTGACTCTCGGGCCGGCATCGCACGCGCTGCGTGTCAGAAAACCGCTCCTCCGCTTCTCACGAGACCGTATCCCTGTGCCTGGTGGTTGACATCGCCCGCACAGGGCAAACCGAGGGGACCCGAGTCGTCGCGCGAAGCTAGCTCCCCCGTCGCGCCTCGCCGCACGCGGCCGCGCTCGCCGGCCCCGATCCGGACCGCTGCGGGAGATCGCGGTACTCGTCGCGCAGCACGTACTTCATCGTCTTGCCGGAGAGGTTTCGTGGCAGCTCGTCGACGAACACCACGTACCGCGGCTTCTTGTAGCCGGCGAGCTGCTCCTGACAGTGCGCGATGACCTCCTCCTCGGTGAGCGACGACCCGCCCACGCGGACGACCACGGCGCACACGCTCTCGACGAACCTGTCGTCGGGCACCCCGACGACCGCGGCGTCGTCGATCGCGTCGTGACGCATGAGCACGTCCTCGACCTCGGCCGGGTAGATGTTCTCGCCGCCGCTGCGGATCATGTCCTTCTTGCGGCCCGAGATCCGCAGGCCGTCGGGGCCGACGATCCCGGCGTCGCCGGTCCGGCACCACCCGCCGTCGACCATGGTCTCGGCCGTCGCCGACGGGTTCTGCCAGTACGCGACGGCGACGGCCGGGCTGCGCGTCCAGATCTCGCCCTCCTCGCCGACCGGGAGGATGGCGCCGGCGTCGTCCCTCACCGTCACCTCGGCGAACGGCGGCGGCCGCCCGACCGTTCCCGGATGGCGCTTGGCGTCGCCGGGCGCGGTGCAGCACGCGACGGGCGTCCCCTCGGTGAGCCCGTAGTTCTGGACGACGTCCACACCGGGGAGCTGCGCGTCGAGGGCCTCGGTGACGCTGGGAAGCAGCGGGTCGCCGCCGGTGATGATGCGTCGCAGCGAGGACAGGTCGACCGTCGCGACGGCACCGGACGCCAGCATCTCCGAGATCATGTACGGGAACAGCAGCATGTCGGTGACCCGGTGCTCGCTGGCTATTCGCAGCGCGTGGTGGATGTCGAAGCCACCGCTGCGCAGGGTGACCACGTGGCCGCCCATCAGGAGCACCGGGCTGGCGAAGGCCTCGATGCCCGAGACGTGGTACATCGGCCCCGGCACGAGATGCGTGGTGTCGGCGGCGTAGCGCCACTCGAGGACCTGCATCGCCGAGCACCACGCGGTGGTGTCGTGGGTCCAGAGCGCGCCCTTCGGGCGGCCCGTCGTCCCCGAGGTGTACATGATCATCGCGGCCTGGTCGCCACGGGGCAGCGGGACCGGCGGCTCGTCGGGGGCGGCCTCGGCGAAGGCGCTCCAGCCGTGGCACCAGTCGGGCGCGTCGGCGCCGTCCGTCTCGATCGAGACGTACTGTGTGACGCCGAGCCGGTCGCGGATGCCCTGCAGGCGCGCGAGCAGCAGCGGCTCGGAGCACACGACCGTGGCCCCGGAGTCGGTCAGGGCGTACTCGAGCTCGGCGGACTTCAGGCGGAAGTTCAGCCGCACGACCGTGGCGCCGATCCGCGTGGCGCCGAAGTAGAGCATCCAGTACTCGAGGCAGTTGTGGAGAAGGATGGCGACGCGGTCGCCGGGCTGCACCCCGAGGTCGAGCAGGGCGTTGCCGGCGCGGTTGCTCGCCTCGTAGAGCTGGCGGTAGGTGAGGGTCGCGTCGGTCTCGAGCGACAGGGCCGGACGGTCCGGGTGAAACCGCGGGACGGCGCCCATCGACTGGCGCAGGAGGTAGGAGATGTCCATGTCGTCCCGCCCCGGCCGCCGCCGTGCCTCAGGGCTGCGACCCGGTCGGCTCGAAGACCAGCGGCCACGCCGGCGAGCCGCCGAGGCGGACCGCGACGCGGTCGCCGATCTGCAGCCCGTCACCGGAGCTCTCGCCGCCGTCGGAGCCGACGTTGCACAGCATCTGGACGCCCTCGTCGAGCCGGACGATCGCGATCACGAAGGGCACGCGCGGCTCGTGCTTGCTCGGCGCATAGGCCCGCACGACGCAGAACGTGTAGATCTCGGCCGCGCCCTCGGAAGCGACCCATTGCACCGCGTCGCTCCAGCACCCCGGGCAGAACGGCCGGGGCGGGAAGAAGAACTCGCCGCAGTCCTCGCATCGCGGGAGCAGCAGCGTGTGACGATCGAGGCCCTCGAAGAACGGTCGCGACCATTCCGGCTGGCTCGCGTGGGCGGTCATCGCCGCTCGGCTCCCAGGACCATGACGTGCGCGTCCATGTACGACCCGCCCGTCGAGGTCTCCACCGCCAGCCGCGCGCCGGGGACCTGGCGCGCGCCGGCCTTGCCCATGAGCTGCCGCGCGGCTTCCACGAGCAACGCGATGCCGCCGCCGACCACGGAATGGCCCTGGCTGAGCATGCCGCCGTTGGTCGTCATCGGCAGCCTGCCCCCGGGCGAGGTGGCGCCGCTGGCGACCAGCGCGCCGGCCTCTCCGCGCTCGACCAGGCCGAGCTCCTCCAGCGCCATCAGGCAGAACACCGGATAGGAGTCGTAGAGCTCGGCCACGTGCATGTCGGCCGGCCCCACGCCGGCGATCTCGAAGGCCTTCTTCGCCGCCCTGCGGAAGCCGAGCCGCGCGAGGTCCCGCTCCTGGGAGAGCGAGTAGTGCGTCACCGAGGAGCCGCCTCCGAGGACGTAGACCGGCGTGTCGGTCACCGCCTCGGCGCGCTCGGCGGTCGTGACCACGAACGCCACGGCGCCGTCGGCCAGCAGGTTGGACTCCTTCGCATGGAGGGGGTCCGACAGCATCTGCGAGGCGAGGACGTCCTCCACGGTGATCGGCTTGCGCACCATGGCGTTGGGGTTGAGCTGGGCCCACTCGCGCAGCGCCACGACGACGGACGCGAGCTGCTCGCTCGTCGTGCCCGTCTCGTGCTGGTAGCGGCGCGTCACCAGCGCGGCGATCGCGCTGAAGTGCTGGCCGTAGGGCTGCTCCCACTCCTCCGGGATCCCGAGCGTCGAGAAGATGTCGATCGCGTCGCGCGTGGAGACGCCGGAGCCGATCTTGTCCGACTGCACGCACAGGACGTTGCGCGCGACGCCCGAGGCGACCAGGGAGCCGGCGAGCTTCACCATCGCGCTCGCCGACGCGCCGCCCGCCATCACCTGCACGTTCATCTCGCACGTGTTGGCCAGCCCGAGCTCCTCCACCAGCCGCCCGAAGATCAGGTCGGTGTTGAAGCCGCGACTGAAGATCGCGCCGGCCGGCATCAGCACGTCGATGTCGTCCTTGCGCAGGCCGCTGTCTGCAACCGCGGAGCGAGCCGCCTGGCAGGCGGCCTCGAATGGCGTCCGGTCCGGAAAGATGCCGGTCGGCACCTCCCCGATCCCGGCGATGGCCACGTCTCCATACATCAGCTCGGTCCCATCACGCGTAGGAGCAACCTAGTCCGGCCCTCCCGCGGGCACCTCATCCGCGGTGGCCAAAGCAGGTCGGGAGGGTTCGTCGCGGCGGGACGGTCGAAGCGGTTGGCGCCCGGGCCGCCGTCGCCCCACGCGATCAGCGCGGCACCGCCCTCTCGGCGCCGCCGTGCTGGAGGCGCATCTCGCGGCGCATCACCTTGCCGTAGGCGTTCTTGGGGATCGCGTCGACGACGATGATCCGCTTGGGCTTCTTGAACGACGCGATGCGCGAACGGCAGAACTCCAGGAGCTGCGCCGTGTCGGGCGTCCGGCCCGGCGCCGGCACCACCGCCGCCACCACGCTCTCCCCCCAGCGCGCGTCGGGCACCCCGAACACGACGACCTCCTGGACGTCGTCGTGCCGGGCGAGGACCTCCTCGACCTCTCGCGGGTAGATGTTCGTGCCGCCCGAGATGATCATGTCGCTCGTCCGATCGAGCAGGAAGAGACGGCCGCGCTCGTCGAAGCGCCCGATGTCCCCGGTGTGCAGCCAACCGTCGCGCAAGGCGCTCGCGGTCGCCTTGGGATCGCGCCAGTACCCGCTGATCACGACGTCGCCGCGCACGCACACCTGCCCCTCGACGCCGTCGCCGACGACACGGCCCTCGGCGTCGACCAGCCGGACCTCCACGTCCGTGCGGCGGATGCCGGCGGAGGCGAGGGTCCCCGGGTCGTCGGGATCGTGCGAGTCCGCGTCCAGGTAGGTGATCGTCATGGGGGCCTCGCCCATGCCGTACATCTGCACGAAGACCTTGCCGAACCGGCGCAGCATGCGCTCGGCGTGCTCGACGTGGATCGGCCCGCCTCCGTAGATGACGCACCGCAGGCTGCCGGTGTCGGCCGGCGTGTCGACCTCGAGCAGCATCACGATCATCGTCGGGACCAGGAAGGCGATGACCGTCACGCGCTGGCGCTCGACCACGCGCAGGACGTCGTTCGGATCGAAGCTCGGCCCGTGGAAGATGACGTTCGTCGCGCCCCGGGCGATCGCGCCGAGCAGGTAGAGGCCGCTGCCGTGCGAGAGCGGCGCCGCGTGCAGGACGACGTCGTCGGACCTGAACGCGCAGATGTCCGCGAGCAGGTTCATGACCATCGCCATGAGGTTGCGGTGCGAGATCTGCGCGCCCTTCGGCCGTCCCGTGGTGCCGGACGTGTAGAAGAGCCATGCCAGGTCGGCCGGGTCCACGTCGGCGTCGTCGGCGTCGGGGTCGCCCTCGACCAGCAGGTCCTCGAAGCGCAGGCCGCGCTCGGCGCTGCCCACGTGAACGACCACGTCCACGGGCGCCTCGCGCAGGGCCGCCTCGACGACGTCGGCCTTCTCCTCGCCGAAGACCAGTGCCCGAGCACCGGAGTCACCGAGGATGAACGCCAGCTCGTCGGGGGACAGCTTCGCGTTCACCGGCACCACGACCATGCCCGCCTTGAGCACGCCGAACAGCGCGGACACGTACTCCGCGTTGTTGCGCATGTACAGCGCGACGCGGTCGCCGCGGGCCAGCCCGCGCCGGCGCAGCGCCGACCCGAGCCGGTTGGCCTGCTCCTGCAGGGAGACGTAGTCGAGGCTGCGCTCGTCGAAGCGCAGCGCGACGCGGGACCGGTGCGAAGCGGTTGCGTTCGACAGCAGCGTGCCGACGTTCATGGTCGGACTCGTCCGAGGCGTCGGGGCACGGACCACCGAAGCGGTCGAACACACAGTTGGATCTCGCGGTCACGCATCTGCTCTGGCACCTTCGTGGACAGCTCTGCGCGGCTGCCGACGACAGCAGGTGACAAGCCGTCGACCAACGCTAACCCGCGGCGCCGCGCTTTCTCTTGTCCGCGCTGGTCAAAGTGACCGCGGGCATGTGGTCCCGGTCGGCGGGCGCTCAGAGCCGCACGCGTTCGTTCACGAGCGCTCGGACGAGGGTCAGTGAGAGAGGTCGGTCGCCGGCGCCGAGCCCGTGCCGGACGCCAGGAGATCGGATCCGACCAGGCGGAAGAGATCCAGGAGCTGCATGGCGAGCGAGAGCTGGAAGCGCGTGGCGACGTCTCCGAGGTCCCGGTCGAGGATCTGGCCGATGCGCGAGAGCCGGTACTTCACCGTGCTCGGATGCACGTGGCAGCGCGTCGCTATCGACCGGTGATGCCCGTCCTCCTCGAGATACGCCCGCAGCGTCAGGAGGAGCTGGCTCGCGTGCTCGCGGTCGTACCGGTCGAGATCGGCGAGGCACTCCTCGACGAGGCTGCGCATGCTGTCGGTGCTCGAGGCGTCCAGCATGAACCGCAGCGGACCCAGCTCCGCGTGGTCGATCACGACGCTCTTCCTCCCCGCCGCGGCGCCGAACGTCGCACACGCCGCCGCCTCGCGCCGGCTCTGCGCGAATCGGCCGGTGCGGCACGAGCTGACCCCGATGGACAGCGTCATCGTCTCCCCCGCCTCCTCGATGAGCATCTGCGCGAGTGCGTGCGAGCGCACCGTGTCGCCGATGACGGCGATGACCAGGTGCGGCCCGCAGTGAGCCACGAGCACCCCCGAGCGCTGGCCGAACCGGGGCCCGGTCAGCCGTCGCTTGAGGCGCGCGAAGTCCGCGTCCTCGGTCGACGGCGCCTCGACCACGAGCACCTGATGAGGCGCGGTGAGGTCGACGCCGAGCCGCTTGGCGCGGGCGAGCCTGCTGTCCGACAGCTCGGTTCCGCCGTCGAGCAGGTCCTCGAGCATCTCGCCGCGGAGCTCCCACTCGACCTGATGGGCGGCGTGGTGCTTCATGAGCTCGAGGGCGATCACGCTGGCCCCGTGGTTCAGGGCGTTGTTCTCGAGGTCGCTGAGCTCCCCGGGCCCATAGGCGACGACGCGCCCCACCTGGCGCCGGGCCAGGACGACCGGGAAGAGGGCCGCCGGCTCGAGGCCGAGCGTGGGATCGTCGTCCTCGTCGCCATCGCCGCCGGCGACGAGCGTGAACGGCATCACGTGGTCCTGCTCGAGCTTCAGCGGGCGGCCGGTCACCGACGCCAGCTCGTGCAGCACGCCCTGCAGGTCGTCGTTCGCCGCGGCGTCGTGCAGCCGGCGATTGATCTCGAAGGTCGACTCCAGCGTCTCGGTCTTCTCGCGCAGGTTCTGGTAGAGCCGGCCGTTGCGGATGGCCACGGAGGCCTGCCCGGCGAGCATCGCCAGCAGCGAGACGTGGGCGGCGCCGAACCGCGTGCGGCGCCGGTTGCCGACGTAGAGCACGCCGACGAACCCGTCTCCGTGCTTCATGGGCGCGCACATGAGCGAGGAGATGCCCTCTCGCTCGATGGTGCTGCGCACGAACGACGGCGTGGTGTGCTCGTAGCGGACGTAGTCGCTGACCACGAGCGTCATCCCGCGCCGCAGGGCGACGCCGCCGATCCCCTCGCCGAACGAGACGCGCATCTCCTCGAAATCCGCCACGCGCGTCCCGTGCGCGGTGACGATCCGGATCTCCTGTCGCTCCGGATGGAAGAGGCCGATCCACGCGATGTCGCAGCGGAGCAGGTGCGGCGCCTGCTGGGCGATCAGCGGCAGCAGGCGGGACAGGTCGATCTCCTCGGCCTGGAGCTCGCGGGAGAGCTCGACCATCTGGGAGAGGACCTTGGGGTCGAGGTCGACCGCCGGAGCGGCATTGCTGTCGTCGTCCAGGAGCAGGGACGGCGGGCCCGGCTCTTGCAGCGGTCCGAAGCCCTCCTCGAACAAGGTGGTTCTCCCCTCTCTCCAACGCTCGACCCGAGGTGCCGCAAAAGGGCGCCGAAGCGAGCATAAACCAGCCTGCTATGCGTTTGTCCACCATTGGCGAGAATGCGCCCCGCGCGCAGGGCACCCGATTGACCATTAATGACACTGATCATTTATGACATCTGCGCACTTGACAAGACATCACTGCCGCGCCGGCCATCGCCGCGGGCAGCGACTGCGCGAACCTCCGCCGGACCTGCCGACGCCGCGCGGCCGACCCGGGCGCGTCGGCGAGCGGCCGCGTGCGTCGAGAACGCGGAAAGCCCCGCCGAGGCGGGGCTTTCCGTCATGCGCCGAAGAGGACTCGAACCTCCACGGGCCATAAGGCCCACAAGGCCCTCAACCTTGCGCGTCTACCAATTCCGCCACCGGCGCAGAGGGGCGAAGGGGGACCGTTCGCGGTGAGCGAGTATAGCTTCGGGCAACGAGATGGCCCGGTCCGGTGCGCCGGCCCGCTGGACCCGCGATGATGGGCCGCGCATGACGCTCCGGGGAGGACGGTCGCTGGGACTGGCGACGCGGGTGGGCATCGCCGGCCTGGTGGTCGCGGCGGTGCTCGCGGTCGTCCTGGTCGTCTCGATCTCCACGCTGCGCGAAGCGCGCCAGCGCAACCAGCAGGCGCGCCGGTCGGGCGACATCGTCCAGGCGGCGAACAGCGTCCAGAGCCTGGTGATCGACCTCGAGACCGGGCTGCGCGGCTACGTCATCACCCGCGACCGCTCGTTCCTCGCGCCGTACCGCAGCGCCCGCGCGCGCGGACCGGTCGCGGTGCACCGGCTGCAGGCGCTCGTCGCCGGCGACCCCTTGCAGGTGACCACCGCCAGGGCCCTGCGGACCGCGCTGGAGTCCTACACCGTCAGCTACGCGCCGCTGGTGATCGGCGACGTCGGACGCGTCAGCGAGAACGCGCTGGCGCACGAGGGCAAGCGCCGCGTCGACGGGATCCGCGCCCTCCTCGGGCGCTTCACGAGCGACGAGCTCGCGCGGCAGGGCCGCCGCCGCGCCGAGGCCGACCGCTCCTCGCGCCGCGCGAGCGCGATCGCGGTCGGCGGCCTCGCCGTGCTGCTGGCCGTGTTCGCCGGCGCCCTGGCCTACACCACGCTGCTCTTCGTGCGCCCGGTCCGCCGCCTGACGCGCGCGACCGGCGCCGTGCGCACCGGCGAGCTCGACGCGCGCGTCGACGAGGGCGCGCCCGCCGAGCTGGGCGAGCTCGAGCAGGGCTTCAACGCGATGGCGGCGGCGCTCGAGGCGCGCACCGAGGAGCTCGAGCGCTTCGGCGCCAGCCGCGCGGCGATGCTCGACGCCGTCTTCTCCCAGAGCCCGGTCGGGCTCGCCTTCTTCGACACCGACGGCGCGCTCCTGCGCGCCAACGCCGCCCTGCAGGCGATGCAGGGGCTGGTCGCCGAGCCCGCGGCGCCCGACGCGCCGCCCCGCCCCGCGCTCGGCCCCCTCGTCGCCGACGCGGTCGCGCGCGTGGCGGCGACCGGCGAGCCGGCGCCCGACCTCGAGGTCGCGGGCGACGCGCCCGCCGGCGAGCGGCGCTGGTGGCGCGTGAGCCTCTTCCCCGTCCATCCCCGCGGCGGCGACATCGCGGCCATCGGCGCGGTCGTGGTGGACATCACCGCCGATCGCCGGCGCGCCGACGCCGCCCGCCGGCGGCTGGAGATCGAGCGCGTCGAGGCGCAGCGCACGACGCGGCTCGACCAGCTCGGCGAGGCGCTGGGCGAGGCGCTGACCGTCGACCGGGCCGCCAGCGTCGTGGTCAGCCACGCGATCCGGGCCGTGGACGCCGACGCCGGCCTCCTCGCCCTCGTCGACGAGACGCGCCAGGACCTCGTCCTGCAGACCGCGGTGGGCCATCCGATCGAGGGCGTCGATCGCTGGCGGCGGATCTCGCGCTCGACGCCCTCGCCGGCGGTCGAGGCCCTGCGCCGGCGCAGCCCGGTCGTGATGAGCGATCGCGCGAGCCTGAGCGAGCGCTGGCCGGCGATGGCGGCCGCCGGGACCGCCGCCGCGCTCGTCCTGCCGCTGGCGCTGGACGACATCGAGGTCGGCGCGCTCATGCTCACCTGGACGGCGCCGAGGACCTTCGCCGTCGACGAGCTGACGTTCGTCGCCAGGGTGGCGGACCGCGCCGCCCAGGCGCTCCAGCGCGCCCGGCTCTACGAGCGCGAGCACGACATCGCCGAGGTCCTGCAGCGCAGCCTGCTCCCCGAAGCGCTGCCCGCGCTGCCGGGCGCCACCCTGGCCAGCCGCTTCCGGGCGTCTGGCACCGGGACGATCGTCGGCGGCGACTTCTACGACGCCTTCGCGCTCGACGACGGGCGCTGGCTCGCGTGGATCGGCGACGTGTGCGGCAAGGGACCGCAGGCCGCCGCCATCGCCGCGCTGGCGCGCTACACCGTGCGCGCCGAGGCGCGCCACCAGCCGTCGCCCAGCGCGCTCGTCGCCACCCTCGACGACGCGCTCCAGCGCCACGCCGCGCCCGAGGAGCGCTTCCTCACCGCGATCTGCGCGATGTGCGAGCCCAGACCCGACGGCCTGCGGGTCCAGCTCGCGGTCGCCGGGCACCCGCCGCCCCTGGTGCTCGATCCCGAGGGCGTGTGCTCGGTCGTGGAGGCGAGCGGCCCGCTGATCGGGCTGCCGGGCGCGATCTGGCGCGACCACGTGCTCGACCTCGCCCCCGGCGCCCGTCTCGTCCTCTACACCGACGGGCTGACCGAGGCGCGCGCGCCGGCGTACGTGGAGGACCCCTCGGAGCTGTGCGCCGCGATCGGCCGGGCCAACCCGCGCACGCTGGAGGACGTCCTCGACGTGCTGTTCGCGCGCGCCGTCGGCCAGCCCGGCGCCCTGCCGCGCGACGACATCGCGCTGCTCGCGCTGGAGGCCGCCGTCCCGGCGACGATGCCGGCGCCGACCGCGGGCTAGAGACCCGCCGCCGCGCGGGCCGCGCGCCGGGTCTCGTAGACGCGCCCCTCGACGATCAGCCCGTCGCGCAGGCGCCAGACCCACCCCGCGGGGGCGTCGACGACGCGCCCCACGCCCCACGCGTAGACCCGCCCGGCGCACACGACGAGCTCGCCCACCTCGTCGTACTCGTCCGGCTCGGAGCGCAGCTCGCGCCACAAGCGCTCGACGTCGGCCAGGTAGGCGCGCAGCCCGTCGTGGCCGCGATAGGGCTCGGCGCCGGCCGCCAACCGGCCCGTCGGCGCCCGGAACTCGATCGCGGGGTCGGTCAACGCCATCAGCGCCGTGAGGTCGCGTCGCGCGAACGCGTCGAAGGCGCGACGGACGATGTCGGCGTTCTCCCCCACCCCGTCGGATCATAGGCCGGCCCGCGGCCCGGGATGCCGGTGATCAGACGGCGACCGCGAGCTCGCGCCGGTTGGCGGCGAACTCCTGGGCGACCTCGACGAGCACGTCGAGCATCGCCTGCTTGGCCGGCGAGCGGAACGAGTCGCGCAGCGTCGCGGCCATGATCCGCCGCGCCGGCGGCCGCGCGCCCAGCGAGCGCACGACGATGTCCTCGCGCACGGAGATGAGCGCCAGGTCGGGGATGAACGACGCGCCCACGCCGGCGGCCACGAAGCCCTGCACGGCGAAGTAGTCGTTGGAGGTGAAGGCGATCCGCGGCTCGAACCCGGCGCGCTCGCAGGCGCGCAGGAAGATCGACGCGTCCGGGCACGTCCCGGTGCTGCCGAGGATCCAGCTCTCGTCGGCCAGCTCCTCCAGGCGCAGGTTGCGCTTGTGCGCCAGCGGGTGGTTGGCGGGGAGCGCGACGTACATCAGGTCGTCGAGCAGGTGGATGCGCTCGATGCCGTCCTCGAGCGCGGGCCGCAGGTTGGCCACGATGTCCAGCGCGACGTCGCACTCGCCCGCGCGCAGCATGACGATGGCGTCCTCGGGCTCGGCCGGCTCGAGCGTCAGGTCGACGGCCGGGTGGCGGTCGCGGTAGCGCGCGATCGCCTCGGGCATGAGCGTGGCGCCGGCGCTGGGAAACGAGACCAGCCGCAGGCGCCCGGCCCGCAGCCCGGCGATCGCCTCGAGCTCGGCCTCGGCGTCGGCGAGGCGGGCGAGGATGACGTCGGCGTGCTCGACGAGCACGCGACCGGCGTCGGTCAGCCGCACGCCGCGGCTGCTGCGGTCGACCAGGGTGGTCCCCGCCTCGCGCTCCAGCGCGGCGATCTGCTGGGAGACGGCCGACTGCGTATAGGCGAGGGAGTCGGCGGCGGCGGAGAAGGAGCCGCGCGTGGCGACCTCCCGGAGGACACGCATGCGGCGGACGTCGAGCATTAGCGCAGCTTATCAACAGGTGCAAGAAATCCCATTTGTACTCATATCCCGCGGGTGGCATCCTGAACGTCATGTCCACCATGAGCACCGACACTCTGGTCATCCGCAGCGCCGTGTCGGCCGACCTCGACGACCTGCGCCGCCTGGCGGCGCTGGACTCGGCCCGCGCGCTGCTCGGGGAGGTCCTCGTGGCCGAGGCCGACGGCATCATCCACGCCGCCTACTCGGTCGACCAGGACCGAGCCATCGCCGACCCCTTCCTCCCCACCGCCGACCTCGTCGCCCTGCTGGAGACCCGCGCCGCGCTGCTGCGCGACAGGCCTCTCGCGCAGCGCCGCCGCGGCTCCGCTCTGACGCGCGCGCTTCTCGCGCGCCCGTGAACCGGACCGCCACCGCGCCGCCCGCGTGGCAGGTGTGGTCGGCCCTCGGCGTCGTCTACGTCATCTGGGGGTCGACCTACCTCGCCATCCGGATCATGGTCGAGGACGTGCCGCCCCTGCTCGGGGCCGGCGTGCGCTTCCTCGTCGCCGGCGCGGCGGTGCTGGCCTTCCTCGCCGCGCGCCGGCGCAGCGTGCGCGTCTCGCGCCGGGCGCTGGGCTCGGCCGCGCTGGTGGGGATCCTGCTGCTGGCCGGCGGCAACGGCGTGGTGACGGTCGCCGAGCGCCACGTCCCCAGCGGGCTGGCCGCGCTGCTCGTCGCTTCGGTGCCGCTGTGGGTAGTCATCATGCGCGTCACGGTCGATCGCGATCGCATCCAGCGCGCGACCCTGGCCGGCGTGGCCGTCGGCTTCTGCGGCCTGGGCCTGCTCCTGCTGCCGGGCAGCCGCCCCGCCGACGCGAGCACCGTGGGCGTGATCCTCGTCCTCATCGCGGCCTGCTCGTGGGCCACCGGGTCGTTCCTCTCGCCGCGCCTGGCGCTGCCCCGCGACCCGCTGCTCTCGACGGGCTGGCAGATGGTCTTCGGCGGCGCGGTCCTGCTCGTGGGCGCGCTGCTCGCCGGCGAGCCGAGCCGGCTGCACCTCGCCCAGACCTCCGCGAAGTCGCTGCTCGCGCTCGTCTACCTGGTGACCGCGGGCTCGTGGGTCGCCTTCAGCGCCTACGCCTGGCTGCTGCAGAACGTGCCGATCTCCAAGGTCGCGACCTACGCCTACGTCAACCCGCTCGTCGCGGTGCTGCTCGGCTGGGCGGTCCTCGGCGAGCAGCTCGGCGTCGGGACGCTGGCCGGCGCCGGCCTGGTCGTCGCCTCGGTCGCGGCGATCGTCACGCGCGAGTCGGCCCCCGGTCCCGCCCCCGAGGCGGCGCCCGAGCCCGATCCGCGGCCCGCGCTCGACACGGTAAGCCGTTAGTCGGCCACCGGTCGCTCGAACAGCGTCGACAGCACCACCTGCGTCTGGGTCCGGATGATCCCCGGCGTGTCGCGGATGCGTTCGAGGGCGCCCTCGAGATGGGCGGTGTCCTGCGCGCGCACGTGCAGGATCGCGCTCGCCTCGCCGGCGACCGTGTAGGCGGCCGCCACCTCCGGGTGCCCGACGACGGCGGCGCGCACCTCGGCCGCCGCCATGCGCCCCTCGCAGTACAGCGCGACGACCGCGTGGGTGTGCCACCCCATCGCCCCCGGGTCGACCACGGCGGCGTAGGCGCGGATGACGCCATCGGCCTCCAGGCGGTCGACGCGGCGCTTGACCGCCGGCGCGCTGAGCGAGACCCGCTGGCCGATCGCCTGGAACGAGGCGCGTGCGTTGGTCCGTAGGAGCGCAACGATCTGCCGGTCGATCTCGTCCACGCACGTATGCTAATGGCTCCAGGCGCAACGGATCGGCATTGAGAACGCCTCTTCGCAGCGGAATCATTCACCTGCACCCGACGAACAGGAGCGCCCCGGATGGCCCCGCAGACGGCCCCCGCCACCGCCACGCCGCCGGTCCCAGAGCACGACTTCATGCCGCTCGACGGCGTGCACCACGTCGAGCTGTACGTCGGCAACGCGCTGCAGGCCGCCTACTACTACGCGCACGCGTTCGGCTTCCGGCGCGTCGCCTACCGGGGCCTGGAGACCGGCACGCGCGACCTCGCCTCCCACGTGATGCGGCAGGGCCGCATCCGCCTCGTCCTGACCGGCGCACTCCACTCGGACTCGCCGATCGCCGCCCACCACCACAAGCACGGCGACGGCGTCAGGGACATCGCGCTGCGGGTCCCGAGCGTCGACCACGCCTACCGCGAGGCGACGAGCCGCGGTGCGATCGGCGTCACCGAGCCCCACGAGCTCTCCGACGACCACGGCGCGGTGAGGGTCGCCACCATCGAGACCTACGGCGAGACGCTGCACACCTTCGTGGAGTACGGCGACTACGACGGCCCGTTCCTGCCCGGCTACGAGCCCGTCGAGGACGCCACGGAGGACAGCGGCATGCTCCTCGCCATCGACCACATCGTCGGCAACGTCGAGCTCGGCGGCATGGACCGCTGGGTGAAGTACTACGAGGACGTCTTCGGGATGACGGAGATGATCCACTTCACCGACGAGGCGATCTCGACCGAGTACTCGGCGCTCATGTCCAAGGTCGTCAGCGACGGCAAGGGCCTGGTCAAGTTCCCGATCAACGAGCCGGCCGAGGGCAAGCGCAAGTCGCAGATCGACGAGTACCTCGAGTTCTTCGAGGGAGCAGGCGCCCAGCACATCGCGGTCGCCACGCGCGACATCGTCGGCGCGGTGGCCGCGATGCGCCGCCGCGGCGTCGAGTTCCTGACCATCCCGCCCGCGTACTACGACGAGGTCCCGACCCGGGTGCCCGAGGTCGCGGGCCAGCTCGCCGACCTGCGCGAGCAGGGGATCCTCGTCGACCGCGACGACGAGGGCTACCTGCTGCAGATCTTCACCAAGCCGGTCGGCGACCGGCCCACCGTGTTCTTCGAGGTCATCGAGCGCCACGGCGCGCGCGGCTTCGGCGACGGCAACTTCAAGGCCCTGTTCGAGGCGATCGAGCGCGAGCAGGACCGTCGCGGGAACCTGTAGGAGGCACCATGCGCTACGTCAGCCTCGGCGACGTCCCGGCCAAGCGCCACGCGCAGACGCGCCGCAACGGCACGCTGCTGACCGAGGAGGTCCTCGGCTACGAGGGCTTCTCCGGCAACGAGTCGATCCTCTACCACCTGCACTCGCCGTGCCGGCTGTCGGAGGTCGGCTCCTTCGCGCCGATCCGCCGCGACGAGTGGGTGCCCGACGCGCACGTGCACCGCCTCGCCGACGCCAACCCGATCCCGCCCGGCGGCGAACCGGTCTTCGGCCGCGAGCTGCTCATGTTCAACGGCGACCTCGAGGTCTCCGTGTGCAAGCCGACCGAGCCGATGAGCGGCTTCCATCGCAACGGCGAGGGCGACGAGGTCGTCTACGTGCACCGCGGCAGCGGCGTGCTGCGGACGATGTTCGGGTCGGTGCCCTACCGCGAGAAGGACTACGTCGTCATCCCCCGCGGCACGACGCACCGGTGGGATCCCGGCGACGACGAGCAGTTCTGGATCTGCTTCCACACCCCCGGCGAGATCGAGACGCCCAACCGCTACCGCAACCGCTACGGCCAGCTCCTGGAGCACGCGCCGTACTCCCAGCGCGACTTCCACGGGCCGACCGAGCTGGAGACCCACGAGGAGGAGGGCGAGTTCGAGCTCACGGTGCGCGTGCGCGACGGCGTGCAGAGCTACACGCTGGACCGCCACCCGTTCGACGTCACCGGCTGGGACGGCTACGTGTACCCGTACACGTTCAACGCCGACGACTTCGAGCCGCGCGCCGGGCGCTTCCACCTGCCGCCGCCGGCCCACCAGACCTTCCAGGGCCCGAACTTCGTCATCTGCACGTTCGCTCCGCGGATGCTCGACTGGGACGAGACCGCGGTGCCGATCCCCTACCACCACTCGAACATCCAGTCCGAGGAGGTCATGTTCTACGCCGAGGGCGACTACGCCGCGCGCAAGGGCGTGGACATCGGCAGCCTGACGCTGCACCCCTCGGGGCTCCCCCACGGCCCGCAGCCCGGCACCGTCGAGAAGGCGCTGGGCGCCAAGCACACGAACGAGCTCGCCGTGATGTGGGACACCTTCCGGCCGCTGCGCCTGACGGCCCTCTGGCAGTCGGTCGACAACCCGGCCTACGCGTATTCCTGGAACGAGGAGAAGGCGGCCGCGCTGGAGGCCCAGCCGGTGACGTGACAGCGGGGTACGGGCGGCCGGGTCGGGAGCTCGGCCGCCACCGCGCTCAGGGCTCTGCGCGGCCGAGCGCGTCGAGCGCGCGCGCGGCCTTGATGCCGAGGCCGAGGCGCTCGCGGCCCTCGGGGCGCGCGGGGTCGTGGCCGGTCAGCTCGCGCAGCCGCTGCAGCCGGTAGGCGATGGTGTGGCGGTGGGCGGGCAGCGCCGCCGCCGCGGCGTTCATGTTGCCGCCGTGCGCGAGATACGTGCCGAACGTGCCGACGAGCTCGGTGCCGTGGTCGGCGTCATGGGCGAGGGCCGGCCCGACGCTCGTGTCGCGCAGTCGTCGCAGGGCGGCCGGGTCGGTCACGGCCACGCGAACCAGGAGCTGCCACGTGCCGGTCGCCGCGTCGGGCGCTGTCACGTCGCCCGCCTCCACGAGCGCGAGCGCGACGGCGGCCTCGCGCAGCGCGCGGTGCAGGCGCCCGGGCGCGGGCTCGTGGCCGGAGAGGCCGACGACGGCGTCGGCGCGGAGCCGGCCGGCCAGCGCTGCGGCGCGCCCATCGGCGCCGTCGCCGGGCATCAGCGCGTCGACGCGCTGCCCGCGGCGGGCCACCAGGGCGCCCGGCGCCGCGTCCTGGATCGCCGCGACGGCGCGCAGGGCGCGTTCCGGCCGCGCCCGCGCGCGGAGCGCCACCGCGCCGTCGGCGAGGTCGCTGCCGGCACGGCGCGCCCGCGAGAGCACGGTGTCGGCGTCGAGCTCGGCCCGCCGCAGGTCGCCGAGGAGGGCCGCGGTCGCGTGCACGCCGGCGCCGGTGGCATCGCGCAGGGCGGCGGCGGTGAGCGCCGCCACGGCGGCGAGGCGCAGGATCCCCTGCGCCGCCGGCGCCGGCGGGCGGCCGTCGTCGAGCAGGACCACCGCCCCGAGCGGCCGTTCGCCGGAGCTGATCTCGGCGTCGGCGACGAAGCCGGGCGGCAGCACGCCGGGCTGGCCCGCCAGGCGCGCCGCGACGAAGTGGCGGACGGCCGGCAGGCGGTCGATGGCGCCCGCGCCGGCCGCGGCGGCGCCGAGCACGGGCACGACGATGGCGACCGTTCCCCCGGCGGCCTCGGCGGCGAGCGTCGCTACGGCGTCCAGGCCGTCATCGGCCAGGACCGCATCGACCATCCGCTCGTGCAGGTCGGGCGCGGTGGCTCGCACAGGACCCGGGAGCGGACGAGGACGACATGCGCGGGATTCTATACCCATTCGGTAGAGAATGGTGAGGACATGCACCGGAGGATGGCGGGCACGTCCATTTGGGATGCTGCCGAATCGTGACCCGCGACTTCACCTGGCGAGACGGCGAGCGAGTGGTGCGCTTCGGGCCCGGCGCGCTCGCCGACGCGCCCGCGCTGCTCGGCGAGGGCTACACGCTGCTGACGACCGAGCGCACCCAGGCGCTGGCCCCGGAGATCGCCGAGCGCGCCGGCGCCGTGCACCACGTTCCCGGCGGCCGGGTCGACGAGGTCGCCGGCGACCTCCTGAGCGCCATCGACGGCAACCTGCTCGTCGGCCTCGGCGGCGGCCGCGTCGTCGACGTGACCAAGGCGCTGGCCGCCGCGCGCGGCGTGGCGGCGGCCGCGATCCCCACGACGCTGAGCGCCGCCGAGATGACGCGCGGCCACCGCCAGGCGCGCGGCGCCGACCCCTCGACCGGGCACGTGCGCCCGCGCGTCGTTCTCAACGACCCGCGCCTGAGCGCCTCCCAGCCCGACGCCGAGCTCGCCGCCTCGGTCGCCAACGCGCTCGGCCACGCGATCGAGGGTCCGATGACCCCGAACGCCTCCCCCGTGCCGGCGCTGGCCGCCGGTGAGGCGGTGCGCCTGCTCGCCACCGACGGCGATCGCGAGGCGCTCGCGCTGGGGGCGCTGCTGTCGGGCTACGTCATCGACTCGACCGGCTACGGGCTCCACCACATCCTGGCCCAGACGCTCGCGCGCTTCGCCGGCGTCTGGCACGGCCACGCCAACGCGGCGATGCTGCCCCACACGATTCCGGCGCTGCGCCAGCGCGCGCCCGCGGTCCTGGCCACGCTCGACGCGGCGGCCGGCGAGCCGGTCGAGGCGCTCGCGCGGCGCCTGGCCCAGCGCGCCGGCGCCGCGCGGCTGAGCGAGCTCGGCGTCACCGAGGCGGCGCTCGAGACGTGCGTCGCCCAGGCGCTGGAGCGCCCCGACCGCGGGGGCACGCCACCGGCCGCGGGCGAGGCGGAGATCCGCGCGCTCTACGAAGCGGCCTGGTAGAT
>JAXDHQ010000038.1:0-6488 GCA_034664395.1 Solirubrobacteraceae bacterium | reverse complement strand
TGACGCTCGTTGTCGACGGCGGCCGACTCGAGCTCGCCGGCGTCGACCGACACGCCGACCAGGCCCTCGAGCTTGCGCACGAGCGCGAGCGCCGCCTTGGGGTTGGGCGCGGCCGCGACGTAGTGGGGGACCGAGGCCCACAGCGACGCGGTCGGCAGGCCCGCCTCCTGGCACGCGGCGTGCAGCACGCCGACGATCCCGGTCGGCCCCTCGTAGGACGAGGGCTCCAGGCCCACGCGCTGGACCAGTCCCTCGTCGGAGGACAGGCCGGTGATCGGCACCGGCCGCGAATGCGGCACGTCGGCGAGCAGCGCGCCGAGCGTGACCACCATCTGCGTGCCCAGCGCCTCGGCCAGGTCGACGATCAGGCGGCAGAACGAGGGCCAGCGCATCGACGGCTCGGCGCCCTGCACCAGGACCAGGTCGCGCGGGGCGCGCGGTACCCGGGCCTCGTAGATCTCGACCTCGGGCCACTCGATGCGGCGGGTGATGCCCTGCACGAGCTTGACCTTCGGCCGCGACGCCTGGAAGTCGTAGAAGTCCTCGGGATCGATCCGCGCGAAGCGCGTGGCGCCCAGCGACGAGCCCAGGAACTGCAGGGCCGCCGACGCGGCGTCGCCGGCGTCGTTCCAGCCCGTGAACGCGCAGACCAATGCCGGTGCACGCAGGCCGTCGGGCCGATGCTCCCAGATGAGGGGCTGCATCCGGACCACGGTACATCATGGATTCG
Source organism: Solirubrobacteraceae bacterium (assembly GCA_034664395.1). GTDB lineage: Bacteria > Actinomycetota > Thermoleophilia > Solirubrobacterales > Solirubrobacteraceae > JAOPZW01. The sequence goes on along the minus strand of JAXDHQ010000038.1, from coordinate 5,758 downwards.
TGCCCTCTGCAGACGGTTCCGTCCCCGGCTCGTTGCACGCCGTTCCCGCTCCGCCGGTCGCCGTCGCCACCATGCGCGCGGGCGACGAGGTCCGCGGCGTCTTCGCCTGCACGCGGAAGGACCGGCTCACCGCGCGCACCGGTTCGCCGTACCTCGCGCTCGAGCTGCGCGACCGCACCGGCGCGATCGCCGGGCGCCTGTTCCGCGACGCCGACCGCCATGCCGGGGGCTTCGAGCAGGGCGATCTCGTGCAGGTCGTCGGACGCGTCGAGCGCTTCCGCGACGAGCTCCAGCTCGACGTTCGGGCCATCGCCCGGGCGCAGGACGCCGATCCGGCGGCGTTCCTCCCGGTCGCCTATCGCGACCTCGACGAGCTCGACGGCTTCCTGGAGCACCTCGCCGGCGAGGTGCGCGACCCCGCCTTCAGCGCGCTGCTCTCCGGCCTGCTGACCGACGGCGAGATGCGCGCCGCGCTGCGGCGCACGCCGTGCACGCGCAACGGCCACCACGCGTACCTCGGCGGGCTGCTCGAGCACACGGTCGCGGTTGCGACGCTGGCCCTGGAGACCTGCGTCCTGCACCCGCGCCTGGACCAGGACCTCCTGCTGACGGCGGCGATCGTCCACGACCTGGGCCGCACGCGCGAGTTCGTCCTCGGCGCCGAGATCGGCCTCAGCGAGGAGGGCCGGCTCCTGGGACACGTCGAGCTCGGCCTGCGCATCCTCGGCGAGCGCGCCGGCCCGCTGGACGCGGCGCGCCGCCTGGCCCTCGAGCACTGCGTGCTCACCCATCACGGGGACCGCAAGGCCGCGACGCCGGAGGCGCTGGCGCTGGCGCGCCTCAACGCCGTCGACGCCGCGGTCAAGGGCGCCCTCGAGCACGGGATGCCCGGGGCTTAACGACAAGGCGCCGGTGTTGGGGGCACCGGCGCCTGGGCGGTGGGCTGCGGTGTGGGGGGTCAACACCGCAGGCAGAAGCCTCAACTCGAGCCCGCCGCGACAACACCTATGGAAGCAGCCTTGCCGAGCGCCGCGGGGCTTGTCGATGAGCGGTGGTTGGTCAGCGCTTGACGGCGGGTTTTCCGCGGCGGACGGCTACCGCTCAGCGGTGAGCTGAGGGGGCGCCGCGGCCAGCGCTTCCTCGACAGCGCGTAGGAGTGCGGCGCGCGTGAACGGCTTCTGGACGAAAGCCAGGGCGCCGGCCCGTGCGCGGTCGTGCACGAGCACGTCCTCGGTGTGCCCCGACATGTAGACGACGCGCAGGTCGGGGTTGCGCTCCATCGCCGCGAGCGCGAGCTCGGGCCCGGTCATGCCGGGCATCACCACGTCGGTCACGAGCACGTCGACGGGCTTCCACCCCGTCAGGGCCTGCTCGGCCCCGGCCGCCTCGTGGACCTCGTAGCCGTGGTCGACGAGGATCCGGCAGGCCTGGCGGCGCACCGGCTCCTGGTCCTCGACCACCATCACCCGCGTGCTCGCGGGCGCGCGCTCGCCCGGCTCGGCCGGCGGCTCGGGCGGGAGCACCGCCTCCTGGCAGCCGGGGAGGAAGATCGTCACCAGCGTGCCGTCCCCGGGCGCGGACTCGATGTCCACCGTCCCGCCCGAGTCGGTGACGATGCCGTGCACCGTCGCGAGGCCGAGGCCGGTGCCCTGGCCGGGATCCTTGGTCGTGAAGAACGGCTCGAAGGCGCGGTCGCGGACGTCGTCGGCCATGCCGGCGCCGTCGTCGGCGACCGTCAGCCGCACGCCGTCGCCGACCCCCATGACGGCGATCGACAGCGTGCCGCCGTCGGGCATGGCATCGCGGGCGTTGACCGCGAGGTTGATGAGGACCTGCTCGAGCTGGGCGCGGTCGGCGAGCACGGGGACGACGTCGGGGCCGATGGCGATGCGCAGCGCGATGCGCTCGCTCAGCGTGCGGTTGAGCAGCCGCTCGAGGTCGCGCACCAGCGCCCCCACGTCGAGGACCTCGGGCTTGACCACCTCGCGGCGGCTGAACATGAGGAGCTGGCGGGTCAGCGCGGCGGCCCGATCGGCCGCGCGGCCGATCTCCTCGACGTCGTCGCGGACCGGGTGGTCGGCGGGCAGCTCGCGGTCGGCGAACCCGACGCACGTGAGGATGACCGACAGGAGGTTGTTGAAGTCGTGGGCGACGCCCCCGGCGAGCTGGCCCACGCTCTCCAGGCGCTGGGCCTGGGCGAGGCGGTGCTCGAGCTCGGCGCGCTCCTCGGCGCTGCGCCGGCGCTCGGTGATGTCGGTCGCGATCGTCACCACGGCCGCGGGCGCGCCCTCGTGGTCGCGCAGCGGGAACTTGACCATCAGGAACGTGCGCTCGACGCCGGCGTCGAGGTCGGGGATGGCCATCATCCCCTCCCAGGTCTCGCCGGTGGCGATGACCTCGTCGTCGACCATGCCCGTGTCGGGGCGGCGGTCGGCCGACAGGACCTCGGCGGACGTGCGGCCCACCGCCTGCTCGGCGCGAACGCCGAAGAGCTCCTCCCAGCGGCGGTTGACGAGCAGGTAGCGGCCCTGGAGGTCCTTGACCAGGATCAGCGCCGGCGAGTTGTCGATGATCGCCTGCAGGCGCTCCTCGCCGGCGAGCCGCTCGGCCTCGGCCCGGCGGCGCTCGGTGATGTCGACGAGCTGGCACAGGAAGTACAGCGGGCGCTCGCCGTCGCCGTGCATGAGCGAGACGTGGACGAGCGCGTGGATGACCGAGCCGTCGGCGCGCAGGTAGCGGCGCTCGATCGCGAACGAGCGCCTGCGACCGGCGAGCAGCTCCTTGATCAGCGGGCGGTCGAGCCGCCGGTCCTCGGGATGGCTGAGCTCGGTCAGGCGCGTCGTGCGCAGCTCCTGCTCGGTGCGACCGAGCATCTGGCAGATCGACCGGTTCAGCCGCAGCCAGCGGCCCTCGAGGTCGATGAGCGCCATCCCGATCGGCGCGTCGTCGAAGGCGCGGCGGAAGAGCTGCTCGGCGGCGCGCAGCGCGTCCTCGACGCGGCGGCTCTCGGTGACGTCCTGGCAGGTGCCGTGGACGACCGACGGCCGGTCCTCGTCGTCGAGCACGACCTCGCCGCGCGCGTGGATCATGCGCAGCTCGCCGTCGGGGCGGACGATGCGGTAGTCCAGGCTCCAGGGCCGGCGCTCGGTCACCGCGGTCTCGATGACGCGGGCGACCCGGGCGCGGTCGTCGGCGTGGACCTTGTCCAGGTAGGAGCCGTAGGAGCCGGGCTCGCCCGCGGGCGGCACCCCGTAGATGCGGTAGAGCTCCTCGGACCACGTGACGCGGTCGGCGGCGATCTCCCACTCCCACGAGCCCAGGCGGGCGATCTGCTGGGCCTCGGCCAGCTTGGCGCGGTTGGTGGCCAGCGCCTCCTGGGCGGTGTAGCGCTCGGTCATGTCGAGCACCTGGCAGACGAAGTAGTGGGGCTCGCCGCGGACGTTGCGCACGAGTGCGGCGCTCACGAGCGCCACGACCGGGCGGCCGTCGCTGTGGCGCATCCCGGTCTCGAGCTGCAGCGAGCTCGCCGCCGCGCGCAGCGCCTCGCCGACGCGGGGGTCGTCCACGACGTCGGCGAGCGACAGCTTCAGCAGCTCGGCGGGGCTCAGGCCGAGCATGGAGCTCAGGGTCGAGTTCGCGCGCAGGAAGCGCCCGTCCAAGCCGACGAGCGCCATGCCCAGCGGCGCGTCGCGGAACGCGCCGGCGAGGCGGTCCATGAAGAGGTCCTCGCGGTCGGTGACGTCGCGCCCGACCGCGTAGAAGAGCCCGGTCTCGGGCTCGTGGGTGGCCTGGGCCTCCATCCACCGCGCGGTCCCGTCCGGGCGCACCACGCGGAAGCGGAACGGCTCGCTGGTCTCGCCGCGTTCGACCAGCTCGGCGAGCTGCGCGGCGACGACCGCCTGGTCGGAGGGATGGATCCAGGACCAGAACGGGATCGCGAGGATCTCCTCCTCGCTCATCCCGACCATGTCGCAGGTGGCGCGGTTGACCCGATGGATGCGGCCGTCGACCGACCCGACCACGAGCGAGTCCCTGACGAGCTCGAAGAGCCGCCGTTCACGATCGGTGTGCTGATCGATGCTCATCCGCGCCGGGACGCCGAGGGTAGGACGGGCCGTGCGTGCATCGTCCTATTCCTCCGTGCAGGGTAACGCCAGCGGCGAACGGCATCGGCCCGCGGACGAATGGAAAGATCATCGATGGGACCGGGCGGGTGGATAGGGTTCGGCAAAGGACGTTGACTGCGGACTTGGACGACCGGCGGACAGGGCACAACACGGGCATGGCGCCCGTGTCGGTGCACTTCGTGAACAACGTGCTGGCCGTCGCCGCGAGCTACATCGAAGAGGACGCCGAGCGCGCCCGCGACGTGCTGGCCGAGCTCGGTGCGTTCCTCACCCACCGGCTGCGCGGCCCGCGCGCCGTCTCGCTCCCCGAGGAGCTCGAGCACGTGCGGGTCTACCTGAGCCTGGAGAGCGCCCGCTTCGTCGACCGGATCGTGGTCGAGCTGCCCGACGCCGTCGAGCTTCCCGACGTCTACGTGGGGCCCGGCGACGTGCAGGGCCCGGTGGCCGACGCCCTCGGCCGCTGGCTCATCCAGCACCACGGGCGCGTCCGCGTCGCGCTGCGCCCCCGGGGCGAGGCGCTCGACCTCCAGCTCGACCGCCCCGACGATCCGGCGCAGCCGGGCGAGCGGGTGCGGATCCCGCTCGGGCTCGCGACGGCCGGGAGCGCGGCATGAGCGCCGGGCTGGCCATCCTCGCCGTCGACGACGAGCCGCGGGCGCTGGCCGACATCAAGCGCCTGCTGGAGATCTCGGCGTCGGTCGAGCGCGTGGCGACCGCCACGTCGGCCAAGGAGGCCCTCGTCCATCTGTCCGGCGGCCGCTACGACGCGCTCTTCCTCGACGTGGCGATGCCCGAGATCGAGGGCATGGCGCTGGCGCGGCTGCTGCGACGCTTCGCCGACCCTCCCGCGGTCGTGTTCCTGACCGGCCACCCGGACGCGGCGGTCGAGGCGTTCGAGGTCCAGGCGCTCGACTTCCTCGTCAAGCCGGTGACGCGCGAGCGCCTCGAGGCGGCGCTGACGCGGGTCGAGGGCCACGTGCGCGGCGCGGAGAGCGGCAAGGGCGCGGCGCCCGGCGAGTCCTCGGACGCGGGCGCGACCGGCCCCGACGTCGTCGCCGTCGACAACCCCAAGGGCGGCGGCAAGCGGCTGGTGCGCCTGGAGACGATCTCCTTCGCCCAGGCCAACGGCGACTACGCGCGGATCATCTGCGACGACGGGCGGTTCCTGCTGCGCACCCCGCTCAGCCAGCTCGAGCGCGATTGGGGAGCCTCCGGCTTCGCGCGCGTGCACCGCGCCTACCTGGTCAACCTCAAGCACGCGGTCGAGCTGCGCGCGCAGCTCAACGGCACCGCCGTGCTGGTGATGCGCGACGACACCGAGATCCCCGTCGCGAGGCGCAACGTGGCCGCGCTGCGGCGGCGCCTGCACGCCTGAGCGGGCCGCTCGCCGCGGCGGCCGGCGCGTGCGTCCGGGCGCGCGGGATCGTCGGCATACTTGGCCTGGTGTCCGCCGCCACTTCCCTGGCCCAGCATCTCGAGCCCCTGCGCGCCGATCCGTCGCACAGCGCGGTGCTCCTCGACGTCGACGGCGTGCTGGCACCGATCGTGCGCCACGCCGAGGACGCGCACGTGCCGGAGCCCACGCGCGTGCCGCTGATCGCCGTGGCCAAGCGCTACGGGCTGGTGGCGTG
>JAXDHQ010000037.1:0-13431 GCA_034664395.1 Solirubrobacteraceae bacterium | reverse complement strand
CCGGGCGTCCGGGCGCCGGCGCCGCGCTCGGCGCCGGCTGGGCGCTGGCCACCGGCGAGCTGGCGTGGCGGCGCATCGCGCCCGGCCCGCGGACGGGACGCGAGGTCGCGGTCATGCTCGCCACGAGCGCCGTCCTGCCGGCCGCCGCCACCTTCCACCACCTGCGGGGTCGGGCGCGTGCTCGCGTGCTCGTCCGTGACGCGTCCCTCTCGCCGCGCCCGGCCCGCAGACCCGCCGCGGTCCTGCTCGACCGCGACGGGACGCTCGTCGTCGACGTCCCGTTCAACGGCGACCCCGACCGCGTGCGGCCGATGCCGGGCGCGCGCCGGGCGCTGGACCGGCTGCGGGGCGAGGGCGTGCTGCTCGCCGTCGTCACCAACCAGAGCGGGATCGCGCGCGGCCTGCTGCGCCCCGACGACGTGGCCGCGGTCAACGCGCGCGTCGAGCTGCTGCTCGGTCCGCTCGGGCCGTGGCTGATCTGTCCGCACGGCCCGCAGGACGGCTGCGGCTGCCGCAAGCCGCGGCCCGGGCTGGTCCTGCAGGCGGCGGCGCGGCTCGGCGTGGCGCCCGAGCGGTGCGCCGTCATCGGCGACATCGCCAGCGACGTCCAGGCGGCCCGCGCCGCCGGCGCGCGGGCCGTGCTCGTCCCCAACGAGCGCACGCGCGTCGACGAGGTGGCGGCGGCGACGGAGTGGGCGCCCAACCTCGAGGACGCCGTGGCGCTCCTCCTGGAGGCGCCCTGATGCACGCGCTCGTGGCCCGCCAGGACAGCGCGGGCGACGTCCTGCTCGCCGGCCCCGCCGTGCGGGCGGTCGCCGCCGGCGCGGATCGCGTGACCCTGCTGTGCGGGCCGCTCGGGCGTCAGGCCGCGGCGCTGCTGCCGGGCGTGGACGACGTCGCCGTCCGGCCCGCCGAGTGGATCGACGCCGAGCCGGGACGGATCGCGCGCGGCGCGGTCGAGGCGTGGGTCGACGACCTCGCCGCCCGGCGCATCGACTGCGCCGTGATCCTCACGTCGTTCCACCAGAGCCCGCTCCCGCTCGCCCTGCTGTTGCGGATGGCCGGCGTGCCGCGGATCGGCGCGACGTCGGTCGACTACCCCGGCTCGCTGCTCGACGTCCGGCACGCCGTCGACGACGACGTCCACGAGGTGGAGCGCGCCCTGTCGTGCGTGCGGGCGATGGGCTTCGAGCCCGCGCCCGACGACGACGACCGCCTGCGCGTGCGCCGCCCGGGCGGCTTCCCCCCGGCCACCGGGCACGTCGTCGTGCACCCCGGCGCCTCGGTGCCGGCGCGCGCGTGGGCGCCCGAGCGCCACGCCGCGCTCGTCCGGGCGCTCGTCGGCGAGGGACGGCGCGTGGTCGTGACCGGCGGCGCGGACGAGCGCGCGCTCACGCGCGACGTGGCCGGCGGACGCGCGCTGGACCTCGGCGGGCTCACCACCCTCGGCGAGCTGGCCGACGTGCTGGCCGGCGCCGCCTGCCTGGTGGCGGGCAACACCGGCCCGGCGCACCTGGCCGCCGCGGTCGGCACGCCGGTCGTCTCGCTCTACGCGCCGACGGTGCCCGCCGTGCGCTGGCGCCCGTGGCGGGTGCCGCACGAGCTGCTGCACGTCGAGGTCCCGTGCGCCGGGTGCCGGGCGCGCGCGTGCCCCGTCCCCGGCCATCCGTGCCTGGGCGGCGTCGGGGTGACCGACGTGATGGCGGCGGTGGCGCGCCTCACCGGCGACCGCGAGGCGATCGCCGCATGAGGATCCTGCTCTGGCACGTGCACGGGTCGTGGACGACGGCCTTCGTCCACGGGTCCCACGAGTACCTCCTGCCCGTGCTGCCCGGCCGCGGGCCCGACGGGCGCGGGCGCGCGCGGACCTGGCACTGGCCCGACAGCGCGGTCGAGGTGACGCCCGACGAGGCGCGCGAGGCCGAGATCGACGTGCTCGTCCTGCAGCGCCCGGTCGAGCTCGACCGCCTCGCGCGCCACTGGGTCGGCGACCGCCACGTGCCCACCGTCTACGTCGAGCACAACTCGCCGCAGGGGCGCATCGCCGAGATGCGCCACCCGGCCGCCGACCGCGACGACGTCCTCGTCGTCCACGTCACCCACTTCAACGACCTGTTCTGGGACTGCGGGAGCACGCCGACCCGCGTGATCGAGCACGGCGTCGTCGACCCGGGCCACCGCTACACGGGCGAGCGCGACCGCGCCGCCGTCGTCATCAACGAGGCGCGCCGGCGCGCGCGGGTCACCGGCACCGACCTGCTCGAGCGCCTCGCCGCCGCCGGAGTGCCGATCGACCTGTTCGGGATGGACGCCGCGGCCCTCGGCGGCGTCGACCTGCCCCAGGAGCTCCTGCACGACGAGATGGCCCGCCGGCGCGTGTACCTGCACCCGATCCGCTGGACGTCGCTGGGCCTGTCGCTGATCGAGGCGATGCACCTCGGCATGCCGGTCGTCGCCCTCGCGACCACCGAGGCGTGCGAGGCGGTCCCGCCCGCCGCGGGCACGATCTCCACCCGCGTCGACCGGCTGGCCGCCGCGGCGCGCGAGCTGCTGGGCGATCCCGATCGGGCGCGCGAGGCGGGGCTGGCCGCGCGCCGGACCGCGCTGGAGCGCTTCGGACTCGCACGCTTCCTTGCCGACTGGGACGACCTACTCGCACAGGTGGGCTCATGAGGATCGCGATGATCTCCGAGCATGCGAGCCCACTGGCGGCGCTGGGAGGCGTGGACGCCGGGGGGCAGAACGTGCACGTCGCTGCCCTGGCGGAGGCCGTGGCGCGGCGCGGCGCCGAGGTCGTGGTGCACACCCGCCGCGACGACCCCTCGCTGCCCGAGCGCGTCGAGATGGCGCCCGGCGTGGTCGTGCACCACGTCGACGCCGGCCCGCCCGAGGCGCTGCCCAAGGACGAGCTGCTCGTCCACATGCCCGCGTTCGCCGAGGAGCTCGTGCGCGCCTGGCGGCGCGACCCCCCGGACGTCGTCCACGCCCACTTCTGGATGTCCGCCCACGCGGCGCTGCTGGCGACGCGCGACGCGCCGGTGCCGGTGGTCCAGACCTTCCACGCCCTCGGCGTGGTCAAGCGCCGCTACCAGGGCGACAAGGACACCTCGCCCGAGGAGCGCTTCGCCATCGAGCGCGACATCGTCCGCCGCGCCGACGAGATCATCGCCACCTGCACCGACGAGGTCTTCGAGCTCCTGCGCCTCGGCGCATCGCGGCACAAGCTGACCGTCGTGCCCTGCGGCGTCGACCTCGCCCTGTTCGACCCGCGCGGCCCGCGCGAGCGGCGTCCCGACGGCCGGCGGCGGCTGCTGTGCGTCGGGCGCCTGGTCGAGCGCAAGGGGATCGGCAACGTCATCGAGGCGCTGACCGAGCTGCCCGGCACCGACCTGGTCGTGGCCGGCGGACCGCCGCGCGCCCAGCTCGACGCCGACGCCGAGGTCCAGCGCCTGCGCGCCGTGGCCGAGCGCTGCGGCGTGAGCGACCGGGTGGAGCTGCGCGGCCGCGTCGAGCGGCCCGATCTGCCGGCGCTGCTGCGCTCGGCCGACGTCGTGGTGAGCGCGCCGTGGTACGAGCCGTTCGGGATCGTGCCGCTGGAGGCGATGGCCTGCGGCGTGCCGGTCGTCGCCTCGGCCGTCGGCGGGATGATCGACAGCGTCGTCGACGGCGTCACGGGGGTCCATGTGCCGCCGCGCGACCCCGAGCGCCTGGCGGCCACGCTGCGCGCGCTGCTCGCCGACCCGCAGCGGCGCGGCGCCTACGGGCGCGCCGGCGTGCGCCGCGCCCGCCGGCTGTACGACTGGGGCCGCGTCGCCACCGCCACGCTCGACGTCTACGCGCGCCAGGTCCGCCGGCGCGAGGCGGCCGCCCGCTCGGAGCGCTTCCGCCTGGTCGGCTCGGGCGCCCGCCACCTGCGCAGCCTGCTCGACGCGCTCGGCGCGCTCGAGGGCGAAGCCGAGCGCCTGGAGGCGTGGGGCCACGCGCTCGGCGTGCGCCTGCTCGAGGGCGCCCGCCTGCTGACGGTCGGCAACGGCGGCAGCGCCGCGCAGGCCCAGCACCTCACGGCCGAGCTCGTCGGGCGCTTCCAGGGCGAGCGCCGGCCGCTGAGCGCGCTGTGCCTGCACGCCGACACGTCGAGCCTGACCGCCATCGCCAACGACTACGGCGCCGAGCACGCCTTCGCCCGCCAGGTCGAGGCGCACGGGCGCGCCGGCGACGTCGTCCTGGCGCTCAGCACCTCGGGCCGCAGCCCGAACGTCCTCGCCGCGGCGCAGGCCGCCCGCTCGCTCGGCCTGCTCGTGTGGGGCCTGACCGGCCCGCGGCCCAACCCGCTCGCCGACCTCTGCGACGACGCGCTGTGCCTCGACGGACCGACGAGCGCGACCGTCCAGGAGCTGCACCTGGTCGCCCTGCACATGCTCTGCTGCGCCGTCGAGCGCGAGGTCGCGCTGCAGGACGGCAGCGACGCCGCCCGCGGACGCCCGCGCCGGGTCGGGCGCCGGCGCGAGGAGATCCACGCGTGAGGCGCCAGCTCGTGGTGGTCGGCGACTCGCTGCTCGACCGCGACGTGCTCGGCGCCGGCGAGCGACTCAGCCCCGACGCGCCCGTGCCGGTCGTCGACCAGGACGCGGTCCACGCCCGACCCGGCGGCGCCGGCCTGGCGGCCGCGCTCGCCGCCGCCGACGGGCGGCCGGTGACGCTCGTGACCGCGCTGGCGCCCGACGCGGCGGGCGCGGAGCTCGTCGCGATGCTCGACGAGCGAGGCGTCGAGGTCGTCGACCTCGGCCTCGACGGCGCCACGCCCGAGAAGCTGCGCATCGGGCCGCCCGGGCGCCCGCTGCTGCGCCTGGACCGCGGCGGCGGCACGCGGGTCGGCGAGCCCGACGCGGCGGCCCGCGCGGCGATCGGCTGGGCCGGCGCCGTGCTCGTGGCCGACTACGGTCGCGGCGTCGCGGCCTCCGCCGGCATCCGCGCCGCGCTCGCCGCCGCCGCGGGCCCGGTCGTCTGGGACCCGCATCCGCGCGGCCCGGCGCCCGTCGCCGGCGTCGCGCTCGCCACCCCCAACGCCGCCGAGGCCGCCGCCTTCGCCGCCGACCCGGCGGGCGACGCGCTCGCGGCGGTCGCACGGCGGGCCCGCTCGCTGGCGCACGCGTGGCGCGCCGCCGCGGTGTGCGTCACCTGCGGCGCCCGCGGCGCCGTGCTGGTCGAGGGCGACGGCGCGCCGCTCGTCGTCCCCGCCGAGCCCGCGCCGGGCGGCGATCCCTGCGGCGCCGGCGACCGCTTCGCCTCGCGCGCCGCCGCCGCCCTGGCCGACGGCGCCTCGGCCACCGACGCCGTGCTGGCGGCCGTGGCGGCGGCCTCGCGCTTCGTGGCCGCCGGTGGAGCGGCCGCCCTCGCCCGCGGCCGCGACGACGCGACCCCGCGGCCCGCGGGCGAGGACCCCGTCGCGCTCGCCGCGGCGGTGCGCGCCGGTGGCGGGACCGTCGTCGCCACCGGCGGCTGCTTCGACCTCCTGCATCCCGGCCACGTGCAGACGCTCGAGACGGCGCGCGCGCTGGGCGACTGCCTCGTCGTGTGCCTGAACGGCGACGCCTCGGTCACGCGCCTGAAGGGCTCCGGGCGCCCGGTCGTCGGCCAGGAGGACCGGGCCGCCGTCCTGCGGGCGCTGCGCTGCGTCGACGCGGTGCTCGTCTTCGACGAGGACACCCCGGCCGCCGCCCTGGAGCGGCTGCGCCCCGACCTGTGGGTCAAGGGCGGCGACTACGCGGGGCGCGAGCTCCCCGAGGCCGACGTGCTGCGCGGCTGGGGCGGCGAGGTGGTCGTGCTGCCGTTCGTGGACGGCAAGTCCAGCACCCGCATCATCGAGGAGGCGAGGCCGCGTGTCGTCGGCTGACCTGGGGACCGTGGTCGTCACCGGCGGCGCCTCGGGGCTGGGGGCGGCCGTGGCCGAGGCCGTGCACGACGCGGGCGGCACGCCCGTCGTCCTCGACGTGCGGCCGGCGGCCAACGGCTTCGCGGCGCGCACCGTCGACCTGGCCGACACGCGCGCGGCCGAGGCCGCCGTCGAGGCCGTGGCCGGCGAGCACGGGGACCTGCGCGGCGTGGTGACCGCCGCCGGCATCGACGCGTGCGGGCGCCTCGACGACGTCGAGCCCGACGCCTGGGAGCGCGTGGTCGCGGTGAACCTGCTCGGCACCGCTGCGGTCGTGCGCGCCGCGCTGCCCCACCTCGAGCGCAACGCCGGCCGCGTCGTGACCGTCGCCTCGACGCTGGGCCTCAAGGCGGTGGGCGACGCGACCGCCTACTGCGCGAGCAAGTTCGGCGTGGTCGGCTTCACGCGCGCGCTGGCGGCCGAGACCGCCGGACGCGTGGGCGTGACGCTGCTCGTCCCCGGCGGCATGCGCACGCGCTTCTTCGACGGCCGCCCCGAGCGCTACCGCCCCGGCCCCGACGCCCGGCTGGCCGAGCCCGACGAGATCGCCCGCGCGGTGGTCTTCGCCCTCAGCCGCCCGGCCGGCGTCGAGCTGCGCGAGCTCGTGATGGCCGCCGACACCGAGCCGTCCTGGCCGTGAGGCTCGTCGTCCTGCGGGCGCTCGGCCTGGGCGACCTGCTGACCGCGGTGCCCGCGCTGCGGGCGCTCGAGCGCGCGTTCCCCGAGCACGAGCGGATCCTCCTGGCGCCCGCGGCGCTCGCGCCGCTCGTCGAGCTGATCGGCGGCGCCGTGCACGCGGTCGCCGACGTCCACGGCGTGCGCGCGCCGCCGGCGGCGCTGCCGGCGGTCGCGCGCGGCGCCGACGTCGCGGTCAACCTCCACGGTCGCGGGCCCCAGAGCACCGAGCTGCTGCGCGCCGCGCGGCCGCGCCGGCTGATCGCCTTCGGCGAGCAGGCGCCGTGGCGCGAGGACGAGCACGAGGTCGAGCGCTGGTGCCGGCTGCTGGACGCGGCGGGCATCCCGGCCGACCCCGCCGAGCTCGGGGTGCGCGCCCCGCCCGGGGCGCCGCCCGCGCCGGGCGCGACCGTCGTGCACCCGGGCGCCTCGGCCCCGGCGCGCCGCTGGCCGGCCGAGCGCTGGGCCGTGGTGGCACGGGCCGCGCCCGGCCCGGTCGTCGTCTCCGCCGGCCCGGGCGAGGCGGGCCTGGCCCGCGCGGTGGCGGGCCGCTGCGGGGCGCGCGTCTTCCGCGGGAGCCTGCTCGATCTCGCCCGCCTCGTCGCCGGCGCGGCGCGCGTCGCGTGCCCGGACACCGGCGTGGCGCACCTGGCGACCGCCCTGGGCACGCCGTCGGTCGTGCTCTTCGGCCCCTCCTCGCCGGCGACCTGGGGTCCGCCGCCGGCGCGCCGTCAGCACCGGGTCCTGTGGGCCGGGCGCCGCGGCGACCCCAACGCCGACCGGCCCGACCCGGGCCTGCTGGCCATCGAGCCGGCCGACGTGCTGGCCGCGCTCCTCAGCGCTGGACGAGCTTGAAGAAGCGGCTCTCCTCGCCGGAGGCCAGCCGGTCCTGATAGAGGAACGCCAGGCCCTCCTCGTCGAACTTGCGGAACCACTCCTCCCACGAGATCGGCTCGAGGCTCTCGTCCTCGTCGCCGAAGTCGATGCGCAGCACGCCGGGCTCGTCGCCGTCGCCCGTGCCCTTCACGGTCGCGGGGCGCCCGCCGCGCTCCTCCACCCACCGGCGGATCTCCTCGTGGTCCGTGGTCGTCTTGCTGGATGTCTGGGTCTCGGACATGCGCACGCGCTTCCCGAACGACCTCGAAAGCACCGCTCGGCGTTTGCGCGCCGGCCGGTCCCGGGGAGCGCGTCGCGCATGCGCGTCCTGGGCGTCAACGCCGTCTTCCACGACCCCGCCGCGGCGCTCGTCGTCGACGGGCGCATCGTCGCCGCCGCCGAGGAGGAGCGCTTCAGCCGCCGCAAGCACGGCAAGGCCGCCGTGCCGTTCTCGACCTGGGAGCTGCCCGAGCAGGCGATCGCCTGGTGCCTGGCGCGCGCCGGCGTGCGCCCGGACGAGCTCGACGCGATCGCCTACTCCTACGACCCCGGGCTCGCCCCCGCCGCCGACGACATCACCGCCGACGAGTGGGAGGGGCTGCGCACGCTGTACGTCCGCCGCGCCCCGCGCTTCCTGGCCTCGCTGGGGCTCGATCCCGCGCGCGTGCGCTTCGTCGGCCATCACGTCGCCCACGCGGCCAGCGCCCACCTCGCCGCCCCGTGGTCGTCCAGCGCGGTGCTCGTCGTCGACGGCCGCGGCGAGGCCGCCTCGCACCTGGCCGGCCACGCCCGCGCCGACGGGTCGCTGGAGGTCCTCGCCGCCCAGCGGCTGCCGCACTCGCTCGGCCTGCTCTACGAGGAGGTCACCGAGCACCTCGGCTTCCGGCGCTCGTCGGACGAGTACAAGGTCATGGCCATGGCGTCCTACGGGGCCCCGCGCTTCCTCGACGCGCTCCGCGCGCTCGTGCGCGCCGACGGCGCCGGCGGCTTCGCGACCGAGCCGGTCGACTGGGCGGCGTTCGCCCCCCGCCGGCGCTCCGGCGAGGACTGGACGCCCGCCCACGCCGACCTCGCGCGCTCGGTCCAGGAGCGCCTGGAGGAGGTGCTGCTCGACCTCGCCCGCTGGCTGCACCTGCGGACCGGCGAGCCGTGCCTCACCATGGCCGGCGGCGTCGCGCTCAACTGCGTCGCCAACGCGCGCATCTGGCGCGAGGGGCCGTTCGACGCCGTGTGGGTCCAGCCCGCGTCCGGTGACAGCGGGACGGCGCTGGGCGCCGCGCTGCGAGTCGCCCGCGACCTCGGCGACCGCGTGCTGCCCATGGCCGGCGCCGACCTCGGGCGCTCGTGGAGCGAGGACGAGCTCGAGGCGTGGCTGCGCCGCGCGCGGGTGCCCTACGAGCGTCCGCCCGACGTGGCCGAGGCGATCGCCGAGGTGCTGGCGGCCGACGGCGTGGTCGCCTGGTTCCAGGGCGCCAGCGAGTACGGACCACGGGCGCTCGGGCGCCGCTCGCTGCTCGCCGACCCGCGCAGCGCGGCGAACCTCGAGCGACTCAACGACGTCAAGGGCCGCGAGCAGTTCCGGCCGGTGGCGCCGATGGTCCTCGACGAGCGCGCGGCCGCGCTGTTCGACGGCCCCCTCCCCAGCCCGTACATGCTCTTCACCCACCGCGTGCGCGAGGCCTGGCGCGAGCGGATCCCCGCCGTGGTGCACGTCGACGGAACCGCGCGGATCCAGACCGTCAGCGCCACCCGCGACCCGCTGACCGCGGCGATGCTGCGCGCGTTCGAGCGGCGCACCGGCGTGCCGGTCGTGATCAACACGTCCCTGAACACGGCCGGGCGCCCGATGGTCGACGACCCCCGCGACGCCCTGGAGTGCTTCGGCTCGGCGCCGATCGACGCGCTGGCGCTGGGCCCGTTCGTCGTGCGCCGCGGCGCGCTCGCCGAGCCGGCGCCGGCGGCCGCCCGGCTCGCGGCCTAGGCGAACCGGCGGGGAGCCTACCCCCGGCGCGCGTCGCGCTCGACCAGGCGCAGCTCGCGCTCGACCGCGGCGTGGGCAGGGCGGCGCTCGCGCGCGACCCACCGCCCGCCGGCCAGCGCGGCCAGCGCGGCCGACGGCGCCTGACGGCGGGCGCCGGCCAGGATGCGCGCCGTGCGCCCGGCCGCGGTCAGCGGCGGCCGGTGCAGCCACGCCGTCCACAGGTCGTTGCGCGCGGTGAGCGCCTCGCGGTCGCGGCGCCGCCCCGCGGCCGGCGGGTGGTGATGGGCGACGACGTCGGGCGCGTACGCCAGCCACCAGCCGGCGCGGGCGAGGTCGAGGGCGAGGGGCAGCTCCTCGCCGCCGATGCCGTAGCGCTCGTCGAAGCCGCCGACGCCGAGCACGGCCGTGCGCCGGACCACGGCGCCGCAGGCGACGAAGCCCAGGACGCGCGGGCCGGGCAGGCCCGCGCGCGCGCCCAGGGGGCTGCGGGCCATGAGCTCGCAGGTCGCGTCGAGGCGCTCGCGCGCGCCGACGAGGACCCGCGCCGCCACGACCGCCAGACGCGGCGCCCGGTCGAGGGCGGCGGCCGCGCGGGTCAGCGCGCCCGGCGCCCACCACGAGTCGTCGTCGCACAGACCGACGTACGCCGCGTCGAGCGCGCGCAGGGCGACGTTGCGCGCGCCGGCGCCGCGATCGGTCGGCAGCACCGTGACCTCGACGTCCGGAAAGCGCTCGCGCACGGCGTCGGCCGTCCCGTCGCGCGAGCCGTTGTCGACGACGAGGACCGGCGGTCGCTCCTCCAGCGCGCTCAGGCGCTCGAGCGTGGCCACGAGCCGCTCGCGGCGGTCGCGGGTGGCGATGACGACGGCGGTGGTCGGCGCGCTCACACGCCGGACACGGACTCGGGCGCCAGCGCGAACGCGACCATCACGGTGGTTCCCGTGTCGCGCGCGGTGCGCAGCTCGCAACGGTCGGCCACCGTGGCCGCCAGCCCGAGACCGAGGCCCAGTCCGGAGCTGTTCGCGCGCGGGGCCATCCCGCGACCCCGGTCGCCGACGGTCACCCGGATCTCGTGCTCGTCGGCCTCCAACGCGACGGTCATCGGGCCCGGCTCCGGCGCCCCGTGGTAGGCGTGCAGGACCACGTTGGTCAGCGTCTCCGAGAGCGCGAGCTCGAGCCGCTCGAGGGCGAGGCCGGTGAGGCCGTGCTCGGCGGCGGTCGCCGCCACCGCCCGCCGCAGCTCGCCGACCTCGTCGGCGATCGCGGGGGCGGTCCACTCCACGCGCGAGGCATCCATCGCCATGGTCCTGCCCCGGCCCCGCCGGAGCGACGCGGGGGATGTTCGGCGCCGACGCTCGCGCCGGCGATCACGCGGGCGGCGCGTCCCCGCCCCGGGCCGGCTCGCCCGCGACGGGCCGGTCGAGCACGAACAGCGCGAACGCGAGATCGGGATCGAGGTGCGTCGCGCCCGTGAACGCCTCGACGCGGCGGCCCGTGAGCTCCTCGACCGCGGCGACGAGCTCGGCGCGCATGGTCTCCTGGAGCTGATCGCGCATCTCGTGGACCGCCGCCTGACGGCCGTCGGACACGAGGGCGCGCTCGGCGTGAGTCAGCGTCTCGTGCATCGACACCACGACGACGCTCTGGTCGTAGAAGGCCCGGGCCCGGGTCGGACCGCGGCCCAGCACGCGGCGGTAGGCCTGCACGACGGCATCCGCGATGGCCTGGTTGAGGCGCCCGCCCGCCTGCGACGACTGCTGGCTCGTCGCCGCCCCTGCATCGAGCGGGTCGCCCGAATGCTCGGACATGCTCGGGATCATTGCGCGATGCGAGGCGCTCGGCGACGAAGGAAACCCGTGCATCGGCGCACCGGAAACCGACATCGATGGCATAGCCAGATCGCCACAACGACGCCCCGACGACGAGCGAACGTCTATAGTCGCGCACGGGTCCCGATGACCATCGACCGGCGCATCACGCTGCACAAGCTCGAGGTGTTCGAGCTGGTGGTGGAGCTGGGCGGGGTGAGCCGCGCAGCCGACCGGCTGTACGTCGCCCAGCCCGTCGTCACCGCCCACATCCGCTCGCTCGAGCAGCGCCTCGGGACGACGCTCTTCTACCGCGAGGGCGGCCGCATGCACCTCACCGAGGGCGGCCGCTCGGTGCACGCGTGGGCGTCGGACCTCCTGCGGCGCACGCGGGAGCTGTCGCGCCACCTCGACGGCCTCTCGGACGGCTCGCAGGGCAGCGTCGTCCTCGGGGCGAGCATGTCGGTCGGCAGCTACTCGCTCCCGCCGCTGCTCAGCCGCTTCCGCGAGGAGCGCCCGCTGGTCGACATCGTTCTGCACATCCTCGACACCGAGCACGCGCTGGCCGACACCGAGGCCGGCGAGCACGACTTCGCCGTGGTCGTCGTCGAGGCCGACCCGGGCAGCCGCGGCCTGCGGGCCGAGAAGCTCGGCGACGACGAGCTCGTCGTCGTCGCGGCGCCCGATCGCGAGCCGACCGAGAGCCGGATCACCGTCGACCAGCTCGCCAAGCTGTCGTTCGTCGAGGCGCCGCAGACGCTCCTGCGCCGCCAGTTCGTCGACCATCAGCTCCAGAGCATCGGCATCCGCGACCGCAACGTGTCGATCGAGCTCGGTCATCCCGAGGCGATGAAGCGCGCGACCGCGGCCGGTCTCGGCGTCGCCGTGCTGTTCCGCAGCGCGGTGCGCAGCGAGCTCGCCAGCGGGGAGCTCCGCGAGATCGAGGTGCAGGACGTCGACCTCTCGGGGCCGGTCTACCTCGTCTATCGCAAGGACAAGCTGTTCTCCGCGGTGCACCGCGAGCTGATCGACGCGATCCGCGCGGAGTTCGCGCCCGCCCCGACCGCGGCGGACGCCTCGGCCTGACGCGTCAGGCGTCCAGGCGCCGCACGAGGTACGCCCACGCCTGCTCGAGGAGCTCGGGCGGATAGCAGTGGCCGCGCTTGGACAGCGCCTCGGCGTCGTCGGACCACGTGGCCCAGCCGCCGGCGCTCATCGCCGTGAGCTGGATCCGGCACGCGCGCGCCAGCAGCACGGCGGTCACCACCGCGGTGGCGACGTCGGGCCCGACGGTGAGCATGCCGTGGTTGACGAGCAGCAGCGCGTTGCGGTCGCCCAGCGCCTGCGCGACGTCGCGGCCGAGCTCGGGCGTGAGGATGAGGTCGCCCGTCTTCTCGAAGCGCGCGATCGCCGGCGGGACGAACAGCGTCGCCTCGTGGGAGATCGGGCGCAGCGGCTGCCCGGTGGCGCCGAGCGCGACGGCGTCGGGCGAGTGCGTGTGGACCACGCTGCCGACGTCCGGGCGCGCCGCCATCACCTCGGTGTGCAGCGGGTACTCGGCGTGCCGGCGCCCGTCGCCCTCGAGCACCTGCCCCTCGCGGTCGACGAGCACGACCTCGTCGGGGCCGACCTCCTCGAAGCCGTAGGTCGCCGCCTTGATCCACGCGCCGCGACCGTCGGGGTCGCGGACGGAGACGTGGCCCCAGACCAGGTCGCCGAGGTCCTCGGAGCCCAGCACGCGACAGCCGAGCGAGACCTGGGTGCGCCGGTCGGCGACGGTGCCGGCGCGGCCTTCCACCGCCTCAGGCCTCATCGTCGCCGTCCTCGTGGATGACGATCGCCGCCGTCGGACACGACTTCGCCGCCAGGCGGATGTCCTCCGCGCTGGCCGCGCCCGGGTCGACGACCTGGGCGAGGTCGTCGTCGTCGAGCTCGAACACGCCCTTGGCCAGGTGCACGCAGTTGGCCGAGCCGATGCACAGGTCGGCGTCCACCTCGATCCTCACGGCTGGTTCACCTCCGTCGGTGTCGATTGCAGCTCGCGGCGAGCGGCGCCGATCGCGCGCGGCTGGCCGGCGGCGAAGACGCCCAGCAGGCGCCCGTCGAGCCGGAAGCGCGCCACGAAGCCATGCGCGTCGCCGGCGTCCTCGATGTCGATC
>JAXDHQ010000036.1:0-12973 GCA_034664395.1 Solirubrobacteraceae bacterium | reverse complement strand
CCCGGAGCGTCCCGACGGCGTCGAGCGCCCGCCCGCGCCCGAGCGCCCGCGCTGGAAGCCGTGGACGGCGTGGGTCGCGCTCATGGCCGGCCTGGCCGGCGCGCTCATGGGCGCGCTCCTCATCGGGGTCGTCGCGGCGCTCGCCGGGGCCTCGATCAACAACCCCACGCCCGCGGTGAACATCACCGCCACACTGGTGCAGGACATCTGCCTGGTGGGCGCGGCGGTGCTCTTCGCGAGCCTGGCCGGCCCGTCGTCGCCGCGGCAGTTCGGCCTGCGGCGCACGCGCTTCTGGCCGGCGCTGGGGTGGATGCTCCTGGCCTTCGTCGCCTTCTACTTCGTCACGGTCGTGTTCGTCGCGATCGTCGGCGCCAGCCCCGACGACCAGAAGCTCACGCGCGACCTCGGCGTCGACCGCGGCCCGGTGGCGCTGCTGGCCGTGGCCTTCCTGGTCAGCGTGGTCGCCCCGGTGGCCGAGGAGTTCTTCTTCCGCGGCTTCTTCTTCTCGGCGCTGCGCAACTGGAAGGGGATGTGGCCGGCGGCGGTCATCACCGGCCTCGTCTTCGGCGGCATCCACGTGGGCTCGGCCGAGGCCGCGTTCCTGTTGCCGCTGGCCTTCTTCGGGTTCGTGCTGTGCCTGGTCTACGCGCGCACGCGCTCCCTGTATCCGTGCATGGCGCTGCACTGCGCGAACAACTCGCTGGCCTTCGGCGTGTCGCAGCACTGGGACTGGCAGATCCCGGTCCTCTTCGCCGGCTCGATCACCGTCATCGGCCTGGTCGCGCTGGTGGTCCGGGCCGCGTGGTCGCCGGCTCCGGCGACCGCCGGCTGAGTCGCGGCTCGTTCGGGCCGGCCGGCCTCGGCGCGGCGCCGTCCTCCGCGCGGCGTCCGCGTGGGTGCCCTGTCCATCGCGGGTGCCCGCGGACGACCGCCGCGCAACGGGCTCCCGCAACCGCCGATGCGCCGAATCGTGTTGCGTAGGTAGTTGCGCGCACATACATTGCCGCGCCATGCGAGCACGGTGCGGTCTGGCGTTCATCCTCCTCCTCGGCCTCGTCGCGCCGGGGGTCGCGGCGGCGGCTCCCGGGCCGCTGCTGGCGCTGACGCCCGAGCAGGTGGGCGGCCGCGAACGGGTCGCGCTGGCGACCGTCCCGTGGCGCGTGCGCGTGGTCATGGCGCCGTGGGTGCCGGGGCAGGTCGTGAGCGTCCGCTTCTACCGGCACGGGAGCAGGCTCAGCGAGGTCCAGGTCCCGCTCACGCAGACGCCGGGGGCCGACTCCGGCTACGCGGTCGTGCCGTTCCAGACCTCGCGCGACGGGCGCGTCGAGGTGCGCGCGACGCACCTCGCCACGCCGGAGATCGGCACGATGGTCGCCACGCCCGTCCGCGTGCGGGTGGTCCCGCTGCGCGCCGGGCCCGGCGCGCGCGGCCCCGCCGTGCGCCTGCTCCAGCAGCAGCTCGCCGCCGGCGGCTACGTGGTCGGGCAGCGCGGGGTCTACGACGACCGCACCGCCCGCGCGGTCGTCGCCTTCCGCAAGGTGACGGGCATGGCGCGCACGCCGGTGGCCAGCGCCGACGTCTTCCGGCGGCTGGCCCGCGGCGGCGGTCGGTTCCGCGTGCGCTTCCCGTCGCACGGCAAGCACGTCGAGGCCGACCTCTCGCGCCAGGTGCTCGCGCTCATCCGCGCCGGCCGCGTCGAGCGCATCTACCCGATGAGCTCGGGCAAGCCGTCGACGCCGACGGTGCGCGGCTCGTTCCGCGTGTACTCCAAGTCCCCGGGGACGAACGCCAAGGGGATGTTCTTCTCCAACTACTTCATCCGCGGCTACGCGATCCACGGGTACGCGTCGGTGCCCGTCTTCGCCGCCAGCCACGGCTGCCTGCGGGTGCCGATCCCCGACGCGATCTCGATCTACGACTGGCTGCGGATCGGCAACGTCGTCGACGTCTACGTGTAGGGCCGCTCGGCCTCGGCGACGAGCAGGTCGAGCAGGGCGGGCATGCCGCCGCGGGCGAACGCCGCCCGCTGGCGGTCGGCGCCGTTGCCCTCGGCGAGGATGCGCTCGATGCCGGCCAGCGCATCCTCGGAGTCGAGCTCGCGCGCGTGCGGGCGCGCGCGATCCAGTGCGGCCAGGGCCACCTCGCGCGCCGGGCGCAGGCTCCCGTCGAGCGGCAGCCGCGCCCCCAGCCCGTCGCGGGCCGCGCTGAACGACGCCTCCATCAACGCCTCGCGCGTGGACGGCGCACCCGGCCCCTCCTCGACCGCGGCGCGCGCAAGTCCGTGGACGAGCGCGGCCAGGCCGGCCACCGACCACAGCGACGACTGGCTGTCCATCGCCCGCACCTCGACCGTCCCCAGCCGCGGGTGCGGGCGGACGTCCCACCACAGGAAGGTGTAGTCGGGCAGGTCGCCGGCGGCGACGACCGACGCGACCGTCTCGGCGTAGTCCTCGTAGGAGGCGAACGCCCGGGGGATCTCCGCGCGCGGATAGCCACGGAAGAGCTGGGCGCGCGCGGAGTCCAGGCCCGAGTCGCGGCCGTGCCAGAACGGCGAGTTGGCGGCCAGCGCCTGGAGGACCGGCAGGTGCTCGCGCAGGCCGTTGAGCGCGCGGATGGCGGTCTGCGCCTCGGGCATCCCGACGTGGACGTGCAGCGCGCAGGTCGGCGTGCGCGAGATGAGCCCCCGGAGCTGGGCGACGATCCGGTCGTAGCGCGGCGCGTCGACGTGCTCGACGTCGCCGAAGGCGCCGTCGGGGTGGATGCCCGCGCCGATCGCCACCCCGCCGGCCGCGCGCAGGCGGGCGCGCAGGGTCGACAGGGCGGCCACGGCCTCGCCGGCGTCGCGGACGATGGGGGAGGCGAGCTCGACCAGCGCCGAGTAGGTGTCGGGGTGCGCCGCACCCTCGGCGCGGTCGACCGCCATGCGCTCCAGGACCTCGATCCCGGTGTGCGACAGCCGTCGGGTCAGGGGCTCGACGAGGAGGAGCTCCTCCTCGACGCCGAGCGCGAGGTCGGTCTCGGATCGGAAGCGCGGCGATCCCGTGCCGACCGTCAAGCCCGTCCCCGCGAGAACCGCGCAAGGAAGGACAGGCCGAACCCGTAGACCACCAGCGCGACGAGCCCGGGGATGCCGCGGCGCGCCCAGTTGCTCGAGTAGCCGTCGGCGATCCCGGCGAACGGCGCCAGCAGGACGTCGTCCGCGTCGTCGATGAGCTCGCGCGGCTTGCTGTGCGCCTTCTCGCGCGCGCGCTCCTCGGTGGGGGTGGGATCGACCGTCCCGGTCGCCTGCAGGCCGGCGACCGCCGCGGCGCTGCGCTGCGAGGCGGCGCGCGAGTCGTCGATCGCGAACATGGCGAAGCTGAGCACGACGACCGCGCTCGTCACCACCGACACCGTGCGCAGGAGCCCCTCCAGCACGAGCGATAGCCTACGGCGCCCGTGGACGCACGAGAGCGGCTGATCGAGGAGTTGCGCGACCACGCCCTCGTGGTGGGCGAGGTCGTGCTCACGAGCGGGCGCACCGCCCAGTACTACGTCGACGCCAAGCGCGCGGTCCTGCGCCCGGCCGGCTTCGCGGCGCTGGCCGAGCTGGTGGCCGACCGCGCCCGGGCCTGGGACGCGACCGCGGTGGGCGGGCTGACGATGGGCGCCGACGCCCCGGCGTGCGCCGCGCTGGCCGGCGGCGCCGACGTGAAGGCGTTCTTCGTGCGCAAGGACGTCAAGCAGCACGGCCTGCAGCGGCGCATCGAGGGGCCGCCGCTTCAGCCCGGCGAGCGCTGCCTCGTCGTCGAGGACGTCGTCACCACGGGCGGCTCGACGCTGCAGGCGATCGAGGCCGTGCGCGAGGCCGGCCTGGCCGTCGCCGGGGTGGTCACGATCCTCGACCGCCTGGCCGGCGGCGCCGAGCGCATCCGCGCGGCCACCGGCGGCGCGCCCTACGAGGCGCTGGCGACGATCGACGACGTCTATCCCGATCGTCCCGACCGCGACTGAGCGGCCGCTTCAGCGCCCCGAGCAGGATTCGAACCTGCGGCCTACTCCTTAGGAGGGAGTCGCTCTATCCGGCTGAGCTATCGGGGCTCGAGGCCATTCGACCGCACACGCACGGGCACGTCGAACGCCCGTGCCGATCATAGGGGCCCCTCGGACGAGCGTCAGCGCGCCGGGCCCGCGCGCCGCCGGCACGGCGCCCTACCACGAGTAGGATGCGGGCCTCTCGAGCGCCCCCGGGGCGAACCTTGACAATGCCGGTCACGCCGGGTTAGGGTCAGCCTAGTAGGCGGAAACGCTTTCCGCATTGCGGACAAGAGGAGAGAGGCCCAAAGGATGAGCACGCTCGAGCAGCCGGTCGCCCATCGCCACGAGCTGCAGCGCAGCAGCAGCCTGCTGCACGCGCTGTCCTCGGTGACGGCGCAACTCCTGGCGCTGATGTTCCTCGTGGCCCTGGTCCTATGGACGGCCCTCTTCACGAGCTACGCCCCGGTCCACGACTCGCTGCACGCACTCCGCCATGCGCTGTACCTCATCCCCTGCCACTGACGTGCCGTCGCGCATGCGGCGGGCGCGCGGGCTCTGGATGGCGACGCTCGCGGGCGCCCTTCTCGCGCTGGCGCTCGCGGCGCCCGGACAGGCGCTGGCCGGCTCCTTCCGTGTGACCTTCGACCCGCCGGCGTCCAAGTACGCGCCGCAGGGCAACCCCGACTCGCCCAAGACGGCTCAGGCGATCACGGTCACCGCGCTCGGTCCCGACGGCCGTCCCCTGCGCGACGCCCTCATCGACGTGGCGCTGACCGCGCCGCGCCACAGCGCCCTCACCGGCTCCGACGTCCCGCGCGTCGAGGGCCGGCGGCTGCTGAGCGTCCGGCTCGGCGCGCCCGACGGGCGCGCGACGTTCCGGTACGTCATGCCGATACGCGGAACGTACGGCCTCTCGCTTCGGGCCGCGCCGGCCCCTGGCTCGCGTGCGTCGTTCGCCGCGTTCGGGTCGCAGCGGTCGTTCACCCTCTCCGAGCGCTCCGGCGAGCTGCTCAAGCTCGTGCTCTTCGCCGCGGGGCTGCTCGCGTTCGGCGCGATCTCGGCGTTCGTGCTCGTGCGCGCACAGCTCCAGCGGGGCAAGGTCGTCGCGGCGGCGCGCCCGGTCGGCAGAGCGCAGCGTCGCGGCACCCTCGCCGTCAGCGGCGTGCTCGTCGCGCTGGCCGTGGGCTTCGTCGCGTTCCTCGCCGCCAACGCGGCGAAGGACGCGCGCAGCGACCGCCGCGTCGCCGCGCTGCAGGGTCCGGGAACGGGCCTGACGCGCACGGCCCGCTCGGAGCGCGTCGCCCTGCGCTACCACGTCAGTCGCTCCCCCCGGGACGGGATCGGAACGCAGACCCTCCTGGGCATCTCGGGTGCTGCGCTCGACGCCCGCACGTCGCAGCCGCTGCGCGACGCGGCGGTGCGGATCGAGGCGATCGACCAGGAGAGCGGCACCCCGGTCTTCGTCGCCGACACGACGGCGCCGGACGGGACCTTCGCCTGGGAGCAGATGCTCTGGGACGGCATCGACTACGACATCGCGGTATCGGCCGCGGCCCCCGGTTCGGGCGCGTCGCCGGCCGCTCGCGCGACGGCTCACGCCGCGCTGCCGGTCGAGCCCATCTCGCCGCCCCTGGATCGCAAGCTGATCGCGCTGGGGCTCCTGCTCGTCCCGCTCGTCCTCGGCATGGCCGGCGGCGGCGCCCTGGCACGGCGGCGTGGGCGCCCCGTGAGCCGCCCCCGGCACGGCCTCGGCACGAGCTCGTCGACGGCGCCGACGCGAGGATGAACGGCATGCTCGACCTCACGACGATCGCCACCCAGATCCTCCCGCAGTCGCAGGCCTTCACGGCCATCGCGCTCGTCTTCGTCACGCTGTTCCTCGCGATCGTCCTGTTTGCGCGCTGGCGCGGCGGTGGGTAGCGCGATGCCGCGCCCGGGCGGGGGAGCGCGAGCGTGCGGCGCCGGCTGCTGAACCGGCTGCTGACCCGCGCGAGCGCGCCCGGCGACACGGGGCTCGCGTCGCAGGTGCTGCCGTCGCTGGCGCGGGCGGTGCCTCGCACGCCATCCGGGGCGAGGCTCGTCCGCGAGCTGCACGCCGACGATCGGTGGGCGGCGCGCTACCTCGCCGCACGGGTCATCCCCCGCTTCGTGCCCGATCACCTCGCGGCGGACGAGGCGTGGCACCTGCTCCTGCGCCTGGCCGACGACGACGCGGCCGTGGTCCGCCAGGGCGCCGCCTTCGGGCTCGGCGAGCTCGCGATCGCGGAGTCTGACGCGCGGACGCTGCTCGAGCGGCTCCTCGACGATGCCGCGAGGCCGCGCGCGCAGCGCCGGGCCGCGCTGCGCAGCCTCACCCTCCTGGCCGTCACGCCCTCGACGGAGGACCTCGCCGAGCGGCTCCTGCGCGACGCCGTGCTCGCGGACGAGGGGCTCGCGCCCGGGGCCGAGGTGGTCGTGACGCGCGGCATCGGGCCGCGCGACCGCGAGCGCGCGCTGGAGATCCTGCGCGGCTGGGTAGCGAGCTCCGAGCCGATCCTGCGCCGCCACGGCGCGCGGGGCATCGAGCGGCTGCGGGAGGCCCCGGTCTGATGGCGGACGAGCTCGCGTTCGGCTCGACGGCGACGCATGCCGTCCCCGCATCGGCGATCGATCAGGTCATCGGCCAGGAGCACGCCGTCGAGGTGATCCGGCTGGCCGCGCGACAGCGCCGCGCGGTGCTCCTCGTGGGCGAGCCGGGCACCGGGAAGAGCATGCTCGCCGCGGCCATGGCGGAGCTCATGCCCGCCGGGAGCGCGTGCGACGTGCTCGTGCACGCCAACCCGGATGCGCGCACGCTCCCGCGCGTCGAGGAGGTCCCGGCCGGGACAGGCTCTCGCGTCGTCGAGCAGGCGAACGCGCGCCATCGCCAGGAGCGTCAGGGCATCGCCTACCTGCTCGGCGTGGCGATCGGCGCGGTCCTCCTGCTCGGCGTCCTGGTCGCGCTGGTGGTGACGCCGTACGCGGCGGCCGGCGGCGCGTTCGCCGCCATCCTGCTCGTGGTCCTGCGCCGGCGCCTGCTGTCGGTACCGCCCCAGGCCGGCGTGCGGTTGCTGATCGACCGCTCCGGCCAGGAGCGGGCGCCCTTCGTCGACGCGACCGGCGCGCAGGCCGGCGGGCTCCTCGGAGACGTGCGCCACGACCCCTACCAGTCGGGCGGCTTCGAGACCGAGGCGCACGAGCTGGTGGAGCCCGGAGCGATCCATCGCGCGCACGGCGGCGTGCTGTTCGTCGACGAGATCAGCTCCCTGAGCCTCGAGAGCCAGCAGCGGCTCCTCACCGCCCTCCAGGAGGGCAGGCTGGCCATCACCGGCCGCCACAGCGGCTCGAGCGGGGCGATGGTGCGGACGGATCCGGTTCCCTGCGACACCGTGCTGGTCGTCGCCGCCAACCCGGAGGAGCTGCCGTCGATCCACCCCGCGCTGCGGTCGCGGCTGCGGGGCTTCGGCTTCGAGGTGCTCACGGCCGACTCGTTCGAGCGCACGCCCGAGCACGAGGCCGCGATCGCGCGGTTCGTCGCACAGGAGATCCGTCGCGACGGCCGCATCCCGCACTTCGCCGGGGACGCCGTCGCGGCCGTCGTCGAGGAGGCCGCCCGCCGGGCGGAGCCCGGGCGGCTGACGCTGCGCCTGCGCGAGCTGGGGGGCCTCGTGCGCGCGGCCGGCGACCTTGCGGCGGCCGAGGGCGTGCCCCTGGTCGATGGGCGCCACGTGGAGGAAGCCCGAGCGCTTGCCCTGAGCATCGAGGAGCAGGCCGCGATGCGGGCCTCGCGCGAGCGGGGCGTGCTGCGCCAGATCCCGGTCGAGGGCCACGACCGCCAGACGCGAGCCTGACGACCGGACCGGCGATGCCCGAGCCCGGAGGAGTCGTGGACGCGCACGCGCACGCGCCCGCGCATGGTGATCCTGCGCGTCACGCATCGGTCGTGGCGCATCGTCCGTGCTGATTCCGCCTGACGGAAACCGCCCGCTGTGATCCGGAATGCAAGCGGGCCGAGACACCTTGACACGCCCCAATGCGGAGGTTACGGTCGCGCGATAAGGAAGTTAATTCCGCATCGCGCAACGAGCGCGCGGCGGAGGAGAGCGAAACTCCTGAAAGGAGCGATGATGGCTACCACCTCGGAGATATCCGGCGCCGGTCATGAAGCCGGTGGCGGGACGGGAACGGATCGCGCGCTGCTTGCGGCGCTGCGTCGTGGCGCGGGCGTCTTCTTCCCCCTGACCCCGAGCGGCCAGCCCGTAGCGCTGGCGGGCTTCGGCGTGAGCCTCGGGCTCGTGTCGCTGGCGAACATCGGCGCGTTCAGCGCGAACGCAGGCCTCATCATCGCGCCGGCCGCGTTCAGCTTCGGCTTCGTCGGTCTCATCCTCGCCGGCATGTGGGACTACCGGGCGGGCGACATGTTCAGCGCGACGTGGGACGTCGCGTACGGCTGCTTCTGGCTGTTCCTCGGACTGTGGCTGACGGTCTTCGGCCCCAAGGTGGCCGAGGCGGCCGGCGCTGCAGGCGCCGCCCACGCGCTGGGCGCCTACCTGTTGATCTGGGCGCTGTTCACGCTCTACATGACCTTCGGCGCCTACTACATCGCCCGGCCGCCGTTCCTCGCGTTCCTGCTCCTGTTCGTGGTGTTCGTGCTCAGCGGGCTGGCCAACATCTCGGCCCCCGGCAGCGACAGCGACACGTTCCGCCACCTCGCGGGCGTGGTCGGGCTGGTCGACGCCGCCGTGGCCCTCTACGTCGGCTTCGCGCTCGTCCTCAACGAGATGTCGCGTCGCAACGTGCTGCCGCTGTGGCCGTACCCGCACGCCGACGAGGCCTGAATCGCCGGCGGACGACGGGACGATGCCGGACGCGACTGCAGTGAGGAGAACGCGATGAAGGACACCGAGTCATCCGCGGCCGCCGTGTGGCGCGGGAGCCTCGTCGGTGGAGGCGGCCATGTGCGCTTCGTCAGCGGCGAGGCTCCCCTGCTCCCCGTGACGTGGGCGACGCGCACCGGCACGCATGGCCGGGGCACGACGCCCGAGGAGCTGATCGCCGCGGCTCAGGCCGCCTGCCTCAGCATGGCCCTGTCGCAGGGGCTGACGAGCGCCGGACATCCGCCGGATCAGCTCGACGTGCTGGCCACGTGCACCTTCCGCGCGTGCGACGAGGAGGTCGCCATCAAGTCGATGCGGATCGACGTGAGCGGACAGGTGCCGGGCATCGACGCGGCGCAGTTCGAGCGCGCGGTGCAGGAGGCCGCGGCCGAATGCCCCGTGTCGAAGGCGCTGACCGGCATCGAGATCACCGCGACGGCGTCGCTGGAGGCGTGAGGTCGCGCCGGCGTGGTCGTCGCCCGCAAGGGCGGCGCCATGCCGGCGCACGCCGAGCAGTCCCCAGAGCAGCAGGGCCACGACGACGGCGAGCCCGAGGCGGTAGCCGTCGGCCCCCGCGACCGGCGCCAGGAGCGCGAGGGCGATCGCGGCGTCGCCGGCGATCGCCGCGCTGAAGCCGCCGAGGTTGACCAGCCCCGAGGCGGTGCCGGCGTGCTCGTCGGAGCTCTCGCGGCGCGCGACGCCGAAGGCGGTCATCGAGACGGCTCCGGCGGCGCCCACGAGCATGAACGTGGCGACCGTGAGGGCGATCGGGAGGTCGCCGGCCGGCCAGGCCACCGCGCACGCGAGGGCGGCCGCGACCGCCGTCCCCAGCCCGAGCGCAGCCCGATGCACCGCGTGCGCGGAGCGCCTCCCGAGCAGCGCCCCGACCGGCGTGCTCAGGGCGAACGCCGCCACGGCGCCGGCGAGGATCGCGCCCGCGGTCGGGGCAGCGACCCCGCGCGCGGACACGAGGTACGGCAGGCCCCACATCCCGGCCAGGACGACGAACGGCCCCATGAGGACGAAGTGCACGTAGAAGCCCAGCCGGGTCGCGCGCCGGTTCCAGGAGCCGCGCAGCGCGGTCAGCACCGGCTCCCGCCCATCGACCGGCCCCGGTGCGCCGCGGGGCCGATCGCGGATCGCGAGCGCGGCCACGAGCGCGAGCACCAGGGTGGCGATGGCGCTCGCGGTGAACGTGGCGGTCCAGCCGAAGCGCTCGAGCGCGGCTCGCAGCGGGGTGGTGCCGGCGAGCTGCCCTGCCGCGCCGGCGAAGGCGGCGGCCGCGGCGAGCAGCGGATAGCGACGCGGCAGCCAGGTGGCCGCGAGGCGCAGGACGTTGAGGAAGATGCACGCGTCGCCGGCCCCGACGAGGACGCGCGCGGCGATCGCCGTGGGCAGGTCCGAGGCCACAGCAAAGACGAGCTCGCCCGCCGCGATCGTCGCCAGCCCCGCCGCGAGCGAGCGCCGCGGCCCGATGCGATCGGCCATCAGGCCGGCGGGGAGTTGCATGACCAGGTAGGCGACGAGCTGCGCGACGGCGGCGAGCGTGACGGCGCTCGGGCTGATGCCGAGACGGTCCGCCGCGGACAGTGAGGCTACGCCGAGCGCCATGCGATGGAAGATCGCGACGCAGTAGAGGAGCGCGGCCAGCGTCCACACGGCCCATGCGGTCGTGGAGGGCCCAAGCGCTGAGCGACGTGCCGGGGCCCGCATGCGTGAAGTATACATTGCGCATGCTTGGTGTCCACCTTGTGGATGAGGTATGTATGGCGCGTGTGCGCGGCACAGGCCAAGCTGGCGGCGAAGGAGCGCGCCTACCAGACGCTGAAGGAGCGGATCCTCACCGGCGAGCTCCGCGGAGGAACGCTCCTCGGCGAGGCCGACGTGGCCGCCGAGCTCGGCATGAGCCGCACGCCGGTCCGCGAGGCGTTCATCCGCCTGGCCTCGCAGGACCTGCTGCGGATCTATCCCAAGCGCGGCGCCCTGGTCGTCCCGGTCTCGGCGGACGAGGTCGACGCGGTCATCGAGACGCGCGTCGCCGTCGAGGCCTACGCCGTGGAACGACTCGTCACGCGCGGGACGGACGTCGCCGCCGAGCTCCGGGAGGCCCTCGAGCGCCAGGAGCGGATCGTCGCGGACGGCGATCCCGCGGGGTTCGTCGATGCCGATCGCGCGCTGCACCGGCTGATCGTCGAGCGCGGGTCCAACCACATCCTGCTCGGCCTCTACGACTCCCTGCGCGATCGCCAGCGCCGGCTGGGCACGTCGATGGTGCAGCGCGACCCCGCGCACGTCGCGGCGTCGATCGACGAGCACCGCCGGCTCGTGGACGCGATCGCCGCCGGCGACGCGGCCGCGGCACGCCAGGCGCTCGAGGCGCACCTGGCGGCGACGCGACAGCGGCTGCTGGATCGCTGAGCGGGGACGGTCCGCGTCCGCTACGGGCGCTCGCGCCGGTACGCAGCGTCGAGGAGCTCCATCGTGTGGAGCACCCGCAGCGGCTCTGGCCGCGGCGCCAGGTGCGTCTCGATCTGCGTGAGGCAGCCGATGTTGCCCGTCACGGCGATCTCCGCCCCCGTCTCGGCGAGGTTGCGCGCCTTGCGCTCGCCGAGGGCGCCCGCGGTGTCCGGCTTCTCCATGTTGTACGTCCCCGCCGACCCGCAGCACACCTCCCACTCGGCCGGCTCGACGAGCGTCAGGTTGGAGATCAGGGCCAGGAGGTCGCGAGGCTGGCGGCGTATGCCCTGGGCGTGCGCGAGATGGCAGGCGTCGTGATAGGCCACCGTGACGGGCTCCGGCAGCGGCGGCGGCGCGAGCGGGCCGAGCGCGGCGAGGAACGCGCTGACGTCGACGACACGATCGGCGAAGGCGCGCGCCGCGGCTTCGTCCTCGGTGCCCTTGAAGAGCAGGGGGTACTCGTGCATGCCCGAGCCGCAGCCGGCGGCGTTGGTCACGATGGCGTCGACGTCCGCGGGGAACGCCACGAGGTTGCGCTGCGCCAAGGCTCGCGCCTGTCGCGTGGCGCCGCTGTGCAGCGCGAGCGCGCCGCAGCACCCCTGCCCGCGCGGGACGACCACCTCGACGCCGTTGGCCGCGAGCACGCGCAGCGTGGCCCAGCCGATGCTCGGGCGCAGCACCTGCTGGGCGCAGCCGGCGACGAGCGCGACGCGGGCGCGCACCGGACCGGTCGCCGCCATGTGCTCGGGCAGCGGAGCCGACCGGGGAAGGCGTCGAGGCACGAGCTCGAGCATCGCCCGCGCGCGAGCCGGCGCCAGGCGGCGCATCGGTCGCAGCGCGGCGCCGCCGCGCGCCGCGAGCCGGAAGCGCCGCGGGTGGGGCAGCGTGCGCAGCATCACCGCGCGCTGCAGCCGGTCCAGGAGCGAGCGTCTGCGGCGCTCCTCGCCGAGCGCCCGGAATGGCGTGATCAGCTCGCCGTACTCGACGCCGGACGGGCAGGCGGTCACGCACGCCTGGCACCCGAGGCAGTTGTCGATGTAGGGCAGCGCCGCCTCGAGCTCGAGCTCGCCCTCGAGGACCGACTTCATCAGGAAGATGCGCCCGCGCGGCGAGTCCATCTCCTCGCCGAGCGTCAGGTACGTCGGACACGTCGGCAGGCAGAATCCGCAGTGCACGCACGACTCCACCGCGCCCGCCATGTTCTCGCCGGTCGGGCCGAAGCTCTCGACGGGAATGGCGTGGCGCATGTCAGACCTCCAGGAAGCGGTCGTCGGGATCGAGCGCGCGCCGGACGCGCGCCGCGAAGGCGCCGCCGTCGCGGCGGCCGAGCAGCGGACCGTGCTCGGCGTGGTCGGGCGCCAGGAGCACGATGCCCGCGAGGCCGAGGCGGCCGAGCTCCACGTCCAGCAGCGCGAGCGACTGCTCGCCCGGCCATCCGACCCACGCCACGCGCGCGCCGTAGCGTCGCTGCGCGCCGGCCTGGGCGAGGACGGAGTCCAGCGCGGCCACCTGCGAGCGACCG
Source organism: Solirubrobacteraceae bacterium (assembly GCA_034664395.1). Taxonomy (GTDB): domain Bacteria; phylum Actinomycetota; class Thermoleophilia; order Solirubrobacterales; family Solirubrobacteraceae; genus JAOPZW01. The sequence continues at coordinate 82 of JAXDHQ010000036.1, read as the reverse complement.
ACGGAGATCTTCACCAGGGCCGCCTGCGGGTCGCGCCATGCGAGCTCGCGGGCGATGCGCCACGCCTCCGCCTCGCCGTCGC
>JAXDHQ010000035.1:0-5746 GCA_034664395.1 Solirubrobacteraceae bacterium | reverse complement strand
TGATGAGCCGGTTCTGCGCCGAGAGCAGCAGCAGGGGCTCGTCGTCGCTCGAGTTGAAGTGCTGGTGGACGTGGTTCTGGGGCACGTAGATCGTGTCGCCGGGCCCGAACTCGTGGCGGGTCGGCTCCTTGGCGACGCGCGCGTAGTAGCGCTCGGCGATCTCGGCCTCGACCTCCCAGTGCAGGCTGTGGCCGCTGCCGGACAGGACGTAGAGGACCTCGTCGGCCATGTGCCAGTGCTTGGCCGAGCGGCTGCCCGCGGGGATCTCCTGCTCGTAGACGTCGACGCTGAAGACGCGCACGTCGTCGCGGTCGATCGACGAGAGCACGCGGACGCGGCCGTCGCGCGTGGTCTCCCACACGGTGTCCGCCGGCTTGACGACCTTCTTGCGCTGGTCGACGCCGGGCGTCCACACGCGGCCCCACTCCTCGCGCGGGCCGAAGCGGTCCTCCTCCTCGACCGGGCCGCTGCGGCCCTGCTGGATCAGCCCGAAGTACATCCACGTCGACTTGGCCTTCATGACCAGCGCCTTGGCGGTCTCGTCGCCGTCGTTGAAGTGGCGGTGCACCGAGTCGGTGTGCACGACGACGAGGTCGCCCGCCTCCCAGTCGTAGCGCTGGTCGTCGTGGATCTCGTAGCCCTTGCCCTGAAGGATGTAGAAGGCCGCCTCGTTCTGGTGGCCGTGGCCGTGGTTGGACTTGCCGGCCGGGATCTCGACGAAGTGGATCTGGATGTTCTGGGTGAGGAACGGGTCGTCGCCGGGGCCGATGCGCCACCAGGTGCGCGAGTCGGCGGAGTCGCCGGAGTGACCGACCTTGGCGTCGTCGACGACGTGGTCGTCGCCGCGGACGCGCGGCGCGGCGAGCTGAGCGCGCCTGAACTCGTTGAGCCCGTACTGCTGGGAGCTCATGCCCCTCAGGAAGACTCGACCCTTACCAGCCACGTGGACCTCCTCGACTCGGTAGCGCAGCCAGGCTACCATAATTGTCGTACCATCGGACCGATGCCGCCCGGCGCCGCACCGCACACGTGGAACGGTTCCCGGGGACCCGGCCTTTAGACTCGTTTCGTGGCCGACGCAAAGCCAGACGCGCAAGCACAGGGCGGCATCTTCGCCCCCGTCGTCGTGAGCCGCGCGTCGACGGCGATCGTCGACCAGATCCGCTCCGCCATCGTCAGCGGCCGCCTGGAGATGGGCGCGCGACTGCCGCCCGAGCGCACGCTCGCCGAGCAGTTCGGCGTCAGCCGCGTCACCGTGCGCGACGCCCTGCGCGGGCTCGAGGCCATGGGGCTGATCGAGGTGCGCGTCGGCGCCCGCGGCGGCGCGTTCGTGACCGTTCCCTCCGGCTCGCTGGTGGGCCAGACGATGTCGGACATGATGCTGCTCTCGGCGGTGACGCCCGAGGACATCGTCGAGGCGCGCCTCATGGTCGAGCTCGGCACGGTCAGCCTCGCCTGCGCGCGCGGGACCGACGAGGACCTCGCCCGCCTGCGCGCGCTGTGCGAGCGCGGGCAGGCCGAGCTCGCGGCGAAGACCTACACGCGCGAGCTCTCGTGGGAGTTCCACTCGTTGCTGGCCGAGGCCGCCCACAACCCCGCGGTCGACGGGCTGACGCACTCCTTCCGCAGCACGCTGTCCATGCACCCCGTGCGTGTGCGCGAGGGCGCCAGCGCCCACGCCCAGACCGTCGAGGAGCACCTGCGGATCCTCGAGGCGCTCGAGCGCCGGGACGCCGCCGAGGCGCGGCGCGAGATCGCCGCGCACCTCCTGCGCGGCACCGGCATCGAGGATCGCGCCGCGCCGCTGCTGGAGTCGTGGGGCGCCGCCGACGCGCGTCCCCGCCGACGGGCGCCGCGGCGCGCCGCCGGCGGCAAGGCCTAGCTCTCGCCGCAAGCGAAGGGCCCCCGGTCGCCCGGGGGCCCTCGACCCCTTACCCGGAGGCTGTGCGCGCCCCGCTCAGGCGGCGGGCGCGTTGGTGAACGACTCGTACTTGGCCTGCCACTGCTTGTAGCGATCGACGATCGGCGGCAGGTCGATCTTCAGCGTCGGCGGCTTGGACGCGAAGTGCGAGTCGGGGAAGCTCGGGTTGGCCGCCTCGACTCCGTTGGCCTGCAGCGTCTTCTGTCCGTCGGGGCTCAAGAGCCAGTCGTAGAACAGCAGCGCCGCCGCCGGGTGGCCCAGCCCGTAGACCAGCCCGACGCCCTGCGGGCGCTCGATGACGGGCGCGACGAAGGGCTGGAAGCTGATCGGGGCGTGCTTGGCCTGGAGCTGCTCCAGCGACTGGGCGTGGCCGCTGATGAGAACCTGGACCTGGCCGGCCGCCAGCGCGTTGGCCTGGTCGGTGTGGCCGTTGATGATCTGCGCGTTGGCCGCGATCGCCTTCCACGTGGCGTCGAGCTTGGCCGCCGGAACCGGGGCGCCGCCCGGGCCGCCGTGCTGCTGCTGGTACTGGTAGAGCGCGGCGAACCAGTCGACGTCGGTCGGCTCGATCGCGACCTTGTGCTTCCACTTGGGGTCGGCCAGGTCGGCGTAGCTCTTGGGCGGGTCGGAGACGAGCTTGCTGTTCCATGCGACCGTGAACTTCTCCACGCGGTCGGCGGTGAAGGTCGGGAAGCGATACGCCTTGGGGATCGCACCGGCGTTGGGACCGCCGTCATAGGGCACGAGCACGTTCTTGGCGTCCTGGAACGTGAGCATGTTGGTGCCGTTGGTCTCGACGAGGTCGGCGCCGCTCTTGTTGGCCTGGCGCTCGGCGAGCACGCGGGCCGAGACGTCCTCGCTGGAGGCGCGGTAGAGCTTGAGCTTGACGCCGGGATAGGCCTTGGCCCACGCCTTCTGCAGCGGCGCGACGACGAGGTCGCTCAGCGACGTGTCGACGTTGACCTGGCTGCCCTCGGCCTTGGCCAGCGAGAGGAGCTTCTGCTCACGGGCCGAGCCGGAGAGCCCCTTGACCGCCGCCTCGGCCTTGACGAGATTGGCCGGCGTCGACGAGGACGCACTGTTCGCCGTGCCGCTGCTCGAGCTGCTGGTGCTCGGCGTGCTGGGCGCGCCGCCGCCGCAGCCCGCCGCGACCGAGCCGGACACGAGGATCGCGAGGGTCGGGACCCACGCTCGCCGGGACATGCGAGAACGCATCGGTAACCCCACTTCCTGACAAGTCGTTTCCTGGGCGTGCGCCCAGTCCTCCCAGACAGTCCTGGACCTCGCGGCAACGTACACAATCGTGGTCCAAGGGTCAAATAACCAAATCCTCAGACCATTGTGCCGGCGCGCCCGATTTCGGTCGACCGGAGACGCTCGGACGGCCCCGGTCGCGGCGCTGCGACGATCCCGTAGTGCTGTTGGCCGAGCTGACCGCCACCTCGCGCGCCGTGGGCGACACGCCGGCGCGCACGGAGAAGGTGCAGCGCCTGGCCGAGACGCTGCGACGCCTGGGACAGGACGAGGTCGCCGTCGGCGTCGCCTTCCTGTCCGGCGAGCTGCGCCAGCGCCAGATCGGCGTCGGCTGGGCGTCGCTGCGCGACGTGCCGGCGGCGGCCGACGCGCCGTCCCTGCACGTGGGCGAGGTCGACGCCGCCTTCGAGCGGATCGGCGCGCTCGCCGGCCCCGGCTCCCAGGCGGCGCGCCGCACCGCGCTGGGCGCGCTGTTCGCGGGCGCGACTCCCGACGAGCAGCGCTTCCTGCGCGCGCTGCTCACCGGCGAGCTGCGCCAGGGCGCGCAGGAGGGCGTGATGGTGGAGGCCGTGGCGCGGGCCGCCGACGTGCCTCGCGACGCCGTGCGCCGCGCCCTGATGCTGCGCGGCGACCTGGGCGCGGTCGCCGCCGTGGCGTTCGACGCCGGCGCCGGCGGCCTGTCCGCGATCGGCCTGCAGGTGGGCCGTCCGGTGCACCCGATGCTCGCAGCGCCCGGCGACGACGTGGACGCGGCGCTGGAGCGCATCCGCCCGGCCGCGGTCGAGCACAAGCTCGACGGCGTGCGCCTGCAGGTTCACCGCCGCGGCGACGAGGTCCTCGCCTTCACCCGCACGCTCGACGACGTCACCGCGCGCCTGCCGGAGGTCGTCGACGCGGTGCGCGCGCTGCCCGCGCGCGAGGTCGTGCTCGACGGCGAGGCGATCGCTCTGCGCGACGACGGCCGGCCGCACCCCTTCCAGGTCACCGCCGGGCGGCTCGGCACGCGCGGCGCCGGCGCGCTGGCGCTGACGCCGCTGTTCTTCGACGTCCTGCACGTCGACGGCGAGGACCTCCTCGACCGCCGCGGCGCCGAGCGCGCCGCCGCGCTGGCCGAGCTCGTCCCCGCGGGCGGGCGCGTGCCGCGCTTCGAAGTGGCGGACGCGGGTGCGGCGCACGCGGTCCTCGACGCGGCGCTGGCCGCGGGGCACGAGGGCGTGATCGTCAAGTCGCTGGATGCGCCCTACGCCGCCGGACGGCGCGGCGCCGGCTGGCTGAAGGTCAAGCCGCGACACACGCTCGACCTCGTCGTGCTGGCCGCCGAGTGGGGACACGGGCGCCGGCGCGGGTGGCTGAGCAACCTGCACCTCGGGGCCCGCGATCCCGGCGGCAGCGGCTTCGTCATGCTCGGCAAGACGTTCAAGGGGCTCACGGACGCGATGCTCGACTGGCAGACGCAGCGACTGCTCGAGCTCGAGGTCGCGCGCGACGCGTGGACGGTCCACGTCCGCCCCGAGCTCGTGGTCGAGATCGCCTTCGACGGCGTGCAGAGCAGCCCGCGCTATCCCGGCGGCGTCGCGCTGCGCTTCGCGCGGGTGCTGCGCCATCGCCCGGACAAGGCCGCCGCCGAGGCCGACACGCTCGACAGCGTGCTCGCCGTCCATGCCGCCGGGGCGTGACGGGGGTCAGGCGTCGTCGGCGCGCCCGATCTCCTCGTTGACCTCGGCGATGTGACGGGCCATGGCCGCGGCGGCGCCCTCGGCGTCGTGCGCGCTGATGCGAGCGACGATCTCGTCGTGCGCGGCGATCGTGCGCTCGCGCCGGCGGCGGCTATGGGCCCGCCGGCGCCGCCCGACGTCGATCTCCTCGGAGGCGAAGCGCATGAGCTTGATGAGCAGCGGGTTGTGCGTGGCGCGGGCGATGGCGTCGTGGAACTCGATGTCGAGCTGCGCCGCGCGCGCCACCGTGGTCGCCGCGCGCATGCGCTCCAGCAGCTCGCGCAGGACGTCGAGGTCGTCGGCCGTCGCCCGCTGCGCGGCCCGGGCCGCGATCGGGGGCTCGATCGCGCCGCGCAGGTCCATGACCTCGCGCAGGCCGCGCTCGGCGGTCTCCATGTGGCCGAGCAGGCTGTCGCCGCGCCCGGCCACGACCACCGTCCCGCGCCCCGGTCGGCGATCGATCAGGCCCTTCAGCTCCAGCTCGTGCAGCGCCTCGCGCAGCGACGTCCGCGACACGCCGAGCCGCTGGGCGAGCTCGCGCTCGGGCGGCAGGCGATGGTCGTCGCCGAGCGCGCCCTCCTGGATCATCTGCTCGAGCGCCGTGGACAGCCCGTCGGTGACCTGCGCGGGGCGACCGCGCGAGCTCTCGGACAGGACAGGCTGGGAAGCGGGAGGCATGGGCGCGCGCGACGGATAGTCTCACGGCGCCGCCGGGGACGGCGCAACCGCGGGCCCGGCGTCGCCGTCATGACCACGAACGCGAGCCGACCGACGCTGTATGCGAGCCGCCACGCGGTCTCGGCCGGCCACCACCTCGCCGCCGCGGCCGGCTTCGCCGTGCTCGAGGCCGGCGGCA
>JAXDHQ010000034.1:0-11731 GCA_034664395.1 Solirubrobacteraceae bacterium | reverse complement strand
TCCCGCATCTCCGCTTCGGCCTTGGACGTCTTTTCGAGTCCTCCGACACCGAGCTTCTCCAACGCGGCCGCGCTCTTGGTGAACTGGATCTCGTCGTACTGCACGACCTGGATGCGGTTGCCCCACGGGTCGCGGAAGTCCAGGCCGCGGCCCGGCACGATCTCGGCGCCCGCCTCCTCGAGCGCGCGGCGCGTGGCGGGCTTGTCGTCGACCACCAAGCCGATGTGGCGGGCGTCGTCGGGCGGCTGGGACCGCCCGCTCGTCAGCGCGATGGACTGGTCGCCCATGTCGATGAACGCCATGCCCGGCGCGCGCCCGCGCAGGGTCAGATCGAAGATCTGCCCGTAGAAGGCGAGCGCCTCGTCCACGTCGCCGACCTCGAGGGCGACGTGGTTCATGCCGACCAGGCGAGGGCGGCCCATTCCCTACAGCGCCTCGATGCGCCGCTTGACCGCGGCGAGGAACTGCGCGGCCAGCGCGCCGTCGAGCGCGCGGTGGTCCCACGAGAGGCCCAGGACGGTCATCGGCCGGATGGCGATCGCATCCTCGCCGTCGGCGCCGGCGACGACCACCGGGCGCTTGACCACCGCCTCGAGGTCGAGGATCGCGACCTGCGGCTGGTTGATGACCGGCGTGGCCATGATCGAGCCGAACTGCCCCGGGTTGGTGATCGTGAACGTGCCGGCCTGGACGTCGTCGGGCGTCAGGGTGCGCTCGCGCGCCGCGCGGGCCAGCTCCTTGATCCGCTTGGCGAGGCCCTCGACCGACAGGTCCTGAGCGGCGCGGATGACCGGGACGACGAGCCCGTCCTCGCCGAGCGAGACCGCGATGCCGAGGTTGACCTCCTCGTGCACCGTGTGCTCGTCGCCGACGAGCCACGCGTTGAGCGCGGGGTACTCGGCCAGCGCCTGCACCGCGGCGCGCGCGACGAACGGGAGCGCGGTGAGCCCGGCCTCGCGGCGGGCGCGCTCGACGCGCGACATGTCGGCCTCGGCCCACGTGGTGCACGTCGCGGCGGTGTCGAGCGAGCGCTTCATGTGCTCGCCGACCGTGCGGCGCATGCGCGACAGCGGCGCGGCCGCCGGCGGCTCGTACGGGCCGGCGGGCGCGGGGCGGGCAGCGGCGGCCTCGGCGGGCGCGGGCGGATCGGGCCGGTAGGGCGACTCGATGTGCAGCGGCGGCTCGGTGGCCGCGCCGTCCTCGATGAAGGCGAGGACGTCCTGCTTGCGCACGCGTCCGCCGCGCCCGCTGCCCGACACCCGCTCGAGGTCGACCCCGTGCTCGGCGGCGATGCGCTGCACGACCGGCGAGTAACGCCGGCCGCCATGGGCGCGGGGCGCGTCGTCGGGCGTGGCGACGTCGGGCTCGGGCGCCGGCGTGGTGGTCGACTCCGCGGGCGTGTCGCCGGTGGCGGCGGCCGCCTCGCTCGTGGACGGGACGCCGTTGCTCTCGGAGGCGTGGGGCTGCCCCGGCTTGGCGTCGGTCGACAGTCGCGCGAGCACGGTGCCGACGTCGACGGTCGTGCCGACCTCGACGAGGATCTCCACCAGGCGGCCGGCCGCCGGCGACGGGACCTCCGTGTCGATCTTGTCGGTCGAGATCTCGCAGATCGTCTCCTCGTACTCGACCCAGTCGCCGACCTGCTTGGTCCAGGCGACGATCGTGCCCTCGGCGACGGAGACGCCCATCTGGGGCATCACGACTTCGACGGTCGCGGTCTCAATATTCGAGGAGCTCACGAGCGGCCTCCTTCACGCGGTCGACGCTGGGCAGGAGCGCCTGCTCCAGCGGCGGCGAGAACGGGATCGGCACGTCGGGCGTCGCGACCCGGCGCACGGGGCCGTCGAGGTCCTCGAAGCCGCGCTCGGCGATGAGCGCGGCGACCTGGGCGCCGGCGGCGCACATCTGGTTGGCCTCGTCGAGGATCAGCACCTTGCTCGTCTTGCGCACGCTCGCGAGGATCGCCTCCTCGTCGAGCGGCACGAGCGAGCGCAGGTCGAGGACCTCCACCGAGGCGCCGTCGAGGTCCGCGGTGGCCTCGAGCGCGGTGTGGACCATCGCCCCGTAGGCGATGACGGTCAGGTCGGTCCCCTCGCGGGCGACGCGCGCGGTGAACGGCGTCTCGAACAGCCCGGGGTCGACCTCGCCCTTGACGCGGCGGTAGAGGTGCTTGTGCTCGAGGTAGACGACCGGGTTGCGGTCGCGGATGGCCGAGATCAGCAGGCCCTTGGCGTCCTGCGCGGTCGACGGCGCGACGACCTTCAGCCCGGGCGAGTGCATGAACCACGCCTCGGGGTTCTGGGAGTGGTACGGGCCGCCCGAGAAGCCGCCGCCGCTGGGCAGGCGCACGGTGATGTTCACCGGCAGTCCCTGGCGGTAGTACATCTTCCCGGCGACGTTGACGAGCTGGTCGAAGCCGCACGAGATGAAGTCGGCGAACTGCATCTCGGCGATCGGGCGCAGGCCGACGACCGCGGCGCCGATGGCGGTGCCGATGATCCCCGACTCGGCCAGCGGCGTGTCCATCACGCGGTTGGGGCCGAACTCGTCGATGAAGCCGTCGGTCACCTTGAAGGCGCCGCCGAAGACGCCGATGTCCTCGCCCATGACGAGGACCCGCTCGTCGTGGCGCATCTCCTGGCGCATGCCGTCGGAGATCGCCTGAAGGTAGGTCATGGGCGTCATCGTGCGGCGCCCCCGGCGAAGCCGCTCCACGGCGCGTTGCCGTCGCCGAGCAGGATGTCCTCGTCCGGCTCGGTGGGGTCGAAGAACAGGCGGTCGGTCGCGGTCGCGGGGTCGGGCATGGGCATCGCGAGCGCCTCCTGCGTGCCCGCGTCGATGGCGGCCCTCACCTCCTCGCGCAGGCCCGCGGTGTCGACGCCGGCGTCGCGCAGGCGCGCCTCCTGGCGGTCGATCGGATCCTTCTTGCGCCACTCCTCGACCTGCTCCTTGGGCACGTACTTCATGTCGTCGTGCGCGGCGTGGCCGTGCATGCGCATGGTGACGGCCTCGAGCAGCGTCGGGCCCTCGCCGGCCAGCGCCCGCTCGCGGGCGCGGCGCGTGGCGTCGAACATCGCCTCGACGTCGTTGCCGTCGACCGACTCGCCCGGGAAGCCGTAGGCGGCGGCGCGCTCGACCGGGTTGACGGCGAACTGGTGGACCACCGGCGTCGAGTAGGCGTACTGGTTGTTCTCCAGGATGAAGATCACCGGCAGGCGCTGCACGCCGGCCCAGTTCATCGCCTCGTGGAAGTCGCCGCGCGAGGTCGAGCCGTCGCCGAACCAGGTGATCGCGCAGCGGCGCTCGTCGCGGAGCTTGAACGCCATCGCCATGCCGGTGGCGACGAGCATCATGTCGGGCAGCATCGAGACCATCCCGACGCAGCCCACGGTGTGGTCGCCGAAGTGGACGTTGCCGTCGCGCCCGCCGGTGATGCCGCCCTCGCGGCCCATGTACTGGCCGAGGATGCGCGCCGGGGTGACGCCGCGGATGAGGTGCGCGCCCAGGTCGCGGTGCAGGATGCACAGCCGGTCCTCGGCCGCCATCGCGAACGCGGCTCCGACCGAGACCGCCTCCTGGCCGTAGCCGTCGTAGAACGAGCCGGGGACCTTGCCCTGGCGGTACAGGTTCATGGCGCGCTCCTCGATGCCCCGCATGAGGAGCATGTAGCGCAGGAGCGCCAGGCGGTCGTCGAGCGTCAGGTGCTCGCTGACGGGCCCGGACGCCTCGGCAGGCGCGGTCTTGGTGGCCATCTGGGTCGCTGATCCCTTCGTGGTCGGGGGCCCGCACGGGATCGCCGCGCGTCGGCCCGAGCCTCGCGCCCGGGCCGGGATCGCCGGACCGCATGGGCGCGCCTCTCACTCCAGTCGCGCGCAGGATATCGGTCGACCCCGCTGGGGCTCGCCGGGACGGCCGTATGGACCTAGGCTTCCCGGGATGGGCGAGGCGCTCTGGCGAAGCCGCCTGCGCTGGCGCTGGCGCGGCGCGATGCAGTGGCCGACCTTCGCGGCGGTGATGGTCGCCGACGCTCTGCTGCTCGACCGGCTGCCGATCAGCGGCGACCGCGGGCCGGGAGTGTTCGCCGCGGTGCTGCTCGCCGGCTTCCTCAACCTGTTCGTCGTCGCGGTGTGCGCGCCGCTGGCCGGGCGCTGGCTGCGCAGCCGCCGGCCGGACGTGCCGAGGGTCGTCGCCGACGACCGCGCGGGCACCGTCCTGCTCGTCGCCGGGGTGGCGCTGGTGGCGGTGCTCGGCATGACGCACCGGCCGGCCGTGCTCGCCGCGGGCTCCGCCGCGGCCGCCGAGGCGCACGCCGCGCGGGTGTTCGTCCTGCACCAGGCGCCCCCCGAGTTCGCGGCCAACGTCGACCGCCTCGACACGTGGAAGCAGAGCCGCGACCTCTACCGCACGTGCGTGCCCGGCCCCGACCGGCGCCGCTCGTTCTGCGTGATCGTCAACACCGACCAGTCGCCGCCCGGCGTCACCCGCGACCCCGACCACAGCCCGAACGCGACGGTGGCGGGGGTGGACAATCCGGGGCGGCAGTAGGACGCCGCGCTTGTGGTTGCGCGGGGGCGCGCTCCGCCGGCTTGCGCGTGGGTGCGCGGCCAGGGCACCGAGGGAAGAGAGTTTGCGCAGTCTCGTGACGTTCGTGGTGCGCGCCGTGGCGGGTAGCGCTCGCGTCGCTAGCTCGACCGGTGGCGCACGGCGGGGAGCTTCTGCACTTTGGCGAACCTGGGGTTCGCTTAAGTGCGCCAGCGGGTCGCGGGCCGTGGCTGGCGTGCGCGGTGCTGCGTAGTGGCGGCGCCGGGCGGCAAACCACGCGTGCGCCGACGCGCTTCCGGCCTGGGGCACGCCCGGGCGGCCCTGCGACGGCGGACCCCCGATTCACGCCGAACGCCCGCGACTTCGCTTCCCCTCGGTGCCTTGTCGACCACGAACGCCGGAAGTCGACCGCCCGGCGCGCCGACCGGCCGCCTACAACGCCAGCGCCACGGGCTGCTCGAGCAGCGCGCGGATCCGGGCCAGGAACTCGGCTGCGTCGGCGCCGTAGAGGATGCGGTGGTCGCAGACGAGCGTGATGGTCATCGTGTTGCGCGCGACGACCTCGCCGTCGCGGACGACCGCGCGCGGCTCCATCTTGCCGACGGCGAGGATCGCCGCCTGCGGCGGGTTGATGACGGCGGCGAACTCGGTCACGCCGAACATGCCGAGGTTCGAGACGGTGAACGTCCCGCCGCTGAGCTCGGGCGGCGTCACCGCGTTCGCGCGGACGCGCTCGGCCAGCGCGCGCGTGTCGCGGCCGATCTCGCCGAGCGACTTGCGGTCGGCGTCGAAGACGGTGGGGACGACGAGCGCGTCGTGGGCGGCGACCGCGACGCCGACGTTCACGCGCGAGTAGAGCTCGAAGCGGCCGTCCTTGTAGGAGCCGTTGGCGCGGGGGAACTCGCGCAGCGCCAGGGCCGACGCCTTGACCACCATGTCGTTGTACGACGGGACGGTCCCGCCGGTGGTCTCGGCCGCCGTCTTGAGCTGACGGCGCAGGTCGACGGCGCCCTCCATGTCGACGTCCGTCGAGATGCTGAACTCGGGCACCGTGGCCTTGGACTCGGCCATCCGCCGGGCGATGACCTGCTGGGTGCGCGAGAGCTCCTGGATGGTGACGTCGCCCTTGGCGGTGCCGGTCTCGGCGACCGTGCTCGGGGCCGGTGGGGGCGCCGCCGCCGTGGGGGCCGGAGGGGCGGCCGGCGCGGGCGCGGATACCTCGGGCGCCGCGGCCGGCGCGGCGGGAGCGGCCACGGGCGCGGCGCCGCTCACGGCGGCCTCGACGTCGGCCTTGACGATGCGCCCGCCGGGCCCGGTGCCCTGCAGCGCGGAGAGGTCGACCCCGCGCTCGCGCGCGATCCGCCGCGCGATCGGCGACGCCTTCGGGCGCCCGCCGTTGGCCTCGACCGTGCCGCCGCTCGCCGGAGCCGGAGCCGGAGCCGGAGCCGCAGGAGCCGGAGCCGGAGCCGCAGCGGGCGCCGCGGCCGGCGGCTCGGCGGTGGCCGCCGCGGCGACCGGGGCGGGCTCGGCCGCGACGTCGCTCGAGGCGCCGTTGCCGGCGGCCTGCTGCGCGGCGGCGGCCTCGCCGGTCGACGCGCTCTGCTGCGCCGGAGCCTCGCTCGCGTCGCCGATGCGCGCGATGACCTGGCCGATCGGCAGCGTCTCGCCCTCGTGGGCGACGATCACCAGCGTGCCGGCCGTGTCGGCCTCGTAGGTCATCGTGGCCTTGTCGGTCTCGATCTCGACCAGTTCGTCGCCGCGGGCGACCTCGTCGCCATCAGCCTTGAGCCACTTCAGGATCGTGCCCTCTTCCATCGAATCGGAGAGGCGCGGCATGACGACGTCGGGCATGCCCGGATGCTACCCGCGGGCGGCGGCCGGGCGCGGCCCGGCGCCGCTAGGCCGAGGCGACGATGAGCGTCGTGAGCTCTTCGGCCGGCATGGGCCGCGCGAAGTGGTAGCCCTGGCCGAGATCGCAGCCCAGCGCGATGACCGCGGCGAGCTGCTCGGCGTCCTCGATGCCCTCGGCCACCGTGCGCAGTCCGAGCGCGCGCGCCACCGAGACGATGGCGCCGGCGATCGACGAGCCCTCCCCGTCGGCGAGGTTGGCCACGAACGAGCGGTCGATCTTCAGCAGGTCCAGCGGGAACTGCCGGAGCTGCGACAGCGACGAGTAGCCGGTGCCGAAGTCGTCCATCGCCAGGCGCACCCCGAGCGCCTTGAGCGCGTCGAGGACCGGCGCCGCGGCGCTCTCCATGACCGCGCTCTCGGTGATCTCGAGGATGAGGTGGCGGCTCGACAGCCCGTGCTCGTTCAGCGCGTCGCGCACGGTCGGCAGGAGGTCGGGCTGGCGCAGGTGGCGCGGAGAGATGTTGACGCCCATCTGAAGGTCGTCGCGACCGGTGGCGTCGATCACCTGGCGCAGCGTCGTGCACGCCTCGCGCAGGACCCAGTTGCCCAGCGAGACGATGAGGCCGGTCTCCTCGGCGAGCGGGATGAACGCGCCCGGCGGGATGAGCCCGCGCTGCGGGTGCTCCCAGCGCACCAGGCACTCGAACCCCGTGATGCGCCCGCCGTCGAGCTCGACGACCGGCTGGCAGTGCAGCCGCAGCTCGCCGCGCTCGATGCCGCGGCGGAGCTGGCTCTCGGTCATCAGGCGGTCGCGGACGTGCTCGCGCATCGCCTCGTCGAACACCTCCATCCCCGTGCCGCCCTCCTTGGCCCGGTACATGGCGGCGTCGGCGTCGCGGATGAGGTCGTCGGGCGCCTCGAAGCCGTCGTGCGACACCGCGATGCCGATGCTGGCCTGCAGGAACGCCTCGTCGTCGCCCACCTCGAAGGGCTCCTCGAAGGTCGCCAGGAGGCGCCCGGCGATCGCCTGCGCGTCGATGTCGTCCTCGACGTCCTCGCACAGCAGCGTGAGCTCGTCGCCGCCGAAGCGCGCGAGCGTGTCCGACGGGCGCACGGCGTCGCTGAGGCGCATGGCGACGTCCACGAGCAGGCGGTCGCCGGCCTTGTGGCCGAGCGAGTCGTTGACCACCTTGAAGCGGTCGAGGTCGAGGAAGAGGACGGCGACGCGGCGGCCGCTGCGGCGCGCGCGGCGCAGCGCGTGGGCGAGGCGGTCGAGGAACAGCGTGCGGTTGGGCAGGCCGGTCAGCGCATCGTGCAGGGCGCGGTGGGCGAGCTCGATCTCGGCGCTCTTGCGATCGGAGATGTCGCGCGAGACGCACACGACCTCGACGACCTCGTCGTCGTCGTCGCGCACGGCGCGGAAGGACGTCTCCAGCCACAGCAGCGAGCCGTCGCGGCGCAGCGCGCGATAGGTGCAGCGGCGCGCGCCGCCGCCCTCGCGGCAGTCGCGCCACGCCTGGGCGAGCAGCTCGCGGTCCTCCGGGTGGGTCAGGCCGAGCTCCTCGGCGCTGTGGCCGAGCAGCGCCTCGGGGTTCCATCCGAGCATCGTCCTCGCCACGGGCGAGGCGTAGAGGAACTGCGCGCCGGGCGAGTGGCGCGAGAGGAAGTCGGTGGAGTGCTCGGCCAGCATCCGGTACTCGGCCTCGCGCGCGGCGAGCGCGTGGCGCGCGGTGACCTCGACCGTCACGTCGTCGAGCGTCCCGACGAAGCTCGTCACCGCACCGTCGACGTCGGCGACGGGTGCGAGGTGGACGCGCCCCCAGCGCTCGGCCCCGACGTCGAGGCGCACGTCGAACGAGGTGCGCACGTTCTCGTCCCGCGACCGGCGCGCCTCGGTGAACGCGCGCTCGCGGTCCTCCTCGACGATGCGTTCCAGCCACATGTGGTCGCGCGCGCTGCCGGACTCGAGGTCCATGATCTCGCGCAGGCGCTCGTTGGCGTAGCGCAGGCGCCCCTCGCCGTCGAGGGCGAAGATGCCCGCCGGCGAGGCGGCGGCCAGCGTGCGGAAGCGGCGCTCGCTGGTCTCCAGCGCGAGCTGCGCGGCCCGGCGCTCGGCGATGTCGACCATGTGCGAGAGGAAGAACTGGGGCGCGCCGTCGTCGCTGCGCACGACGCTCGCCCGCAGCGACACCCAGACCTCGGCGCCGTCGGGGCGCAGGTAGCACTTGTCGGAGCGGTGGGCGGCCCGCTCGCCGGAGGCGAGCTGGGCCATCGCGCGGCGGTCGGCGGCGCGATGCTCGGGCAGCGTGACGGCGCTCACGGCCATCCCCTCGAGCTCCTCGGTGGGGCGGCCGAGCAGATCGGCGAGGGCGGAGTTGACGCGCAGGAAGCGTCCGTCGAGGCTGGTCATCGCCTTGGCGATGCCGCGGTCCTCGAAGGCCTGGCGAAAGCGCTCCTCGGCCTCGCGCAGCTCGGTCGTCTCGCGACCGAGGCCGTAGACCATGCCGTTCTCGCGGTCCACCGCGATGTTGCCCGTGCACCAGCGCCAACCGGTCGCCGGCGAGCCCAGACGCGCGTCGATCGTGATGTTGGCGGTGGCGTCGCCCGAGGCGAGCAGCCCGGCGAAGGCGATGGCGAAGCGCTTGCGGTCCTCCGGGTGCAGGAGCTCGATGGCCGGCCGTCCCACGAGCGCGGCCGCGTCGCGGCCGGCGCGCGCCGCCATGGCCGGGTTGACGTGGAGGATCCGGCCGGTCAGATCGCTGACGCCGGCGAAGTCGCTCGTGAGCGCCAGGAAGCGCAGCGCCGGAAGGCGGGCGAGGACGTGGGACCCGTTGGCCTGGGCACGTTGCACTCATCCGGTCATCGGCGGGGATGGCCCGCGTTTGAGCGGTCCGGGCAGATGGCGGACGTCGCGCTAGAGGTCGCGGAACGTCGCGAGCACGGCGTCGACGACCTGCGGCTCGTGCGGGAAGGCGATCTGCTCGAGGTTCTTGGCGTAGGGCATCGGCACGTCGGCGCCGGTGACGCGGCCGATCGGGGCGTCGAGCTCGTCGAAGGCCTGCTCCTGCACGAGCGCGGCGAGGTTCGCGCCGACGCCGCCGTGGGGCCAGCCCTCCTCGACGATCACGCAGCGGTTGGTCTTGCGCACCGAGGCGAGGATCGTGTCGAGGTCGAGCGGGCGCAGCGTGCGCGGATCGATGACCTCGGCCTCGATCTCGTGCTCCTCCGCGAGCACCTTCGCCGCCTTCAGCGCCGTGGTCGCCATGCGCGAGATCCCGACGATCGTCACGTCGGCGCCCTCGCGGCGCACGACGGCCTTGCCGAAGTCGACCAGGTGCTCGTCATCGTCGGGCACCTCGCCGCGCTGGCCGTAGAGGTACTCGTGCTCGATGAAGATGACGGGGTTGTCGTCGCGGATCGCCGCCTTGAGCAGGCCCTTGGCGTCGGCCGGGGTCGAGGGGACGGCGACGAGCAGGCCCGGGACGTGCAGGAACAGGGCCTCGAGGCAGTGCGAGTGCGTCGGGCCGAGCTGGTGTCCGGCGCCCTGGGGCATGCGCACGACGAGCGGCACCGACACCTGGCCGCCGAACATGTAGCGGATGTGCGCGGCGTGGTTGACGATCTGGTCGAGCGCGAGCAGCGAGAAGTTGATCGTCATGAGCTCGACGACGGGGCGCAGGCCGGTCATCGCCGCGCCGACGCCCATGCCGACGATCGTGTTCTCGGAGATCGGCGTGTCGCGCACGCGCTTCTCGCCGAACTCGTCGAGCAGGCCGGCGGTCACCTTGAACGCGCCGTTGAAGACGCCGATGTCCTCGCCCATGAGCATGACGCGCTCGTCGCGGAGCATCTCCTCGCGCAGCGCCTCGTTGAGCGCCTCGCGGTAGCGGAGCACTCGCGTGCCGGTCGACTGCTGCGGCTCGGCCGTGGCGGCCATGATCAGGTGTCCTCCCCGGCCTCGATGGCCGCCGTCATCCGCTGGGGGACCTCCCCGGTGGCGTTGTGCCCGTCCGAGGCGTCGGCGCGCTGGCGGCCGCCGGCCAGCGCGCGCTCGTCCTCGCCCTTGTGCACGCCGGCCGAGCGCTCGTCGACCGAGTACCAGCCGTGCACCTGGCCGCCGAGGACGTAGACGTCGTCGTAGAGCGACTCGGGCTCGGGCTCGGGGGAGGCGTCGGCGAAGGCCACCGCCTGGTCGACGCGGGCGACGGCCTCCTCGTCGAAGCGCTCGCGCTCCTCCTGGGTGACGACGTTCTCGGCGACGAGGCGCTCGCCCCATTGCAGCAGCGGGTCGCGCTTGCGCCACTCCTCCACCTGCTCGCGGGTGCGGTACTCCTCGGGGTCGGCCATCGAGTGGCCGCGGAAGCGGTAGGTGATCGCCTCGACGAGCACCGGCCGGCGCTCCTCGCGGGCGATGCGCAGCGCCTCGCGCGTGACGTGGAAGGTGTCGAGGACGTCCATGCCGTCGCACTCCATGCCCGGCACGCCGAAGCCCTCGCCCTTGACCTGCAGGTCGGTGACGGCCGAGTGGCGCTCGAGCGCGGTGCCCATGCCGTACTGGTTGTTCGTGACCATGAAGACCACCGGCAGCCGCCACAGCGCGGCGAGGTTCATCGTCTCGCCGAAGGTGCCCTGGTTGGACGCGCCGTCGCCGAAGGTGCAGAGCGTCGCCTCCTCGGTGCCCAGGTAGTCGGAGGCCAGGCCGAAGCCGGCGGCGATCGGCAGGTTGCCGCCGACGATGCCGTAGCCGCCCATGAAGCGCCGCTCCAGGTCGAACATGTGCATCGATCCGCCGCGGCCCTTCGAGCAGCCGTCGACGCGGCCGAAGAGCTCGGCCATGACGGCGTCGGGGCTCGTCCCGCGCACGAGCGCGTGGCCGTGCGAGCGGTAGGTCGAGATGAGGTAGTCCTCGTCGCGCATGGCGCGCGCCGACCCCACGATCGTCGCCTCCTCGCCGATGGCGAGGTGGAGGAAGCCTCCGACCTTGGCCTTGGCGTACATCTCGCCCGCGCGCTCCTCGAAGCGGCGGATGAGCGTCATCGTCTTCAGCCACTCGCGGGCTACGTCGGGCTCTGGAAGGGGGTGGTCGGCCATCGGAGCAGGACGTTAGCGCAGCGCCGGGGGCGATCTCGTGCGCTTCGACGCCGGGGGTGGCGTGTGACGACGGGCGCCGCCTCAGCGCAGATCGGCGTCGCCCTCGAACGACGCCCATCGCTCGAAGAACTCGCGCGCCTCGAGCTCCTGCAGGTCGGCGCGAACCATCGCGACCACGCGCTTGGCGTCGCGCGGCAGCAGGTCCCAGTACAGGACGACCTCGCCGTCGTCGACGTCGACGATCTCG
>JAXDHQ010000033.1:0-8578 GCA_034664395.1 Solirubrobacteraceae bacterium | reverse complement strand
CGACGACGCCGAGCTGCTCTCCGACATGGTGCTCGCGGCCACGAACGAGGCCATGCGCGCCGCCCAGGAGCTCCAGCAGTCCAAGCTCGGCGGGCTGACGGGCGGCATGGACCTCGGCTCGCTCGGGCTGCCGGGGTTCTAGCGAGCGCGCTTGTACGCCCCGCCCGTCCAGCGCCTCATCACCGAGCTCGGCAAGCTGCCCGGCATCGGGCAGCGCACCGCCCAGCGCCTGGCCTTCCACATCCTGCGCACCGACGCCGAGGACGCGACCGCGCTCGCCGACGCGATCCGCGAGGTCAAGGAGCGCATCGGGCTGTGCGAGATCTGCTTCAACCTCGCCGACGAGGCGCGCTGCCGCATCTGCTCGGACGAGCGCCGCGACGCCGAGATGATCTGCGTCGTCGAGGAGCCCGGCGACGTCATCCCGATCGAGCGCACGCACGAGTACCGCGGGCGCTACCACGTCCTCGGCGGGGCGCTGTCGCCGATCGACGGCATCGATCCCGAGGACCTCAAGATCGCCGAGCTCTACGCCCGCGTGGTCGACTCCCGGCCCGCGATCCGCGAGGTCGTCCTCGCCACCAACCCCACGACGACCGGCGAGGCGACGGCGCTGCACATCGCGGCCGTGCTGCGCGAGCGCTCGCCCGACGTCGCGGTCACGCGGCTGGCGTCGGGGCTGCCCGTCGGCTCCGACCTCGAGTACGCCGACGAGGTCACGCTGGGCAAGGCCATGTCGGGCCGCCGCGCGGTGTAGGGCTGCGCGGTCGTCCGCGCGCCGAGCCGGGCCGCGCTGCGAGGCGGCGCTGCGCGGCGAGGCATCGAGGGGAAGCGAAGTTCGTGGCGCGGCGGGGCGCGGGCGGTCGTCCTCCGCAGAGGCGCTCGTCCGCCGCGCACTGTGCCGCGTGCCACCCTCGGCTCGCGGCCGCTCGTGCACATAAGCGAAGCCCAGCTTCGCCAAAGTGCAGAAACGCCGCCGCACGCCCCAGGCGTCTAAGACTGCACCGACTCGCACCCCTCGGTGCCCCGCGCTGCGCGGCGCCGCGAGCGCGCGAGAGCTAGCGCGCGCCGGCCCGAGCGCCCAGCGGGTGCATGGTGTGGTGCCCGCCGCCGCGGCCGTCGTTGCCGGGCCGGGCCTCGTCGCCGTGGTTGTCGTCGCCCCCGGGGCCGCCACCGCCGCCTCCCGCGTCGGGCCGCACCACCATCGCGCTGCCGCCGCCGCGGCGCACGGGCTCGGCGGCGGCCAAGACGTCGCCGTCGTCGAGGAACTCGATCCCGGTCGCCGCGCCGATCTCCGCCGGCGCGTTGAACTGGTGGCCCCGCGCGGTGAGCGCGTTGACGATGTCGGTCTGGGCGAGGAAGGCCGGCTCGACGTCGGTCTTGGCCGTGTTGCGCTGGCTCGCGCGCGGCGCCGCGATGGCGTCGGGCAATGTCATCCCGAAGTCCACGCGGTTGACGAGGATCTGCAGGACCGTCGTGATGATCGTCGCCCCGCCCGGCGAGCCGACGGCCACGAACGGCCGACCGTCGCGCAGCACGATCGTGGGAGCGATCGACGACCGCGGGCGCTTGCCGCCGGCGACCGCGTTGGCGTCGGTCGGCGTCGAGCTGCCGTCGGGGTTGAGGTTGAAGTCGGTGAGCTCGTTGTTGAGCAGGAAGCCGTAGCCCGGCACGACCATCCCGTTGCCGCCGGTCTGCTCGATCGTGAACGTGTACTCGACGACGTTGCCGAAGCGGTCGGCGATCGTCATGTTCGTCGTCGAGCCCACGCGGGCGGCGCCGACCGAGGTGTCCGGCGTGGGCTGATCGCCGGGGTTGTCGGTGGGATCGCCGGGGGCCACCGGGCTCGTGGCCGCATGGTCGGTGATCAGCGCGCGGCGCTCCGCGGCGAACGACTTCGACAGCAGGCCGGCGAGCGGGACGCTGACGAAGCCCGGGTCGCCGACCCACCGGTTGCGATCGGCGAACGCGTAGCGCGACGCCTCGAGGTAGTCGTGCAGCGCCTGCTCGCGCGGCAGCGCGCCGAGGTCGTAGCCCTCGAGGATGTTCAGCGCCTCGGCCACGGTCGAGCCCCCGCTCGACGGCGGCCCCATGCCGAGGATCTTCAGGCCGCGGTAGCTGATCGCCGTCGGGTCGCGGTCGACGGTGCGATAGCGGGCGAGGTCGTCGAGCGTCATCACGCCGGGCCGCGCCACGCGCGTGGAGCCGGGGCGCAGCGGCGGGCGCTGGACGGTGTCGACGATCGCCTGCGCCAGCGCGCCGCTGTACAGCGCGTCGGGACCGCGGCGGGCGATGAGCTCGTAGGTGCGGGCGAGGTCGGGGTTGCGGATGACCGTGCCGACCGCCTTCGGCGTCCCGTCCGGGTTGAGGTAGAGCGCGGCGGTGGCCGGGAAGTCGGCGAAGATCGCCTTGGCGGCGTCGGTCTGGGCGAAGAACGTGGGGTCGACGGCGAAGCCCTCCTGCGCCGTCTGGATGCCGGGCTTCAGCGCCTTGCGCAGCGGCCACGTGCCGAACTCGCGCAGCGCCGACTGCCAGGCGCGCAGCGTGCCGGGGACCCCGACGCTCATCCCGCTCACGCGCTGGGACTCGAACGTCGTCAGCCCCGCGAACGAGCTCGGGCCCATCGCCGCGGGCGCCGTCTCGCGCGAGTCGATCGTGTGGACACGGCGGTCGCGCGCGGAGTAGATCGTCATGAACCCGCCGCCGCCGATGCCGCACGAGTACGGCTCGACGACGCCGAGCACGCCGGCCGCGGCGACCGCCGCGTCGACGGCGTTGCCGCCCCGGCGCAGGACGTCGATGGCGGCCTGCGTGGCCAGCGGGTCGACGGTGGTCGCGGCGCCGCCGGTGCCGACGGCGGTGGGCTGCTTGACCGGCGTCTGCGGGCCGCGATCGGCGGAGGCGGTGGGCGCCGCGATCAGCGCGGCGACGGCGAGGAACGGGAGCATCCGGCGCATGCCACCTCGGTACCCCTGCCGGCTCGGGCGCAACCCGCGCCGGTAGCCTTCCCCGCCCATGGACCACGGCACGGTCGTCATGAAGTTCGGCGGCACCTCGGTCGCCGACGCCGAGCGCCTCAAGCGCGCGGCGCAGCGCATCGTGGCCAAGCGCGAGTCCGGCCTCCGCGTGGTCGCGGTCCTCAGCGCGCGCGGCAAGGAGACCGACCGCCTGATCGCCGACGCCTACGAGGTCTCGCCGCATCCCGACCCGCGCGAGATGGACATGCTGCTGTCGACCGGCGAGCGCGTCTCGTGCGCGCTGTGCGCGATGGCGATCAACGACCTCGGCCACCGGGCGATCTCGCTCACCGGCTCCCAGGCGGGGATCGTGACCGACACGTCCCACACCAAGGCGCGGATCCTCGACGTCCGCGCCGACCGCATCTTCAACGCGCTGGACGAGGACTCGATCGTGCTCGTCGCCGGCTTCCAGGGCGTGAGCACCGCCCGCGACGTGACCACGCTGGGTCGCGGCGGCTCGGACACGACGGCCGTGGCGCTGGCCGCCGCCGTCGGCGCCGAGGTGTGCGAGATCTACACCGACGTGCCGGGGGTGTTCTCGGCCGACCCGCGGATCGTGCCCAACGCGCGCAAGCTGCCGGTCGTCTCCTTCGAGGAGATGCTCGAGATGGCGGCGTCCGGCGCCGGCGTCCTGCAGCTTCGCTCCGTCGAGTACGCCCGCAACCACGGCGTGCGCATCCATTGCCGATCGAGCTTCGACGACGCGCCCGGTACCGTTGTCGTCTCCGAGGAAGACACCGTGGAGCAACCCCTCATCACCGCCGTCACCCACTCGCTCGGCGAGGCCCGCGTCACGCTCATGGGCGTGCCGGACACCCCGGGCGTCGCCGGCCGCGTGACCACCGCGCTGGCCGTGGCCAACGTCAACATCGACATGATCGTCCAGGGCGAGCCCGAGACCGAGGGCCTGCGGGCCGACATGTCGTTCACCATCCCGCGCGACGACGTCCACGCGGCGCGGACCGCGCTCGAGCCGATCGCCGCCGAGCTGGGGATGACGATCGTCGCCGACGAGTCCATGGGGAAGGTGTCGATCGTCGGGGCAGGAATGAAGACGCATCCCGGCGTGGCGGCGAAGGTCTTCACCACCCTGGGCGACAACGGCATCAACATCGAGATGATCTCCACCTCGCCGATCCGCATCTCCTGCGTCGTGCCGGGCGATCGCGTGCCCGACGCGGTCAAGGCCCTGCACAGCGCCTTCGACCTCTCCGGCGAGGGCACGATGCGCCCGGAGCAGCCGTTCGGGGAGTTCGCATGAGGGTCGCCGTCGTCGGGGCCACCGGGGCCGTCGGCACGATCATGCTCAAGCTGCTGGCGCGGCGGGCGTTCCCCGCGGACGAGATCGTCCCGTTCGCCTCCGAGCGCTCGGCCGGCAGGCCGCTCGGCCCGCTGGTCGTCCAGCCGCTGCGCGAGGACACGGTCGGCGGCTTCGACGTCGCGCTGTTCAGCGCCGGCGGCGGCATCTCGCGCGAGTGGGCGCCGCGGTTCGCCCAGACGGGCGCGCTCGTGGTCGACAACTCCTCGGCCTGGCGGATGGACGACGACGTCCCGCTCGTGGTCAGCGAGGTCAACCCCGACGCCCTCGATCGCATCGGCAAGGGCATCGTCGCCAACCCGAACTGCACGACGATGGCCGTGATGCTGCCGGCCAAGGCGCTGCACGACGCCTTCGGGCTGCGGGCGATGGTCTGCACCTCCTTCCAGGCCGCGGGCGGCGCCGGGCAGAAGGGGATGGACGAGCTGCACGCGCAGATCGACACCGTCCGCGAGCACGACCTCGTCAACGACGGCGCGGCGGCGGCCGCGTCGGTGACGCCGAAGGTCCACGCCAAGGCGCTGGCGTTCAACGTGGTGCCGTGGCTCGGGTCCGACGCCGGCGGCGGCTACACCGACGAGGAGATGAAGCTCCAGAACGAGTCGCGCAAGATCCTCGACATCCCCGACCTGCAGGTCTCGCCCACGTGCGTGCGCGTGCCGGTGATGGTCGGGCACGCCATCCAGGTGCGCGCGACGTTCGCCAGCCCGGTGGCCGTCGACGACGCCCTGGAGGCGCTGCGCGCGTTCCCCAACCTCGAGCTCGAGGACGTCCCCACGCCGCTGGAGTGGGCGGGCCGCGACGAGGTCGCGGTCGGCCGCGTGCGCGCCGACCTGTCCGACGACCACAGCCTCAACTTCTTCGTCGTGGGCGACAACCTGCTCAAGGGCGCGGCGCTCAACACGGTCCAGATCGCCGAGCTCCTGCACGAGCGCGGCCTGGTCGGCGCGCAGGTCGCCGAGCTGTAGCGCCAGCTCAGGCCACGACCGCCGGCTCCTCGCGCCCCTCCTCCGGCGCCGGTGGGTGGTCGGCGGCCTCGACCCTCACCCACGCGTTGTAGTCGGGGATGCCCGCCTCCGAGGAGCGCCGCCCGCGGTCGATGAGGGTGTTGGCCTCGGGCCAGTGCATCTCGACGTTGCCCGGCTTGACCGGCGCCAGCCGCACGCGCCCCGCGAACGTGCCGTGCTCGGAGCGCAGCACCACGGGGTCGCCGTCGCGCAGGCCGTGCGCGGCGGCGTCCTCCTGCGCCATCATCACCGCCTCGCGCTCGACGCCGGTGATGGCGTCGCGCTGCTCGTGGATCATCGAGTTGAACTGCTTGCCCCGGCGCGTGGTCAGGCGCAGCCGCCCGTCCGCTGCGGTCGCGCCCGGCACGGTGACGGCGCTGAAGTGCGCCTTGCCGTCGGGCGTCGGGAACGTCCAGCCGGCGCACAGCATCGGCCCGCCGTACTGGAAGGCGTCGCCGCGCTCGCGCAGGTTCTGGATCCCCTCGTACATCGGGATCACGCGCGCGATCTCCTCGCGCATCTCCTCGGTCGAGCCGAAGCGCACCGCGTCGGCGAGCTCGGGCCGGACGCGCGCCGCGAGCTCGGCGAAGACCCAGAACTCCGGGCGGGCCTCGTCGATGCGCGGGCCCGGGATCTCCGGCGAGAAGATCACCCGCCGCTCGGTGCTGGTCTCGGTCACGCCGCCGGCGATCTCGTAGCGCGTCGCCGCCGGCAGCAGGACGACGGTCTCGCCGGGGTCGACGAGCATCTGCGGCGAGACGATGAGGTCGAGGTGGACGCGCAGCGGGATCGCGGCCAGCGCCCGCTCGACGTACGCGGGGTCGGGCAGGACCTCGATGAAGTTGCCGCCCGCCGAGAGCAGCACGTCGAGCTTGCCCTCGGCGCCGGCGTCGATCATCTCGGGCGCGGTCAGGCCCGGCGTGCCGGGCACGTCGAAGCCCCACCGCTCCGAGAGCACCTGCGCGGTGTCCTCGTTGATCGGCGCCCCGCCCGGGAACGCGGTCGAGTAGCAGCCCATCTCGGCGCCGCCCTGCACGCCGGAGTGGCCGCGGATCGGCATGAGGCCGCACTTCTCGCGCCCGACGAAGCCCTTGGTCAGGGCGAGGTTGATGATCGAGCGGACGTTGTCCTCGCCGCACTGGTGCTGGGTGATGCCCATCGACCACACGAACACGGCGGTGCGCGCGTCGCGGATCATCTCGGCGAAGCCGAGCATCTCCTCCTGCGTGGTGCCGGCCGCGCGCTCGAGCTCCTCCCACGGGGTGCCGCGGACCTGCGCGGACAGCTCCTCGAACCCGGTCGTGTGCCGGGCGACGAAATCCTCGTCGACCCAGCCGCGCTCGATCACGTGCTTGAGCGTGCCGGTGAGGAAGGCCATGTCGCCGCCGATGTCGACGGCGAAGAAGCGGTCGGTCACCTTGGTCCCGAAGAGCGCGCTCTCGGGGATCGAGGGGATCCAGTAGCGCTCCATCCCCGGCTCGCGGTATGGGTTGATGCACGCCACCTTGGTGCCGGCCACCTTGGCGTGGTGGAGGTACTTCATCGCCACCGGCTGGTTGTTGGCCGGGTTGGCGCCGACGAAGACGACGAGGTCCGAGCCGATCCAGTCGCTGTAGGAGCACGTCGTCGCCCCCACGCCGAGCGCGCCCTTGAGCCCGAACGTGCTCGGCGAGTGGCAGATGCGCGCGGCGTTGTCGATCGAGTTGGATCCGATCGCGCGCCACGCCTTCTGCGCCCCGTAGTAGGACTCGTTGGGCATGCCGCGGCTGGTGAGGAACGCGGCGATGCGGTCGGGCCCCGCGCGCCGCAGGCGCTCGGCCACCAGATCGAGCGCCTCGTCCCAGCTCGCGCGGCGGAAGCCGTCCTCGCCGCGGTGGCGGACCATCGGATGGGGCAGGCGCCCCAGGGTGCGCAGCTCGGCCGCCCGGCGGCCCCGAAGGGCCGCCGGGTCAGCGAGAAGCGCCGGGTCGAGCGCCTTCATGGTGCTCAGCCGCAGCACGCGCAAGCGCACGTTGCACAGGTGGACGCCCTCGAGCGTCCAGTCGCGCATCCCGGTCGTCCCGAGCGCGCAGCCGTCGCAGACCCCCTTGTCGAGGATCCGGTAGGCGTAGGGCAGGCGGTCGCGGTTCTCCCACACCGCCTTGACGATCTCCTTGTAGTTGTTGGGGTGGGGCGTGCCGATGCCGAACGGGCGAAATCCCGCCCACACCCGCGGGTTGATGCGCTTGCGCAGGGACGCCATCACTCGCTGTGACGCTCGACCATGGATGGCGCGAGCCTACCGCCGACGGCACCGTGGCCGAGCGCGGCCGCGTCGTCGGGCGTCCCGCGCAGGTACAGGAACCAGTAGGCACTGGAGACGAAGATCGCCGCGCCGACGAAGTTCCCCAGGAAGGCGAAGAGCCAGTTCTTGAGCACGTCGCCCCACGCGAGGTCCGGCACGTGGGCGAAGATCGCCGCCGGCAGGAAGAACATGTTGGCCACGACGTGGTCGAATCCCATGGCGACGAAGGCCATGATCGGGAAGAAGATCCCGAGGATCTTGCCCGCGGTGTCCTCGGCCGAGATCGCCAGCCAGACCGCCAGGCAGACCAGCCAGTTGCACCCGATCGCGCGCAGGAAGATCTGCCAGTCGGTCTCGGTGTGGGCCTTGAGCGTCGCGATCGCCGACAGGCGGGCGAACGT
Source organism: Solirubrobacteraceae bacterium (assembly GCA_034664395.1). Taxonomy (GTDB): domain Bacteria; phylum Actinomycetota; class Thermoleophilia; order Solirubrobacterales; family Solirubrobacteraceae; genus JAOPZW01. The sequence goes on along the minus strand of JAXDHQ010000033.1, from coordinate 548 downwards.
CAGGCCCGCCGCCTTGGTCGGATCGGCGCCCGCCGAGCCGATGACACCGGTCTTGATGGCCAGGAAGTAGGCCACGAAGATCGAGCCGAGGACGTTGCCGATCAGCACCCACGTGAGGTTGCCGAACAGCTTGCCCATCGACACGCGCCGGCGCATCGCGGCGATGGGCACGAGCGCCATGTTGCCGGTCAGCAGCTCGGAGCCCGCCAGCACGACGAGCATGAGGCCGACCGAGAACACGGCGCCGGTGAACATCGTGGGCAGCGTGCCCCAGATCTTGGGATCCAGCCCGGAGCTGACCGTGATGGCCAGCAGCCCGCCGAACGCGATGTAGGCCCCTGCCAGGAACCCACCGACGAGCATCTTGTCGATCGACATCCCGGCCTTCGCGGTGCCCGACTCCACGGCGGCCGCGGCGACCTGATCAGGCGTCTTGTACGCCATTCCCGCTCTCCTTCCCGATCGCTGAACGGGTGCTCGCGGGCGCCGCCGCCACGGTGCAGGCGCGCGACTGCAATCGGTTGCACCCCTCGTCAGAATTCTGACAC
>JAXDHQ010000032.1:0-15686 GCA_034664395.1 Solirubrobacteraceae bacterium | reverse complement strand
GACCGATCTCCGTGGCAGATGGTGCTGCGAACGACCCGCGAAACTCGCCGCCGCGGTCGGAACCGCCGCGCACCGCGCGTCGCGGACGGAACGCGTCAAGCGGCGCTACCACTTCGAGGCACGAGGGGCGGTCGGCGCCTTCAGGCGTAAGGAGGAGACTCGGGCGGCGTCGCGGGCGGTGTCGCTGCCGGACGAAAGCAGCCGCAGTGGCTTGGCTTGCTGGGAACGGTGACGTCCTTCTACGACAGCGGAATCGACGGTTCCGACCGTCCGCAACGCATTAGGGTGATGCCATACCGGTCTGGGTGGCCTGGGAATCGGCCTGGTGCCATCGCCGGAAAGGGGTCCGCAGGCATGAGTCTGGACCAGAAGAGAGCGCGTGTCTTTGGCGTGCTCTTCCTCATCACGTTCGTCACGTCGATCCCGGCGCTGGCGCTGTACCAGCCTGTCCTCGACGATCCGGTCGGCTACATCGCAGGCGCCGGGCATGACAAGCAGATCTTGTTCGCAGCCCTGCTGGAGCTGCTGCTGATCATCGCGAACATCGGCACCGCGGTCGTGATCTTCCCGATCGTCCGACGACAGAACGAGGAGTTGGCGCTCGGCTACGTGACCGCGAGGGTGATCGAATGCACGTTCATCCTCGCCGGCATCCTCTCCGTGCTCGGCATCATCACGCTGCGGAACCAGGTCGCCGGCGCGGCTGAAGGGACGGTCGCGTACACGCTCGCGGCGATCAAGGACTGGACGTTCCTCCTCGGCCCCGGCTGGGTCGTCGGTTGGGGGAACGGGCTGATCCTCGGCTACCTGATGTACCGCTCCGAACTCGTGCCGCGACGGGCCGCATGGCTCGGTCTCATCGGCGGGCCGCTGATCATCGTGTCGGGGACGGCCGTGATGTTCGGCGGTGACCATCCGAGCAACACCCTGCACTCGCTTCAGGGTCTCGCGACGATCCCGGAGTTCCTGTGGGAACTCTTCCTTGGCGTCTACTGCACCTTCAAGGGCTTCAGGCCGTCGTCACCGATCCTCCGGGCCGACACGCCGGAGGACCGCCCAGGGGCAGCGCCGGCCGTCGCACCGGCCTAGAGACCTGCGAGCTGCCGCTCCGGACGACTACCAGCACTGCGCGCGACGGCGGGGCGGGCTCTGCTTGGAGGCACGAGGAGGACCCGCAGGCCGCATCGCCGGGACAACAAGAAGGTGCGCTGACGACCGAAGTGGATGCGATGATCCGCCAGCCTCTTTAGCTGACAAATGTCGCGGGCGTCGAGAGACAGAATTGCGCTTATCGCCAGGCACCGGACGAGAAACTCCTTTGTCAGGCCCTCGAGCGGCGTCCCTTGGTAGCGCTCAGCAAAATCTTGGATTGTTTCCTCGAGGTCAAAGCTGGAGCGCCACGTGAGCACCCGGACGAAGTCGACCGAGGACAACGGTGTCCCGGTGCTGTTAACGCGGCGACAGAGCTCCACGACCTCCTCGAGTGCAGCGCTTGACAGCGCGATGATCGGGATTTGGTAGTCCTGAAACGTTCAATACAACTCCAAGGCTCGACCAGACACTCCTCGCCGTCGGCAAGATTCGTGAGTTCGGCTTGGACAGCCAAGAAGCGCCGGCTATCGAAGAGGCGGGCCCAGCATGGGAACGCGCCGTCAGGCGGGGTGCCGTGCGACAAAGCCGCGCACCCCGTCGATCATGCGCTCGACGTCGACGCGGTCGATCGAGTGTTCGACGTTATGCGCGGCTTCGTTCCGGATCGCGTACCACGCGACCACGCGCTTACGCTGGACCTCTGTGATTGCGCCCGCCTTACGAAGGTCGACACCTAGGGTCTCAGCGCTGATGTCGCGTCCCCGATCGTTCTTGAGCGTCAGTGCTAACTTCGCGGCGAGCTTTCGAAGGTGTTCTTCAAGGACGCTCCCGGCGATGACGGCTGCAGGGCCTACATAGCCACTGTCGAGCAGGCCCTCCGACATTTCCAGAAATCGTCAAACAGGTCCGCGTGAACCATCTCTGCAACAGCAGCTAGCCCGCCGCTCAGATAGTCTTCTTCGAGAGCTTGGACAATCGCGACTAGCTGGTCCGCGAGCCACGAGTCAGCGGCGGTCTCGTGCTTCTCGAGTACGCCGCGCGCATCTTCCGCGTAGGGCGAGCCCGGCGGAGCGAGCCGCTCGATGGCGGCGCGAGCTCGCGTCATGATGCGGCGTGCATCGTAATCCTCAAGGTAACCATTCGTGCTGTGAGACTCGTGCCAGTCGCGTACGACCGACTGCAGTTGCTTCGTGACGCGATCGACGTCTACGGGCACGCTCTTGCGATGCTAAGGCCTCGATCGGCGTGGCCAGCGGGAGCGGTCCGCACGTCGCGAGGGAAACATGCGAACTCATAGCACGGGCGGCGTGGGCGCGAACAGGGTCGCGATGTCACACCGGCCCCGTCTGACTCAGGCGGCAGGTCGCAAGACGCCGCACGCGTGCGGTTGGCCCCATGCCGCATCCGAGTGGGGCCGACGGGACACGAATCGGCCGCGAGCCTTCGGCGCGCCGGAGCGCCCACCGAACGGTTCGAGTTCTGAGCGAACTCCGCTCGGCATGCCCGCGGGCGAGGCGCGGCGATTCGATGGGGCTCCCACTTCGCGAGATGCCAACGCCTTCGACTGGTGCCAGCTCGCTGCCGCTCAGGACGGCAGGAGTGACGGTCGTCCGGCGTTTTCGCCGCTCGTCCGAGGCGAGCATCCGGTGGGCGCTTGCCCAGGCGCTCGCTCGTCGTGCATTCCGAGCATCTGGCGGGCTCGCCCCACGCCCGCTCGTCGCGCGGGACCGCGCGTGGGGCGAGGGCCCCGCTGCGCCTGCGCGAACGGCGCGAGTGTGGGCGCGAGCTGCGAGACGACGCTCGACTGGTGTATGGCCGCGGTCTGCGCGCACCGCCTCGCGGCCACGATCCCCGGGGGTGTGAGAGGGCAACCCCGCGGTGCGGCGGGGCTGCCCATTCGGGTTGGCGCGGCGTGCGCGAGGCGGGTGTCAGCCGGTCGTCGCGGTCTGGCGGCGGGTGGTCCTGGCATGCCTGCGACGCACGACAGCGATGGAGCCACCGACCCCCAGCGCGATCAGGGCGAGGAGCGCCCCGGCTCCGATGCCGGCGTCGCCCCAGTCCATTCCGCCGGCCGAGGGCGTGGACTGCGGGACCTTGATGACGATCACCTGCGGGGCGCTGAAGGTGCCGCGCCCGGCGGCGGCGTCGCGGGTGTCGGGGGAGCGCAGGTCCGGCGGCGTCTGACCTACGCTGACGGCGTCACGGGCGTCGGGGGTGCGGAAATCCTGCTGCTGGGCGGCGGCCGTCGGTGCCGTGAGCGCGGCGAGCGCGAGGCCGATGGCCGCTGAGCGGGTGAGGCGATGGTGGCTCATCGTGACTCCTGGTGGTCGTGACCGCCCGGTGCGGTCTGTGGCTGGGCAGCGTGCGCCGCGGCGGTAAACGCGCGCGGTTGTGAGCGGTAGACGCCGGCGCTCGAGGAGGCTGACCCGGCCGGCGGTTGCTCGCGCGGGAAGGGGAGTGGTACGGTCGGGGCGGCTCGCTCCGACAACGAATGGACTTTCGCCTTCTTGGCCCGCTCGAGGTGGCCGAGCACAACCGCTCGGTGGTGCTCGGTGGGGTCAAGCAGCGCGCGCTGCTCGCCGTCCTGTTGTTGCACGCCAACGACGTCGTCTCGACCGAGCAGCTCGTCGATGACGTCTGGGGCGAGTCGCCGCCGGCGACGGTCGCCAAGAGCATCCAGGTCTACATCTCCAGGCTGCGCAAGCAGCTCGGCGAGGGCAGGCTGGTGACCCGCGCGCCTGGCTACCTCCTGCGCGTCGACCCGTCCGAACTCGACGTGGCCTGCTTCGAGCGGCTCGCCGCCGAGGCGGAGGACGCCCAGCCCAAGGTGGCGGGCGAGAAGCTGCGCCGGGCGCTCGCGTTGTGGCGCGGGCCGCCGCTGGCGGACCTCGCCTACGAGCCATTCGCGCGCGCGGAGATCGCGCGCCTGGAGGAGCTGCGCGCGGCGGCGCTGGAGCAGCGCATCGAGGCCGACCTCGCGCTCGGCCGCCACAGCCAGCTTGTCGGCGAGCTGGAGGGGCTGGTGAGAGAGCACCCGCTCAGAGAGCGCCTGCGCGGCCAGCTGATGCTCTGCCTGTACCGCTGCGGCCGCCAGGCCGAGGCGCTCGAGAGCTACCAGGCGGCGCGCCGCGTGCTGGTCGAGGAGCTCGGGATCGAGCCCGGCCGACAGCTGCGCGAGCTCCACCAAGCGATCCTCCGCCAGGACCCGGGACTCGACCTCGCGCCGGTGGCCGAGTCGCCGGACGAGGCGCCCCGCGGCGCGTTCGTGGGCCGCGTTCCCGAGCTCGCCGAGCTCATGGCCGGTCTCGATGATGCCTTCGCCGGCCGCGGGCGCCTGTTTCTGGTTGTCGGTGAGCCCGGCATCGGCAAAAGCCGCCTCGCCGAAGAGGTGATGCGCCATGCACGCGCACGAGGGGCTCGCGTGCTCGTCGGCCGCTGCTGGGAGGCGGGCGGCGCGCCCGCCTACTGGCCCTGGGTGCAGGCGCTGCGCGCGGCCGTGCGCGACACGGATTCGGCCGCGCTGCTCGCGCACCTTGGGGCGGGCGGCGCGCAGCTCGCCCAGATCGTCCCCGAGCTGCGCCAGCGCTTCCCCGATCTGCCCGAGCCCCCCGCCTTGGAGTCCGAGGTAGCGCGCTTTCGCCTGTTCGACGCGACCGCCGAGTTCCTGGGCAACATCTCCCAAGCTCCGCCGACCGTGCTCGTCCTGGACGATCTTCACGCGGCCGACGCGCCCTCGCTGCTGCTGTTGCGGTTCCTCGCCCGCGAGCTTCGCTCGACGCACATCCTCCTGCTCGCCGCCTACCGCAACGTCGACCCGATCCCCGGACGGCCGCTCACCGAGACGCTGGCCGAGGTCGCGCGCGAGCCGGTGACGCGTCGGGTGTCGCTTGGCGGGCTGAGCGAGCGCGAGGTCGCGCAGTACGTCGAGCTGACAGCGTCGCAGATCGCTTCGACACCGCTGGTCACCGCGGTCCACCAGGAGACCGAGGGCAACCCGCTCTTCGTCGGCGAGATCGTGCGTCTGCTCGCCGTCGAGGGCGTCGGGTCGGAGTCCACCGCCGAGGCTCGCCTCGCGATCCCCCAGAGCATCCGCGACGTGATCGCGCGCCGGCTCACCCACCTCTCGCATGAGTGCAACCGTCTGCTCGTGCTGGCGGCGGTCATCGGCCGCGAGTTCGCCCTCGACGCGCTGGCTCGCCTGGCCGGCGTGTCGGAGGACGGGCTGCTCGACGTCCTCGACGAGGCGATGGCCGCCCGCGTCCTCGCCGACGTTCCCGGCGCCGCGGATCGCCTTCGCTTCGCCCACGTCCTCATCCGCGACACGCTCTACGAGGGACTCGCTGCCGCCCGCCGCGCCCGATTGCACCGCCAGGTCGTCGCAGCGCTCGAGGCGCTCTACGGCGACGAGCCGGGACAGCATCTCGCCGAGCTCGCGCATCACTCCATCGCCAGCAGCGACGTCGACAAGGCCCTGCGCTACGCCCAGCGCGCCGGCGACCGCGCGCTCGCGCTCCTCGCCTACGAGGAGGCCGCGCGCCTGTACCAGACAGCGCTCGACGCGCTCGACCTGGCAGACGTGCGCGACGAGAGGACGCGCTGTGAGCTGCTCCTCTCGGCCGGCGAAGCGCAGATGCGTGCGGGCAACACCCAGGCCGCGAAGAGAGCTTTCCTCGACGCAGCCGGCATCGGGCGACGACTCGGCCTGCCGCGAGAGCTTGCCCGCGCCGCGGCGGGCTACGCGCGCGAGGACATGTATCTGAGGGCCGCAGGCGACGATCGTCTCGTGCCGCTGCTCGAGGAGGGACTGGCCGCGCTCGCCGACGAGGACGTCGCGCTTCGGGTCAGACTGCTCGCCCGTCTCGCCGGGGCGCTGCGCGACGAGCCGTCGCGCGATCGTCGCGACAGGCTGAGCAAGGAGGCGGTCGAGCTCGCCCGCGCCACGGAAAGCCCCTCCGCGCTCGCGTACGCGCTCGACGGCCGTGTTCCCGTCATCATCGCCCCGGACACGGTCGCCGAATGCCTCGCCCTCGCCACCGAGCTCCGCGAGGTGGCCGCGCGGATCGGCGACACACTGCGGGTCGCGCACGGGCACCAGCATGAATGCATCACACGGGTCATAGTCGGAGACGCCGGTGAACTGGACGCCAGCGTCCACGCGATGAGCCGCCTCACGGACGAGCTCAAACAGCCCGCTCACCTCTGGGAGGCTCGCGCCGGAAAAGCTGTGCTGGCCCTGGCGGCAGGCAGGTTCACCGAGGCCGAGGAGCTCATCGAACAGGCCTTAGCGCTCGGCGAACGCGTGAAGCCCGAGATGGTGATCCCCGTGTACCGGCTCCAGCGATACACACTCTGCGACTTCCGAGGAGGCGTCGAGAAGCTCGAGCCGGCGATCCGCGAGCTCGTCGCCGACTGGCCGGCTCGCCCCGCCTTCCGCTGCGCGCTCGCTCATCTCCACGCACGGCTCGGACGGCGGTCCGAGGCCCAGCGAGCGCTCGATGACCTGACGCGAGACGACTGCTCGGCGCTGCCCTTCGATCAAGAGTGGCTGTACGGCATGAGCCTGCTCGCCGAGACAGCCGCGCTCCTGAGCGACACCGACTCCGCCGCCGTCCTGTACCGGTTGCTCGTTCCCTGGGCGGCGTTCAACGCCGCCGACTGGCCCGAGGCGATCAGAGGCTCGGCCTCCCGCTACCTCGGCATCCTCGCCGCGACGAGGCGACGCTGGGATGAGGCAGGGATGCACTTCGAGGATGCGGTCGCGATGAACGCAACGATGGGCGCTCGACCGTGGCTCGCACACACCCAGCACGACTACGCACGCATGCTCCTCGCGCGCGCCCGGACGCACGACCGGGAGTCCGCCCGCGACCTTCTCAATCAAGCGCTTGTCACGTATCGCGAGCTAGGCATGGAAACCCACGCGGCGGGCGCCGTCCCCACCACGCGCACGGGCGCACGCGCATAGGGCCCGAAGACGGCGAGGACGCGTCGCTCTCACCCGAAATGGACGGTGACTGGCGACCCACGACGAGCTTCCGCTCGTAAACGACGCGGGGGCATGCTGCCTCCCGCGCGCTTGGAATGACGAGCGCGAGCTTCCGCTCCTCGAGGAGCGGCCCCATCGCCACAACGACGAGGAGGTCCTCGAGCTCCAACCGGCCCTGTACGGGCCGGCGCGGCGCTCGAGTTGAGGACTTCGTTTGGGACTTCGCGCGACGTTGTGGCACGTAGCCCGCTAAGCAGAAGACCAAAGATCTGCGCCGAGAAGTGGCCGATTAGCAGGCACTTCGTCGAATGGCGAGACCCGGACTCGAACCGGGGGACACCACGATTTTCAGACTTGGTAGCTCCCAAGGACTGGCCTGGGCGATGTACCAACCGCCGCCCCACTCGCAGAATGGAGCGCTCTGCTTCTCCCGCGACTTGCGCGACCGGACGCAACGCCCACGAGTGCTGCAACCACGCGGAAGCGGCAGTGCGCCAGCGGCCACCGCGGCCCTCCGTCGCTCCTGCCACGCGATCGCGGCACACACACGCCGCATAAGTTCCTCCCCTAACGTGAGCAGCCGACTACGCGACGCCATCGAGTCGCCAGCTCGGTCCAAGAGCAGCGATCACATCACCGTCATTGCACGGGCAAATTCGCTGCAGTCTTCGAATCGGGAGTCCGGGTCGGCCGCGGTCGCCGTCCTGACAGCGCTAATCACGTGCGCGGGGACGGACCCGTCCAGCACGACTCCGATCCCGCCGGCGCGCCCAAGTTCTACTAGTTCACCAAGCGACCGAAGAGGCTTCCGTAACAGGAGCGTCTGCGCGACGCGCCCAGCGGCGTAGACATCCTCTCGCACCGAACACGAAAAGGAATCGCGGGAACGCTCCGGTGGTGTGTAGCCCGGGGTACCCACCGACATCGAGCGCATGCTGCCTACGTGATCGGCGAACTCTAGATCGACGAGCCGCACGCGATTGTCAGCGTCGATCACGACGTTAGCCGGCGACAGGTCTCTCATCGCGACGCCTTGGCTGTGCAACTCGCCCAATGCACTGCAGAGCTCGAGGGTGAAGGCGACAGCTTGCGGCACATCTGGCATGGGACCGTCGTCTATGAGCTTAGCTAGCAAAGACGTGCCACCTAAGTCTTCTAGCACCAGATACGCGTCTCCCTCCGCGGTGAAGTGATCGATGGGTTGGGGAAGCGCACGTACCTTTACATGCAGATCCTCGAGCAAGCGGGCCTCGCGCCAAAGCCGGTCTCGCCCGTCGGCACCGGATTCATCTACATCGCCCGCTCGATGGGCATGCTTGAGGACGCACGCTCGCGGGGGACCTTCGTTCCTCAGGTAAGGTCCGAAGTCAACGGCGCGATAGACGCATCCTCTACCGCGTTTCGCAAGGAGTTCGGTGATAGTGAACCGGCCTAAGAAAAGACTCGGGCTCCCGTGGTGCGCCTTCCGAGCAATCGTCGGTTTCAACCGGCGAAACGGATCGGCGATCCCGGGGGGCACCGCCCGACCTGGCAGGCGCGAATCTGCAATCAACTCCCCTGTGGGGCTTTCAATGAGTGGCACGCCGTCGCTGTCGCCGGCGGCGCGATGACTGGAGAACCCGCCCCATCGATAATGAATCAAGCTCTCGGGATAGAGCGCTCGGTCCGAGGGGACGGATGGTCCCTCAAGCCCCCTCGTTGCGCCGTCTAACCAGCGCGCGAGCGACACCGCGTCCCGTACATCGCATGGGTAAACGGTAATGAACTTGCCTATTTGAGGATATCCAAACTCACCGCCGTTGAGTCGGCGCAGAGCGGGGAGGGTGGCGACGACCTTGAACTCGACGTTGCGCCGTAGTAGCTCCGGCACGACATGGTCGAGTACGTCAGCGGCCGACAAGATCGTCGCCGATACGTGGAGCTTGAAGCCTTGGAGCGGGAGACCAAGCGTGCAGTAGGGCGGGCACGCCCAGATTCCAAGGGCTGCTGCGGCAGGGCCCGCATCGCTGCGGAGCAGCCCCAGCTCGCGGACGCGGACGGCCAGTTCATCGACGCGGATCCGTGCCTCCTCACCGGATCCCATTCGAGCGCAGCTACTCCCAAAGGTTGGAGTCGGAAAGGCATCCTTCCGGAAGGGGATCATCTTCTTCGCGCTTCGTACACGTCTGGGAGCAGGCCGTGCTCGCGCCTTGGTGGACGCCATCGACCAAGACGTCGGCCGCCACCGGATTGAGACCCAGGCTGGCCAACGCCACAGCGTCTCGCGCGAGAAGTGCAGCGCGCTCCTGTGGCGCAAGTGGATAGGACGCGAGGAGCGCCTCTGGATCTTCGATAAACCTCTCGACGAACTCCGTGTCTACGTCCTCCCCCGGAAGCACGACGATCCTGTGTACCACCTCGCGTAGAGCATCGGTTGCCACGGTCACTCCCTTCTGTCGCGGTGTCTCGTAACGCCTAACAGGTCCGGCCGCGCCGGTCAATCGGCCAGACACCGCGCAGCGCTTCTGTCGTGCTCGGTTCGCTCAGGTGACCGCGCACGCTCGCCAGTCGCTAGTGGAGGGCACTGTCGTGACGTGTAGGGACCGCGGTCGGCACCGACGGACGTTGGTGACCGGGTCCGTGACCGCGCATGTTGCTCCCCCTTTGCGCGAGGAGCGGTTGCGCCGTAGCACAGCCGGCGTGTGGCCAGCGCTGATCGCGCTCAGCGCTTCCGGCGGGCGATGACCGCGGTCAATCGCCGCCAGCCCTTCGATGAGGTCGGGTCCGCGCTCATCGGAGCCCGCCCTCTCGGTAGGGCCGGTCCATACCCGCGTCGACGGCAGATTGACCCGCGATCCGAAGGCTCTCACCAAGGTCGTGCCACATTCGGGCGGCGTTGCGCAGCTCGTGTGGGGTCGTGGCGTCCTGCCATGTCACAAGCGCGCGATCGATCTCGAGGACCTGTCCAATGATCGAGATCGGTGCGACCAGCGTGAGCGCCGCTCGGCTCCGGTAGTAGTCAGCCCTGAGCTGCGCGAAGCGCGAGCCGGTGGCAACTCTTTCGAGCACGGTCGAGAACAGGTAGTGGAGGCGGCCGCGGGGCAGCCGGTCGAGCTGCCGATCGAGCCAGGACGAGGCTGGGTTGCGACTGAGCTCGAACGCAATCAGCTCGATGACACCCATGTAGTCGGCGAGCGCGCCAGCAAGCTCGGCGCGGCGCTGGCCGCGGCCGGCTTCGCGAGTCGCCTCACGAGCGGTCCGTCGCTCCATGACGCCGCCGACTACTACTCCCAGTAGCGCGGCCGCCGGCGGGACGGCGACCGCGAGGATCGTTATGAGCGACACGTCGCGCACGCTGCCATCGTGGCCCACCAACCTGACGGCATGGCGGGCGTCCGCCATCGGGCTGGCAATCAAGACTTTCGACGGCGACGAAATGTCACCCACAGCGCTCCGCGTGGGCCCATGCCGCGAAGGGGCGACGGCTAACCGGACGGCTTCGGTCCGCGCCCGATGGCTACTTCTCCTTTCGCGTGGATCCAGCACTCCGGGGCGTCTGAATCGTGGGGAGATGATGCGAGCCCCCATCGCGCCTCTCGCATGTCGGGCTGGAGCGAGCGCCGCGCCGGCCCTGGATGCCCGCGCCGCGCTCAATCGACGATCGGTCGGTGCGGGGACATCGCAGCGTCCCGGAACCGCGACGCCGTCGTGGGCCATACGGGCCGGCGCGGCGCTCGAGTTTAGGACTTCGTTTGGGACTTCGCGCGACGTTGTGGCACGTAGCCGCTAAGCAGAAGACCAAAGATCTGCGCCGAGAAGTGGCCGATTAGCAGGCACTTCGTCGAATGGCGAGACCCGGACTCGAACCGGGGACACCACGATTTTCAGTCGTGTGCTCTACCAACTGAGCTATCTCGCCGTGGTGGGTGGATCAGGGTAGCGCCCTCGCGCGTTGGGGGGCGCGTGGCGAGGGGGTCGGCGGGTGGTGCTCCGCGTGCGTGTCGGAGGTCGCTACGGTGGCGGCGTGTCTCGCCGTCGCGTGCTGCTCGTGGTCGTGCCGGTCGCCGTCGTGGCGGTGGTCGTGGCGGTGCTGCTGCTGCGCGGTGGGTCGGATCGTGACGCGGCGCCGAAGGCGCTGGCCGACGAGCCTCTGGCGTACCTGCCGGGCGGGGCCAAGGCGGTCCTCGACGTCGACACGCGGGCGCCGCTGGTCGGGCTGGCGGTTTCCCAGCTCGCTCCGCGGCTGAGCGGGGGCGCGCTCAAGGCGGGGGACGTCACGCCGCTGCTCGGTGGACGCGCCGCGGCCGCGCTCGGCGGCGACGGCGGGGCGGTGCTGGCGCTGGTCGCGCCCCGGCGCGAGCCGGTCGACGCGCTCGCGCGCCGGCTCACCGCCGCCGGCGAGTACCGCGGCGCTCGGCTCTACGCCATCCCGGGCGGCGGTCAGGCGGCGCTCGCCGCGCGTGGCGCGACCGTGGTCGCCGGGCCCAGCGCCGCGCTCGTCCGCCGGGCCCTCGACGCCCGCGCGCAGCCCCGCCCCGCCCGGGCCGCCTTCGACCGGCGGCTCAAAGGCCTTCCGCCGGACGCGCCGCTGAGGATCGCCTTCGACCCCCGCGCGCTGCTCCACGACCAAGCCCCGTAGGTCGCCGCCACGCGCTGGGGTCGCGCCCTGCGCGACGGCGCCGCGGTCCTCGAGGCGACCGCGGACGGCCTGCGCCTGCCCTTCCGCCTGACGAGCGACCCCACGGGCCTGCGCCCCGCCGACCTCCCGATGGCCACGGGCGCTCAGGCCCCGAGCACGCGCGGGCGCGCGCCGCTGACGATCGGCCTGCGGACGGCGGCCCAGGGCGCCGCGTTCGCCAAGGCCACCGGCCAGCCGGCGCTCGCGCTGCTCGACGAGGTTCCGGGCTTCCTCAGACCCGACATAGGAGGCCTCACCGGCGCGGCGACGATCTCGAGCAGCGGCGCCGACCTGGGCCGCTTCACGCTCGTCACCGACCCGCCGGACCCCGGCGACTGGGCGGCCAAGCTCGACCGCCTCGACGCGCTGTCCGGGCTCATCCGCACCGTCGGACTCGCCGACGTGCGCATCGACGCCAAGGACGGCGTCTACCAGCTCGAGCAGAACGGCAAGCTCGTCGTCCGGGCCGCAGTCTTCGGCCCCACGCTCGCGCTCTCCGACGACGCCCGCGCCGACCTGCGCGCCGCGGCCAGGGCGCCGCTCGACCCGCCGCCGCCGGGCGCCGCCGGCGCGCTCACCGTCCGCCTGCAGGCAAAGGCCGCGCGCGCGATCGTCGGTCGGCCGCTCGGCCTTCCGGCCCTCGTGCTCGACCGGCTCGGCGACCTCACCGGCTGGGCGCGCGCCGAGCTGGACGGCGTCACCGGCGAGCTGCGCCTGCCCGTGCGCTGAGCGCCCCGGTAGCGTGCGCCGGCACATGGCCCGCGACCGCGAGCACCCGCCGGGGCTGCGCACGCGCCCATCGCGGTTCGTCCCGCGCTGGCACTGGGAGCTGCTCGCCTGCGGCGTCGCCGGCCACGAGCTCGTCGGCATCGACGCTGCGGAGCTGCGCCCGCAGGACGCGCTCGTCGCGCGCGAGTACGACGGCGTGCGCTGGCACCGCTGCCTGCGCTGCGATAGCTGGCTGCCGCTCCCGCGGCCCGAGCACCCGGCGCGCGAGCACCCGCCCGACCGCGACGAGATCGAGCTGCCGCTGCGCGGGCGCCCGTTGCGCGACAAGATCGTGCTGCGGCTGATCGCGATCAACCGCGCGCTGCACTTCCTCGTCCTGGGCGCGCTCGGCGTCGCGATCCTGCTCTTCGCGTCCAACCGCCAGCACTTCCGCTCGACGTTCTATCGCGTGCTCACGGACCTCCAGGGCGGGGCGGTGACCGGCGGCGGCCACGCCAAGCACGGCCTGCTCAAGGAGATCGACCGCCTGTTCTCGCTGCAGTCCTCGCGCCTGCACCTGTTCGCCGCGGTCATCCTCGTCTACGCCGTGGTGGAGGGGATCGAGGCCGTCGGCCTCTGGTACCAGCAGCGCTGGGCCGAGTACTTGACGTTCCTGGTGACCTCGTCGCTGCTGCCGCTCGAGGTCTACGAGCTCGCGAACCGGCTCTCGGCGCTGAAGGTCGTCGCCTTCATCATCAACGTGGCGGTCGTGATCTACCTGCTCTACGCCAAGCGGCTGTTCGGCATCCGCGGGGGCGTGGAGGCCGAGGAGCGCGAGCGCGCCGCCGACGTGGGCTGGAGCGCGCTCGAGCGCACGGCGCCCGAGGCGATCGCCCCGGCGCGCTGACGCAGGGAGGGCTCAGCGCGCGGCCGGCCGGTCCCAGCTCTGCAGGAACGGCAGCGGGTCGATCGGGCGCGACGACGCGTCGACGCGCCAGCCGCCGACCCAGACCTCGAAGTGCAGGTGCGGACCGCTCGCGTCGCCGGTGTGGCCCACGTTGCAGAGCGTCTGTCCGGCGAGCACGGCCTGGGTCGGGTTGACGACGATCGACGCGTCCTGGCAATGGGCGAAGAAGTAGTCGTAGCCGTCGGTGCCCTTCAGGACGATGTAGAAGCCGGCGGCCGTCGGCTGGTTGCCGGTGAAGGAGATCGTCCCCGAGACCGGCGAGACGACGGGCGTGCCCTCGGCGGCGAGGACGTCCTGGCCCTGGTGGCTGTAGCCGTTGCGCGGCGCGCCGAACACGTCGCCGTAGGTGTGCGGACCGGCGACGGGGAAGACGTGGCCCGACGCGTCGGGCGTCGGGGGCGGGGGGGTCGCCGGCGCGGGTGCGGGCGCGCGCACCGCCAGCGTCGTGCGCCCGGGCAGGCGCGCGCTGCGGGCGAGCACGGCGTCGCCCAGCCCGCGCACGTGCAGGCGCGCGAGGTAGCGACCGGGAGCGAGCGCGGTCCCCGCCGGCCAGGCGACCCGGATCGTCCGCCCGACGGGCACGGCGCCGAGGTCGACGCGGACGATGGAGCCCGTCTCGGAGAGGGGGAGGAAGACGACGCGGGCGCGGACGGTGGTGGCGCCCGCCTCGTCGACGCGGACGCTGAGCGCCGGCAGGGCGGGAGCGACGACGGCGCGCGGCGTCACCGCGAAGCGCGTCGCCACCGGGCGCGCCGGGCGCGCCTTGGTGATCGGAGCGCCGTACTGCGCGCCGCCGGCCGACGAGGGACCGGGAGTCCCGCCCGCCTGGGCAGCGGCCGGCGGGACCAGGAACGCGAGCGCCACGGCCAGACCTGCCGACCCACCCACGAGCACGCGCGCGCTGTTTCCCATGCTTTGAAGGTCGGCTGCGTAGGCGTGCGCACGCAGGTTTGCGCGTCAATGCACAGCTTCGAACCTCACCAACCTTCAGCGAACCTGCTCAACGGTGCCCAAACCGCGCGCGAGCATGCGCGCCATGACCTCGGCCGACCCGGCCTTGGACAGGGGCTCGTTGAGGTTGCCGCACTTGGGCGACTGCACGCACGACGGGCAGCCCGACTCGCACGGGCACTCGGTGACGAGCCGGTGCGCGTCTGCGACGAGCAGGTCGAAGTTGCGAAAGCCCTGCAGCGTGATGCCGACGCCGCCGGGATGGCCGTCGTAGATGAAGATCGTCGGGCGGCCGGTCTGCGGGTGGGCGTTGGTCGACAGGCCGCCGATGTCCCAGCGGTCGCACATCGCCAGCAGCGGCAGGACGGCGATCTGCGTGTGCTCGGCGGCGTGCAGCGCGCCGAGCAGGACCTCGCGCGGGAACGCCTCCAGCAGCTCCTCGTCCAGCTCGTACCAGAGCGCCTGGGTGGTGAACGACTGCGCCGGCAGGTCGATGGCGCGCAGATCGACGACCTCGTGGTCGGGCAGGCGCTTGCGCTGGTAGGCGTGGACCTGCTCGGTCACGGTCACGCGCCCGAAGCTGAGCGTCACGCCGAGGACCTCGCGGCGGTCGAGCAGGCGCTCGATCTCGAGGTCGGTCTCGCGCTTGGGCTGCGTGTACCAGTTGCCGTCGAACGGCGCGACGAGCGCGCGGCGCGCGTCGAGGTCGAGCTCGGAGACCTCGTAGGAGCGCCCGAGGTGCAGGTAGATCGCCCCGTCGTGGACGGTGCTCGCGGCGCGGCTGGACTCGACCGTGCCCAGCAGCTCGCCGCTGGAGACGTCGACCACGGCGACGCTGTCGGGCGACGCCGAGCGCAGCGACACCCGCGCGGCCGGGAAGTCCTCGGGGTGGCGCAGCAGGTACTGGCCGCGGCGCTCGACGAGATCGCCCTGGGAGACGAGCTGGTCGGCGTAGGCCTGCCAGCGCGGACCCAGGAACTCGGCGTCGGTCGCGCTCAGCGGGCCCTCGTGGGCGGCGCACAGCAGGTGGGCGAGGTGGATGGGCTCGTTCTCGTGCCAGACGATCGCCGCCTCGACCGGCCGGTCGAGGAACTCGTCGGGGTGGCGGCAGAAGAACTGGTCGAGCGCGTCCTCGCCGGCGACGTAGACCGCCAGCCCGCGCCCGCGCCGGCCGGCGCGGCCCCACATCTGGCGCAGCGAGGCGACGGTGCCGGGGAACGTGACGCAGACCGCCGCGTCGAGCGCCCCGATGTCGATGCCGAGCTCGAGCGCGTCGGTGGTGACGACGGCGAGCAGGTCGCCGTTTGTGAGCTGGGCCTCGAGCT
>JAXDHQ010000031.1:0-3725 GCA_034664395.1 Solirubrobacteraceae bacterium | reverse complement strand
GGCCACCGGCGTCGAGGCCTGCGGAGCGCCGCCGGCAGCGTTCGCCGGCGCGACGGCGTGCGGGGCGTCGGCCGTGCCGCCGAAGTCCTGGGCCCAGTAGAGGCCGGCGACCCCCACGCCGATGGCGCGGAAGGCGGGGTCCTCGAGGTTGGCGCGATGGCCGGGCGAGGCGAGCCACCCGGCGAGGACGGCGTCGGGCGTCGTGAAGCCCATCGCGATGTTCTTGCCCCACGTCCGCCCGGGATAGCCGCACGCGCTCAGGCGCTGGGCGACGGTCCGCGCGACCGGCGGCGCCGGATCGTCGTGATCGAAGTAGCCGAGGGCGGCCATGTGACGCGCCTTCCACGTCGCCGCGGCGGTCAGGGTGGGGGACACCTGCAGGGGCGCCAGGCCGAGCGCGGCGCGGTGGACGTTGACGAGCGTCACGACGGCGGCGGCCATCGCCGGCTGCGCCGCGGGCCAGGCGTCGGCGGGCGCGCAGTCGCCGAGCGCGGTGGCTGTCGCGGGCGCGGCCAGCGCGAGGACCACGACGCTGAGCAACGCCGCGACGGCAGGGTGCAGGGAACGGTGGAGCACGCGGACCGCCCTCGATCGACGACGTGAACTGGGCGACCTATCGGCGCCCGCGCGCGGGTCTGAAGGGCGAATCGACGGGCGGCGATCAGGCCGCCGCGGGCGGCGGGCGCCCCGCGACAGGCGGCGCCCAGGCGGCGGCGGTCGCTAGCCCGCCGCGGCGGCGAGCGGCCCCACGCCGGGGCGGTCCTGCTTGACGTGCTGGTCGGCGTGGTAGCTGGAGCGGACGAGCGGCCCGGCGGCGATGTGGTCGAAGCCGAGCTCGTAGGCCGCCGTCTCCAGCGCCTTGAACTCGTCCGGGTGCCAGTAGCGCACGACCGGCAGGTGGCGCTCGGTCGGCCGCAGGTACTGGCCGACGGTGAGGACCTGCACGTCGTGCTCGCGCAGCATCCCGAAGGCCTCGACCATCTCCTCGTGGGTCTCGCCGAGTCCGACCATCAGGCCCGACTTCGTCACGACGTCGTCGCCGCCCATCGCCTTGGCGTTGCGCAGCACGCGCAGCGAGCGCAGCCACGTCGAGCCGCGCCGCGCCACCGGGTACAGCCGCGGGACGACCTCGACGTTGTGGTTGAAGACGTCGGGGCGCTCGGCGACGACCTTCGCCAGCGGCATCTCCTGGCCGCGGAAGTCGGGCGTGAGGACCTCGACCTTGCAGCCCGGCGCCTGGCGGCGGATCTGGCGGATGACGCCGACGAACGCGCCGGCGCCGTAGTCGGGCAGGTCGTCGCGATCGACGCTCGTGATGACCGCGTGGCGCAGCCCCATCCGCGCGACGCTGCGCGCGACGCGCGCCGGCTCGAGCGGGTCGTTCCACGTCGGCTTGCCGGTCTTGACGTTGCAGAAGCCGCAGCGGCGGGTGCACGTGTCGCCGAGGATCATGAACGTCGCGGTGCCGCGCTCCCAGCACTCGCCGACGTTGGGGCACGCGGCCTCCTGGCAGACGGTGTGGAGGTTCTCGCCGCGGATGAGCTCGGTCAGCTCGCGGTAGCGCGGGCCGCCGGGCGCCGGCACCTTGAACCAGGGCGGCTTGCGCTCGCGCAGCGGGCGCACGTCGCTGCCCAGCACCTTGAGGACGTCCATCCCGCCCGGGTTGGCTCGCGACCGCGTCTTGTGCTCGCGCTGGCTCACGACGATCCAGGTTACAACTTGGCCGATGCTGCCCATGGCCGCCCCACCGCCGCCGCCGATCGTGCGCCACTTCATCCCGTTCCCCGCGCGGCGCAAGCGCGAGATGCGCGCGTATGCGCTGCGCCACTACGGCATCGACGACTACCGCCTGCGCAATCCGAAGGTCATCGTGGAGCACATCGCGGTGGCCGGCTCGACCGACGCCGTGTTCAACGTCTTCGCCCCCGACGTCGCGGACTCCGAGCTGCACGAGCTGCCCGGCACCTGCTCGCACTTCGTCGTCGGGTCGGACGGGACGATCGTGCAGATGGTCCCGCTGTCGCTCATGTGCCGGCACACGGTCGGCCTCAACTACACGGCGATCGGCATCGAGCACGTCGGGTTCCGCGACGCCGACGTCCTCGGCGACCCTCGCGAGCTCGACGCGTCGCTCACGCTCACGCGCTGGCTGCGCTGCCGCTACGGGATCGCGGTGCGCAACGTCATCGGCCACAACGAGTCGCTGACCTCGCCCTACCACCGCGAGCGCGTCGTGCGACTGCGCCACCAGACGCACGGCGACTGGGTCGCCGCGTCGATGCGCCGCTACCGGGCACGGCTGCGCGCGCTGCCGTGCCCGGCCTAGAGTGCACGCCATGTCCGACGACGTCGCCCGCACCCGCCTGGACCCCGATCCCGAGGACCGGTTCGTCCCTCTGCGCCGCCAGCTCGGCGTGACGAGCTTCGGCCTCAACCAGATCGTGCTGCGCCCGCGCCAGCGCGGCCGCATCCACAGCCACGCGCGCCAGGAGGAGGTCTACCTGGTGCTCGACGGGACGCTCACGCTGGCCGTCGAGGGCGAGGAGCAGCAGCTCGGGCGCGGCGAGCTCGTCCGCGTCGGGCCCGGCGTCCGCCGCCAGCTCCTCAACCGCGGCGACGAGCCGCTCGTGCTGCTGGCGATCGGGGCGGACGGCGAGCACGAGGGCCGCGACGGCGAGGCGTTCACCGCGTGGGAGCAGGAGCGCGGCGCGCCGCCGCAGGAGGTCCCGCTGCCCGAGGACCTGCCGGCCTAGGCCGGCGCGGGGGCCGGCGAGGCGGTCAGCGCCGCCTCCAGCCGCGCGAGCGACACCAGGCGCTGGCGGGCGTCGAAGGCCTCGGCGAAGCGGAAGGCCATGCGCTTGCGCAAGCAGGCGAGGCGCTCGCCGTCGGCCCCGAGCTCGCGCGCGACCGAGGTCATGCGGACGCCCGGCAGGCCGCAGGCGACGACCCAGTCGAACGGCTCCACGTCGTTGTCGGCGTTGACCGCGAAGCCGTGCGTGGTCACCTCGCGCGAGACGTGCACGCCGATCGAGGCGATCTTGCGCTCCTCGATCCACACGCCGGTGTAGTCGCGACCGTCCTGCGGCCGCGCTCGCGCGCCGATCAGGCCCTCGTCGGCCAGCGCGGCGACGATCGCCTGCTCCATCGTGCGCACGAAGCCGATGACGTCGCTCACGCGCATGATCGGGTAGCCCACGAGCTGGCCGGGGCCGTGGTAGGTGACCTTGCCGCCGCGGTCGACGTCGACGACGTCGATGCCGCGCTCGCGGTACCACGCCTCGCCCATGGCGAGCTCGCCCGGCTCGGACCGGCGGCCGCGCGTGTACACGGGCGGGTGCTCGAGCATGAGCAGCGTGTCGGGGATGGCGTCGGCCTGGCGCGCGGCCCGGACGCGCTCCTGCAGCGCGTAGGCCTCGCGGTACTCCACGAGGCCGAGGTGCACGGTCCACAGCTCGCCGGCCATCTGCCCATGATGGCACCATCGGGGCCATGCCCAACGTCGTCGTCCTGCGCAAGCGCGGCCCGCGGGCCGACGAGATCCTCGACGCCTTCGAGGAGCGCACGCGGCTCGCCGCCCGCGACGGCGACGAGGCGCGCGTCTTCACGCTCGCCGGGGCGGGGCACGAGGTCGACGTCGAGGGCCAGCTCGACGCCGTCGACCCCGCGTGGGCCGAGCACGTCGAGCTGGTCACCGAGCTCTAGCTACAGGCTCTCCAGGCGGCGGC
>JAXDHQ010000030.1:0-3618 GCA_034664395.1 Solirubrobacteraceae bacterium | reverse complement strand
GCCGTCGCGGGCCAGCCCCAGGACCAGGTAGGCCTGCTCGGCCGGTGGACGGGCCGGGCGGTGCGGGCGCCATTCACCGGCGCTGACGTAGGCGTCGGCCGCCGCGAGGATCACCGCGAGTGGATCGATCGCCACACCGGCCAGGCCCTGGTGGTAGCCGGAGCCGTCGAGGCGCTCGTGGTGCATGCCGACCGCGGGCGCCAGGGCGGCGAGGGCGCCGCAGCGACCGACGATGCGCTCGCCCTGGTAGGCGTGCAGGCGCACGCGCTCCCACTGCGCCGAGGTCAGCGGGCCCGGCCGCTCCCAAATGCCGGTCGGCACGGCCACCCGGCCGACGTCGTGCAACGCGCCGGCCCGGCGCAGGTCGACGACCTCGGGCTCGTCGAGTCCGAGGCGCCGCCCGGCGGCCTCGGCCAGCTCGGCCACGGCCGCCGCGTGGCCGTGCAGGAACGGCGCCTTGAGGTCGACGGCGTCGCCGAAGGCCGCGCACACGGCGTCGATCGCATCGCCGCGCACGCCCGCGGCCGGCGCCGGCTCGCAGGCGACGGCGGCCTCCGCCACGTCGACGGTGGCGAGCTCGGCCAGGAGCTCGGGGCCCGCCCGGCAGAACGCGTCGGCGACGGTCGGGTCCAGCGCCGCGCCGGCGCGCCGGCGCACGGTCGCGATCGCCGTGTCGGGGCCGCCGAGCCCGTCGAACAGCGACGCCACGCTCGCCACCTGGGCGATGCGGGCGGCGAGGGGGATGGCGTCGCCGGGCAGCCCCGCCGGCGCACCCTTGCCGTCGACCTGCTCGAAGATCGCGCCCAGGCCCGCGGCGACGCCCTCGCCGAGCCCGACGCGCCGCGCGGTCATCGCCGCCACCTCGCAGTTGGCGCGCGCGTAGCCGGCGGTGATCGAGCGCGAGCGGGCCACCGCCACGCCGGCCGCGCGCAGGCGCGTGCCCAGGCCCGCGTCCGGGGCGAGGCCGAGGAGGTAGGTGCGCACGACGTCGCGCGGATCGCGGAAGTCCGTGCGCACCGCGGCCGACTTGACCGCGATCTCGTCGCCGCCGAGCAGCGCCGCCGCCTCGTGGGCGTACGCCGTGCAGCCGAGGTGCTGCAGCAGCGTCGTGTAATAGACGTCGGCCGGCGCGGGAGCGTCGAGGGCGTCGGCCAGGCGCGTGGCGAGGATGCAGGCGCGCGCGGCCTCGCCGGGCTCGAGCCCCATCCCGAGATCGGCCACCAGCGACAGGCCGACCAGGAGCTCGGCGAGGCGCAGCCGATCGTCCCCGGGAACCATCCCCGCCAGCATCTCGGATCTCGACATGGCGCGCCCGCGGTGATCCGCTCCGCGGCCCGGGGCGCTACCAGGGCACGCAGGGGTTGCTCCGGGCGCATCGACCCCGTCGCGTCGCATCGCGACGGGCGTGTCGCGCCCCACAGCCGTGCACCTCAGGTGGCCGCAGGCCGCCACGTCGTCGAACCCTCAAGGAGGCAGACCGGATGCAGACCCATGACCTGACGCTGGAGCTCGTGGACCGTGACGGGGCGGTGGCCGAGGCCACCGAGGCGGTGGCGGGGGACAGCCGCGCCGACTTCTTTCGCAAGGCCGGCGCGGCCGCCGGGGGCGCGCTGCTCGCGTCGAGCGTCTTCGGCGCCCTGCCGAGCCTCGCGTCGGCCGCGGTGCCCAAGAGCGACGTCGCGATCCTCAAGTACGCGCTGACGCTCGAATACCTCGAGGCCGCCTTCTACGAGGAGGCCGTCGCGTCGGGCAAGCTGAAGGGCCGCGCGCTGGCGTTCGCCAGGACGGTCGCCCGCGACGAGGCCGCCCACGTGGCCGGCCTGAAGAAGGCGCTGGGCGCGGCGGCGCCGAGCTCGCCGAAGTTCGACTTCCAGGGCACCACGCGCGACCAGGCGAAGTTCCTGCGGACGGCCTACGCGCTGGAGAACACGGGCGTGAGCGCGTACCTGGGCCAGGCCGGGCGGATCAAGACGCCGTCGATCCTGCTGACCGCGGCGTCGATCGTCACCGTCGAGGCGCGCCACTCGGGCGCCGTGGGCGAGCTGCTGGGCAAGTCGATCTCGCCCAGCGGCCCTTACGACGCCGGCAAGTCGATGAGCCAGGTGCTGGCGATCGTCAAGTCGACGCACTTCATCAAGGCCTAGCCGCCGCTGCAGCAGCCGACCCGGGCTGCGGCCTAGCCCGCGGGCGCGGCGCCGGGCGGCGACTGCCCGTCCGGCGCCGGCGCCTGTGCGGCGCTGTCCTGATAGGTGACGGTGAAGGCGTCGCCCGTGGCCGCGAGCGCGGCCGGGGTGGCGGCGGACGGCCCCGCGTCGGACGTGAAGCGCACGGGGCCGGGCCGGCCGGCGTCGGAGGCGAGCGCGATCGGCGTCGCCGCCCACGTCGGGTCGGCGATCGGGCCGGCGTGTCCCGCCGCGCTCGTCGCCCGTGCGTCGGCGAAGGCGGCGGTGCCGAAGTTCGCCAGCGGCTGCAGCGAGCAGCCGCCGCGCCCGCCGCACACCGAGGGCGCCTCGACGATCCACTCGGCCGAGGTGACGTCGACCGGGTCGGCCCGCAGGCGGCGGGTAAAGACGGCGCCGCGGGTGCGGTCGGCGATGAAGATCCGCACCACGTGGCCGGTGACGGTGACGCTCGCCGAGATCGTGTCGCCGGCGCCGATGGTCATGCGCGTCGGCACCGAGGCCGCGGGGACGAGCTCGTACCAGGCCGAGTAGGAGGCCGTGCCGTTGGCGCTGCAGTCCGCGGCGGTGCCGACCTGCTCCAGCGCGCGCGAGCTCGTGTGGTACCCGCCGATGCCCACCCAGTAGGCCGACGCCGTGCGCCGGCCGCCGGTGCAGCTCGTCGCCGGCTGGACCCAGGTGGCGCTGACGCGCTGGTAGCGCACGCCGGGGCGGCTGGCCGCGTAGCCGGCCCAGTTGGAGCTGCTCACCGTCGCCGCGGCGGCGCCGGCGGGCAGGACGAGGGCGAGGCCGGCGATCGCGGCCGCCACGAGGAGCGCGTGCTTCGGCATGCCCCCCAGGAAACAAGGTCGGCCTAAGAGCTCGCGCAGAGATCGCCGGGAGGGGCTGGCGCGGGCCGATAGGGTCACGGCGTGAGGCGCCGTCTGCTGCAGATCGCCCTCCTGCTGGCCGTGGCGCCCGCGCCCGCGATCGCCGCCCCGCCGCCCGGCGAGCTCGTCGCGCAGGGCATCCCGTTCGCCACGAACGTGACCTTCGACCCGCGCGGCGGCATGTGGGTCACCTCCGGCGCGCCCTTCCGCCAGGCCGGCGACGGCGTCTGGTACGTCGCCCACCCGGGCGCGCGGCCGGTGCACGTCGTCCGCGGCACGCTCACGGCGCTGGGCCTCACGTGGCTGCGCGGCCGCCTCTACGTGGCCTCGCTGCTGGGGGAGACGACCGGCATCGTCGCGCGCTACTCGGGCTTCGACGGACGCGACTTCGCGCACCGCCGCGTGGTCGTGCCGGCGCTGGCGGTGCGGCTGCACACGCTGGGCACGATCGTCCCCGGGCCCGCCGGTCGGCTGTACCTGGGCGTGGGGGCGGAGCAGGACGCGCGGGCCGGCGGCCACCCCACGTCGGGCACCGTCGTCTCGTTCCGCGGCGACGGCGGCGACCTGCG
>JAXDHQ010000029.1:0-12001 GCA_034664395.1 Solirubrobacteraceae bacterium | reverse complement strand
CCCGAGCACCCCAGCGAGGTGCGCGCCCCCCTCGACGACAGCGGCTCGCTGCGCGTCGAGGTGCTCGACGACGGCCCAGGGCCGCCCGTTCTGACCCAGGGCGGGCTCGGGTGGCGCGTGATCGAGCGCGTCGCCGACCGCTGGGGCGTCGAGCGCACCGGGCCCCACGCCTGCGTGTGGTTCGAGCTCGACGCGGGCCCCTGACGCGCCAGGGGCCGCCCCGCGGGGCGGCCCCTGGTCCTGGCGCGCGGAGGTCTGGCCTTCGCTAGCGCACGACGCGCCCGTGGCGGTTGCGCACCTTCACGTGCAGCGTCGAGCGCGAGGTCACCTTGCTGCTGAGCAGGTTGCCGCGGTACTCGAAGCGGACGTCGCGGGTGCGCAGGTTCGACGGCAGGATCAGCGTGAGCTGTCCCTTGTCGCGCGAGCGCAGGCCGGTCTTGACCAGCTTGCGCTTGCCGTTGACGACGTGGATCACGTCGATCCGCGCCCGCACGATCGCCTTGCCCTTGCAGTTGACGACGCGTCCGCGGGCGACGACGCGGTTGCCGTAGCGGCTCGTGATCGCGCGCTTGTGGTTGCGGGCGAAGTACATCGTCAGATGCCCGCACGTGCTCCCGCGCACGCCGTTGGCCAGGATCGCGCTGGCGGCGCTGCCGGCGGTGCCGTTGCCGCCGTTGCCGTTGCCGTTGCCGTTGCCGTTGCCGTTGCCACTCCCCGCGACCTGGCCCGCGGGGTTGCAGACGTCGCCGTCGAAGCCCACGCGCGCCTGGCCCGCCACGACGTCGAGCACCGGCGTGCCCGCCGCGGACAGGATCCGCAGGTGCACGGCGTTCTGGGTCAGCGAGCCGGCCGTGACCACCTGCTCGTTGGCCTTGAGGTCGACCGCCTGGCCGAGCGGGGCGAACGCGGCCGAGAGCTGCCGGGCCGCCTCGTCGATCGGGACCTCCTGACCGCCGAGCGTGATGCCGGTCGACTCGCTGGATCCGTCGAGCACCCGCTGCCCGGCGACGCAGACGGCGGTGGCCTGGGCGTTGGCCTCCCGGATGCCGAGGGTCGTGGACGGCGAGCCGGGCGGAAGCTGGAGCGCGAGGCCCTCGACCCGCCCGACCGCGCCCACGCCCTGGCGCGCCGGGATCTCCTCCGCGGGGGTCGCGAACGTCGTGGCCGACGTCGTGCCCGAGGTCAGGAAGCCCGCCGGCAGGCCCAGCGGGGTCGAGAGGTTGCCGGCGCCCGTGGCGTTCGAGACGCACGGCGCGGCGGTCGAGCTGACCGGGTCGACTGCCGGGTTGCCGGTCAGCGAGGCCGACACCGCGCTCGCGTGGCACTGCCACGCGGGGGATGCCGCCTGCGCCGTGCCGGCCAGCGCTGCGCACGTCAGGGCTGCGGCAAGGACCGCGCCCGTTCGGGTGATGGGTTGCATGGTCGCCTCCGTACGAGATGCAAAGGTGGGCGCCGCCCCTGCGACGGCGCCGCGATATCGAAGGGAGTACTCAACCCTGCTCAACACGCAAACAAACATCCGGCGAACGGTGCGTCACGAGCGCCGAGGGGCGGGCCGACGACCGCTGGGCGACGACCGAATTGCGCTATGCGCGCGCGGCGACCTGCAGCCGCGCGACGGCGCGGCGCACCGACTCGCGGGCGTCGGCCGGCTCGAGGATGGCCGCGTCGCCCGCCTCCTTCAGCACCTCGCGCACCAGCCAGTCCTCGCCCGCGAAGCTCAGCTCGACGACGAGCGCGCCGTCGGCCAGCTCCTGGACGACCGAGCGCTCCTCGCGCGCCCAGCGCGCGCGCTCGGGGGAGATCCACACCCGCGCCGTGCGCGAGGCCTCGACCTCGCCGGTGCGCGGCCAGCCCTCGACGTCGGCGGCCGGGTCGACCTCGGGCCGCGGCTCGAAGGTGGCGTCGAGGACCTCGGCCGTCTTGATGCGGTCCAGGCGGAAGTGGCGGACGTCGTCCTTGGCCGGGTCGAACGAGGCGACGTACGAGCCCTCGCGCCCGTTGATGAGCGCGTAGGGCTCGACCTCGCGCTCGGAGAACTCGTCCTCGTTGGCCTTGTAGTACTCCAGGCGCAGCAGCTTCCGGCGCGCGATCGCCTCCGAGACCACGCGCGCGACGCCCGAGTCGTCGGCGCCGGCCGAGGCGATCTGCAGCCCCTGCTCCATCGGGTCGCTGCCCAGCGCCGCGACGATCTTCTCGCGCGCGGTCGTGAGCGCGCCCTCGGGCAGGTGCTCGCCGATGAGGTCGATGGCGGCCACCAGCGCCTTGGCCTCCACGGGCAGCAGGCGCGCCGGGCGGGCGAAGTTGTCCGAGTACGGCTCGGGATCGACCTCGATCCAGCCGTCCTCGCCGACCTCGGCGTAGAGGACGTAGGACCCGCCGCCGAAGTTGACGACGTTGAGCACGTTGACGTCCTCGCGCAGCTCGGCGTCGGAGATCTGCAGGCGCTCGCACACGTCCTCGGCGCGCAGGCGCTCACCCGCGCGCCCGGCCTCGATCAGGATCGAGGCGAGCGTCACCAGGCGCGCGAAGCGCTCGGGGCGGATGGGGGTCTCGCGCTTGCCGTTGGTGTCGGGCGGAGCCTCGGCCTCGTCGTCGCCGGGCGCGGCGGGCACCGGCTCGGCGAGCTGGGGCTCGCCCTCGTGGCGCTCGGCGAGCAGGGCGACGCGCTCGGCGACGGTGTCGACCAGCTCGCGCGGGGCCTCGACGCGCGCGTGCTCGCCCAGGCTCAGCACCCACGCGGCGAGCTGGCGCGCGCTGGCGTAGTCCGTCGAGAGGAGCACGCCTCCGTCGGCCGGGGCGATGGAGCCGAAGCGACCGAAATGGCGCTCGACCTGCCACGCGATGCGGTCGGAGATCCAGACCTCCGCCGTGCCGACCGTGTCGCCGTACTGCCAGTCGGCGCGGTTGGCGTACTCGCGCGGGTCGAAGTCGGCGGGGCGCTTGAAGTCGTGCTCGGCCTTGGTCGCGTAGGCGACCTTGCCGCGCATGCGCGACAGGCGGAACACGCGCAGGGCGTCGCGCTCGTGCGAGCGGCCGAGGAGGTAGAACTGCCCGCCGCGGAAGAGCAGGTGGTAGGGGTCGACCTTGCGCGCCCCGACGTCGTCGCGCTCCATCGTGTAGTAGTCGAACGTGACCGTCTTGCAGCGGAAGATCGCGGTCTCGACCTTGGCCAGCCGCTGGGACAGCTCGTGCCCGCCGGCGCTGCCGGTGATGCCGAGCGCGAGCGAGCCGTGGTCGGGCGCCCGCAGCGGCGACGGCCTTCCCCAGGAGATCTGCTGCAGCGCCAGGCGCAGCGGCTCGGCGTAGGCGAACTCGCCGTCGAGCAGCGTGAGGGCGAACTGCAGCGACGCCAGCTCCTCGTCGGTGAACGCGATCGCGGGGAGGTGGAAGTTCTCGGGGCGCAGGGAGTAGTTCTCCTGCTCGGCGACGCCGTCGATCGGCTTGTCGACGGTGAGCACGATGCCGAGCGAGTCGAGCTCCGCGCGGTCGGCGTAGAACCGCCGGGCGAAGGCGTCCTCGTTCATGCCGCTGTAGCCCTCGACATCCCGCCGGATCTCCAGCGCGGTGACCGGCCGGCGCTCGGCCATCAGGTAGGAGATGAGCGAGAGCTGGCGGATCAGCTTTTCGGTGTCCTTCGCCATGCCCCCTTCACGATAGATGCGAGGCCTCGGCTGGCAGCCCACCATGCGTCCATCCGACCGCTCTTTGCGGTCTTTCGTGGCAGGTGACGGCGCTTGTAGGCTCCCCTCGACGCGATGACCAAGCTCGTGATCGTCGATGACCACGAAGCCCTACGCGAGGGGCTCGTCGCGCTGCTCGCGGGACATGGGCTCGAGGTGGTCGGCGCGGCGGGCAACGTCGCGGCCGGCATCGACCTCGTCGAGCACTCCGACCCCGACGTGGCGGTGGTCGACATCCGCCTGCCCGACGGCAGCGGCATCGAACTGACGCGCGAGCTGCTCGGCCGGCGGCCGGATCTCGGCATCGTGCTCTACACCGGCGACGCCGACGCGGAGCTGCTCTACAGCGGCCTGGACTCGGGCGCCCGCGGCTACGCGCTCAAGGCCGGCTCGATGCAGGAGCTCGTGGGCGCGATCGAGCGGGTCGCCGCCGGCGGCTCGTACGTCGACCCGCGCCTGGACCGCATCCTGCTCTCGCCGCGCGCCACCGCGCAGGTGCCGCAGCTCTCGCCGCGCGAGCGCGAGATCATGCACCTCATGGCCGAGGGGCGGACCGCGGAGGCGATCGGCGGCGAGCTGGGCGTCTCGGTCGAGACCGTGCGCACGCACGTGCGCAACGTCATCCGCAAGCTCCAGGCGCGCAACCGCGTGCACGCCATCGCGCTCGCGCTCGAGCGTGGCGAGATCGCGCTCGGCGGCCTGCCGCAGGCCGAGTGACGATGCCCGACGCCGACCTGCGCGCGCTCGTCCACGACCTGCGCACGCCGCTGACGATCGTCGAGGGGTTCAGCGAGCTGCTGGTGCGCCGGGGGGTCGAGCTCGATGCGGCGCAGCGCGAGGAGTACGCGGGGCGGATCGCGGCGGCGGCGCGGGAGATGCGGGAGCTGCTGGACAGGGCGTCGGCCTCCGGGTAGCGGGGCGAGGGGTCGTCGGCTTCGCGCGGGGGGCGCGCGTGGCGGGCGGCGCGGGGCGTCCGCTTGGCGCGCGCGGCGCTTCGCGGCCAGGGCACCGAGGGGAAACGGAGCAGAGGCGATGCGGGGCGGGGCCGGCTCCGCGCCGGCCGGGGCGCCTGGACGGTGGGGGTGGGCGCACTTTTCCCTGTATGCCCGGGGTTAGAGCGCCCACCCCCCACCGGCCGCGCGAAAACCGTCACGGAACGCGCGCGGTGTGCGTCGGGTCGCGCGCGTGTTTGCGCCGGGCGCCGCGGGTGCTTCCCCTCGGTGCCTCGCCGCGAAGTGCGGCCCACGCCGCGCGGACGCCCGGCGCCGCGCAGACCTCGCGCGGCGACCCGCCGACCTACACCCCCGCGGCGCGCCCCCGCGCTCCGACCCGCAGGCGCCGGTCCTCGATCGTCGCGCTCAGGCGCAGGGCGCCCTTCCCGCGGATCACGACGCGAGCGGTGGGCAGGCGCACGCGCGAGCCGGCGGCGCGGACGCGGGCGCCGAGCCCGCAGCGCGCGGCGCTGCTGCCGGGCGCGGCGCACAGGCGCAGGCGCCAGCTCCCGCGCGGCAGGGCGACGCGGGTCGACGCGCTGCGCACGACGCGCGTCGTGCCGTCGTCGCCGACGACGATGGTCAGCGAGCCGGCGGCGCGGCGCCGGCCGTCGCGCAGGACGATGCGCACGGTCGAGCTCGTGGTCGCGGGAGCCGCACGCGGCGGGACCGGCGCCGGCGCCGGCGCCGCGGCCGGCAGATCGGCGATGGCGCCCGTCGGCATGGACGTCGCGGCCGCCGAGCCGTCGGAGTTCGTCGCGGTCACGAGCACGCGCAGCAGCGCCCCCACGTCGTCGCCGGTCGGCGCGTAGCTCGCCGACGCCGCACCCGGGATCGTCTGCCAGTCGCCGCCGGCGACCGATCGCTGCCAGGCGACCGCGTAGCCGGTGGGGTCGTTGAGCCAGTCGCCGGCGGTCGCGGTCAGGACCGCCCCGCGGCGCGACGTTCCCCACAGCGCCGGCGCCGCCGTGTTCACCGGCGGGGCGGGCACCGTGGCGCCGCCGCACGCCGAGCCGAGCTGCGAGCACGGGCCCAGGAACACGCTGCGGTAGACGTTCCAGTGCGTCGCGAGGTAGCTGCCGGGCGCCGGCGCCGGGTTGAAGTAGTCGTCGCGGTTGCAGTCGAAGGTCTGGGGCAGCGCCCCGCTGATCGTCGGGCAGATCGCGCTCGTGTAGGGCTGCGAGCCGGTGCTGCCGTCGGCGTAGCACATGACGTCCTGGCCGTCCCAGCAGTGCGAGAACGGGGTGGAGTGCGGGGCGGAGGGCTGCACGCCGCCGAGGTTGTGGGTGATCTCGTGGAGCATCACCGTCGGCTGCCACCCGGTCGTGCTCGGCGCGGTCGTCGAGTTCATCCACATGATCGCGGTGAAGCCGCCGCCGTTGTGGGCGTTGCCGGCGCCGGGCGAGTCGTCCGACCACACCTCGCCCTGCCCGTACACCCCCGACGCGGTCAGCCGGTCGGCGACGACGTAGACGTTGCGCGGGCCGGCGGTCGGGCCGAGCGCGGCCGCGACGTCGTTCCTGACCCGGCTGAACTGGTCGAGGTAGTAGCTGCGCGGGCTCGGCAGGTGGACGACCTGGATGTCGACGTACTGCGGACCGCACGACGTGCCCATGTCGAAGCGCAGCGCCCGCAGGCCGCCGGTCTGGCCGGCGAGGTAGCGCTCGACGTTCCCCACCGTGCCCTGGAGCGCGTCGCTCCAGTTCGCGAAGCGGTCGGGCTGGTCGGCGGCGTGGGCGTAGACGACCTTGATCCGCGCGCTCGTGGACGGGAACGCCGCGTTGGCGACGTCGTCGTCGGTGCGCTCGACGCCGCACCACGTCGCCGGCAGGTAGTCGGGCAGCGTGGAGGCGACGACCCGTCCCAGGCGGGCGACCGCCATCGCCCGCGTGATGTCGGCGTCGGCCAGCTCGCCCGGCGTGTCGCGGTGGTCGACGTCCCCGCCCTCGTGCGCGCCCGCCGCCGGGGCGAACGTGAGCAGGAGCAGGGCGGCGAGGACGAGCGGCAGCAGGCGGGCAAAGGCCATCCACCACGTTCGTCGGTCGCCACGGCGAATCGCGGACCGCGAGGGCCCGACCTTGGACGCATGGTGGAGAGCTGCCCGTCCTCCGCACCCGAAGCCGAAGATGTCCGGTCCGCGGTTTCGGGGCGGAGGCGGGCCGTCCGGTCATCGGCGGCGGAGCGCCCTACTTGACGTCGGTCGTCGGGTGTCCTAGGCCGCGCGGCGCTCGGGCTCCGCCACGGCGCCGAAGTAGGCGCTCCCGCCGATGCCGCGATCGAACGGCGCCCACGCCATGCCCGGCGCGAGCTCCTTCTCCAGGCGGTCGAAGGAGCCGAGCTTGCCGCCGAGGTTGTCGATCATGTGCACGAGCCACGCCTCGCGCGTGCAGGGCACGACGGGGCTGCCGTGCTCGAGCGAGCCGTGGTGGCCGAGGATGACGTGCAGCACCGCCTGGGCCGTCTCGGGCGGGAAGCCCGGGAGGTCCTCGATCGCGCGGCGGATGCGGTAGTAGCCGAGCGGGATCTCGCCCTGCAGCCGGCCGGCGTCGGTGAGGTCGATGGCGCCCGGGTCGGCGGTGTAGGCCTCGAGCTTGCCGATGTCGTGCAGCAGCGCGCCGGTGACGGCCACGTCGCGGTCGATCCCGGGGAACGTGCCCGCGAGCAGCGCGACGCCCTGGGCCACGGTCAGGCAGTGCTCGAGCAGCCCGTGCACGTAGGCCTGGTGGTAGAGCTTGGCGGCCGGCGCGCGCCGGTAGAGCTCCCACGTCTCGGTCCGCGGGCCGAGCACCGAGTCCAGCAGCGCGCGCAGGTGCGGGTTCTGCACGGTGCCGACGAGCTCGCGCAGGTCGGCCTCCATCGTGTCGGGCGCGTGCGGCGGCCCGTCGAGCAGGTCGCCCATGTCGTAGGACCCCGGCGCCGGATCGCCCAGTCCGCGCAGCGCGAGCTGCGCGCCCCAGCGCGGATGGACCTCGTAGCGCCCGCGGACGTGCACCGGCCGGCCGGCCGTGCAGAGCTCGCGCACGTCGGCGACGCCGTCCCACACCATCGCCGTGAGCTGGCCCGTGCGATCGCCGAGCGCGAGCTTCAGGTACTGCGCGCCGTCGCGCTTGGCGCGCACCTCGACGGCCCGGACGAGGAGGACCTGGTCCAGCTCCTGGCCATCGCTGAGGTCGCGGACGAGCACGTCAGGAACGTAGAACTCCGCGCGGACGGCATAGGGTGGGGAGGCATGTCCTCGTGGTCGCTGGACGGAGGTGGTGCTGAGATGGAACGGACCGCGCTGATCACGGGCGGGACGGGCGGCCTCGGCGCCGCCGTCACGCGCGTGTTCCTCGACGACGGCTGGCGCGTGGTCGTCCCCTGGGTGGCGGAGTCCGAGCTCGACCGCGTGCAGCGCCGCGACGGCCTCGAGCTCGTCCAGGCCGACCTCATGGACCCCGACGCGGCGGCCGGCGCCGTCGCGACCGCGGGCCCCTCGCTGCGCGCGCTGGTCAACCTGGTGGGCGGGTTCGACCAGCACGGCCGGGTGCACGAGACGCCGGTCGAGACGTTCGAGCGCCAGCTCCGGCTCAACCTGCGTCCCGCGTACCTGGCGAGCGCCGCCGCGCTGGCGACCATGCTGCAGGCCGGCGAGGGCGCCATCGTCTGCGTCTCCTCGCGCGCGGCGCTGCGGGCGTTCCCGGGCGCCGCGGGCTACGTGACCTCCAAGGCGGCGGTCCTCGCCTTCGTCGACGTGCTCGACGCCGAGTACCGCCGCGACGGCATACGGACGAACGCGGTGCTGCCGAGCATCATCGACACGCCCGCCAACCGCCGCTCCATGCCGGACGCCGACTTCGACGCCTGGGTGCGCCCGGAGCAGATCGCCGACGTCATCCACTTCCTGGCCTCCGAGCGCTCGGCCGCGACCAGCGGCGCGCACATGCCGGTCTACGGCCGCGCCTGATGGCCCCCGACCGCCACGGCGACACCCGCTGGTGGACGCTCGGCGCCGTGTGCGTCGCGACGTTCATGCTGCTGCTGGACATCACGATCGTCAACGTCGCGCTGCCCGACATCGCCCGCTCGCTGCACTCGTCGTTCACCGATCTGCAGTGGGTCATCGACGCCTACGCGCTGTCCCTCGCCGCGCTGCTGCTGACCTGGGGGTCGACGTCCGACCGCGTGGGCCGGCGCAGGATCTTCGTGGTCGGCCTGGCGCTCTTCACGCTCTCCTCGCTGGGCTGCGGGCTGGCCTGGAGCCCGTTCGTCCTCAACGTCGCCCGCGCGCTGCAGGGCATCGGCGGCGCGGCGATGTTCGCCACGTCGCTGGCGCTGCTCGCCGCCGCCTTCCACGGGCCCGAGCGCGGGACCGCCTTCGGCATCTGGGGCGCCACGACCGGCGCCGCGGTCGCCGTCGGCCCGCTGGTCGGCGGCCTGCTCACCCAGAGCATCGGGTGGGAGTCGATCTTCTTCATCAACGTCCCGATCGGGATCGGCGCGATCTACATCGCGCTCACGCGCGTGGGCGAGTCGCGCAACCCGGACGCGGGGCCGATCGACTGGCTGGGCCTGGTGACGTTCTCCGGCGGCCTGTTCCTGCTCGTCTTCGCCCTCGTGCGCGGCAACGCCGAGGGCTGGCACAGCACGCCGATCGTCTCGTTCCTCGTCGGCGCCGCCGTCCTGTTGATCGCGTTCGTCGTCGTCGAGATGCGCCGGCGCGACCCGATGCTCGACCTCGCGCTGTTCCGCAAGCCCGCCTTCGCCGGCGCGTCGATCGCCGCCTTCGCGCTGTCGGCGTCGATGTTCTCGATGTTCCTGTACCTGACGCTCTACATCCAGAACGCGCTGGGCTACTCGCCGCTGGAGGCCGGACTGCGCTTCCTGCCGGTGTCGCTGCTGTCGTTCTGCGTCGCGCCGATCTCGGGCAAGCTCTCGGCCCGCGTGCCGGTGCGCATCCTCATCGGCGGCGGGCTGGCGGCGGTCGGCGGCGGCCTGCTGCTCATGGACCACCTCGACGCGCGCTCGGGATGGACCGCGCTGCTGGCGGGGTTCATCGTGGCCGGGATCGGCGTGGGGCTGGTCAACGCGCCGCTGGCCTCGACGGCGATCGGCGTCGTGCCGCCCCAGCGGGCGGGGATGGCGTCCGGCATCAACTCGACCTTCCGCCAGGTCGGCATCGCCACGGGCACGGCCGGCCTGGGCGCGCTCCTCCAGCACCTGCTGACGTCGCGGGCGACCGGCGCGCTGGCCCACATCCCCGGCGAAGCGCTGGCCACGGGCGACCCGCGCGTGGCCGGGCCGGCCGGCCGCGCGGCCTACCTGGCGCTCTTCACCGGCGCGCTCGACGACCTCTTCCTGGTCGCCGCGCTCGTCGCCATCGTCGGGGCGGTCCTCTCGTTCGTGCTCATCCGCCAGCGCGACTTCGCGCAATCGCCGGTGCGCGTCACGGCCTGACGCACCGCTACCCTGAGCGTCCGATGCGCCTGCTCCTCGCGACCGTGCTCCTGACGCTGATGCTCGCCGCAACGGCCGGCGCCCAGGTGACCACCATCCGTCCCGGCGTCAGCGCCGGCGGCGTCGACCTCTCCGGGCTGACCGTCCCCGACGCGACGGCCAAGCTCGACGCCGAGCTCGGCCCGCGCGTGGCGGCCGACCTCGTCCTCGGCGTGGGCGGGCGCACGTGGACGCTGAAGATGGCCGACGCCAAGCTGAAGCTCGACGCCGACCGGACGGCCATGCGCGCGCTCGCCGCACCGGCCGACGGCACGCAGGTCGCGCCCGTGCTGAGCCACTCGCGCGTGGCGGTCAGGGACTTCGTCGAGTCGATCGCCCATCGCGTGGGCCGGCCCGCGCGCGATGCCGGCATCCGCATCACGCTGCGCCACATCTTCACCGTGCGCTCGCAGCCCGGCCTCGGCCTCGGCGTCACCGCCACCCGCGCCGTGGTCGACGCCGCGCTCGACGACCCCACCGCCCCGCGCCTGCTGCACCGCGCGCTCGGCCCGGTGCCGGCGAAGGTCAAGGCCAACGACCTGCCGCGGGTCTACAGCACGGTGATCACGGTGGACAAGGCGCACTTCAAGCTGCGCCTGTTCAAGGGCCTGAAGTTCCGCAAGAGCTATCCGGTCGCCGTCGGGCAGCCCGCCTTCCCGACGCCGAGCGGGCGCTTCTCGATCACCAGCAAGCAGGTCAACCCGGTGTGGTCGGTGCCCAACTCGCCGTGGGCCGGCGAGCTCGCGGGCACGACGGTCGACGGCGGCAGCCTGGCCAACCCGCTCAAGGCGCGCTGGATGGGCATCGCCAACGGCGTCGGCATCCACGGCACGGGCGAGGACGCCTCGATCGGCTCGCGCGCGTCGCACGGCTGCATCCGGATGCACGTGTCCGACGTGATCGACCTGTTCCGGCGCACCCCCGTGGGCACGCCGGTCCTCATCCGGTAGTCCGCGGCGCGGGCGGCGCCTCGGGCGCCGGCGGCAGCGGCGGCGGCCACGGCGCGCTGGGCACGCGCTGGCGCGCGGCGGCCATGGCGCGGCGCGGGTGCAGGGTGCCGAACTCGCGCAGCAGGATCGCGCCCGAGACCACCAGGCCGACGACGCCGACGACGGCGCTCACGCCGACGGTGAACGCGGTGATCGAGGCGATGTCGACGGTCTTCCCGGTGACCTCGACGAAGCCGTAGGAGAGCATCGCCAGGCGCAGGCCCGCGCTGGCGGGAGCGAGCGGGATGATCCGCCCGCCGCCCTGGGCGGCCATGACGAGCACGACGGTGTCGACCGTGACCGGCAGGTGGAACGCGGCCATGAAGAGCGCGAGCGATCCCAGCCGGATCACCCGCGCGAGCGCCTGCCAGCTCGCCACGCCGGTGAGGAACAGGCGCGGGCGGCCGAGGATGGCCAGGCCCTGGCCGACCTGGGCGCGCAGGCGCCGCACGACCCAGGTGCCCAGGGCGGCGACGACCAGCGCGACCACCGCGGAGACGACGGGGTGCTCGACGACGAGCGACACGTCGAGGGTAGGCAGCTCGCCGCGGGCGTCGGGGATGGGGAGGAAGCCCTTGGCCAGGGCCCACGCGACCAGGCCCGTGCCGATCGCGGTCTCGAACAGGGTCTCGGGCACGAACGTCGCCGCCAGCGTGGAATAGCGCGACCCCTCGATGCGGCGATGGACCAGCGCCAGCTTGATCACGTCGCCGCCGCGCGCGGGGACGACGGCGTTGGCGCCCGCGCCGGCGAGGTACGCGCGCATGACGTCGCGCGCCCGCAGCCCGGTCGCCTGCGGGAACGCGGCGCGCAGGATCGTGTACCAACCGCGCGTGCGGACGGCCTGGGCGACGAGGTAGAC
>JAXDHQ010000028.1:0-4467 GCA_034664395.1 Solirubrobacteraceae bacterium | reverse complement strand
CTGATCTCGAAGCGGACGGTGTCGTTCGGGCCCTTGACCACCTTGTAGGAGACGATCTTGGCCTCCTCGGTGATTTCGTCCCACTTGCGCCCGATGAAGCGCTTGGCCGAGTAGATCGTCGCCTCGGGGTTGAGGATCGCCTGGCGCTTGGCGACCTGGCCCACCAGGCGCTGGCCGTCCTCGGTGAACGCCACGACCGACGGCGTGGTCCGCGCGCCCTCGGCGTTGGGGATCACCTCCGCCTGACCGCCCTCCATGGTCGCTGCCACGACCGAGTTGGTCGTGCCCAGATCGATGCCAACCGCCTTGGCCATTCGCTCTTCCTCTCAGTCCCGGGTACAGGAGCGCGCACCAACGGTGGTAGGGCGGGCCAGCGTGCCTTCAAGGCGTCGGCGCGGTCGCGCCCGGCCGCTTCGCGCTCGAACGCCCAGGTGGGCCGAAAAGGCCGCATTTTGCGGAGCTTCGCGGGCCCGGCGGTTGAGATCTGGCGCACATGGCGTAGTACACGGAGTGGCGCCGGAGATCCCACGCGGGTACCGGCTCCGCCCCTCGCAGCGTCAACGGAACCGGTCCAGCCGGTCCGAGCGGACTCGGTCGAGGCGTCCACCGGAGGCAGGTTCCGTGGCTCGTTGCACGTGCGCTCCGGCAGGCGGCCTCGTTCGTCCGTGCTGAGCGCTCCCGGTCCCGAACCTCCATGAGGGAGAGGAAAGCCGCCCTTGCCCTACGTCCGTTGCGGCCGTTGCGGAATGACGAGCTTCAGCGTCGCCGGGTGGTCGCACATCGACCACTGCGGCGCGTGCGGAGACGAGTTGCCCACCGGCCCTCTGACGCGCGCGGCGCCATCGGCGCCCGAGCGCGCGGGAACGAGGCCGCTGCTGGCCGACGCGATCGTCGCCCTGCGTGCGCGCCGGCGCCGCTTCGGCGGCCCCCGAGATCCCAACAGCGAGAGGAGCAGCAATGGCACTGTCCGTGCGACGTCGTGAGAGCTCGCCGCGTCCGATGCAACGCTGGGAGCCGTTCAGGGAGCTGGAGGATCTGCAGCAGGCCACGGCGCAGCTCCTGGAGAGCGTCGTGTCCGGGGCCGCGCCCGGCGAGGGTCTCGCCTGGGCGCCGCCGGTGGACATCGAGGAGACCGAGGACGCCTGGATCGTCGAGGCCGAGTTGCCCGGAGCCGAGCACGACGACGTGAACGTCGACGTCCGCGACTCCGAGTTGACGATCTCCGGCGAGATCAAGGAGCGCGAGCGCAAGGGGATCCTGCGCCGGCGGACCCGCAGGGTCGGCCGCTTCTACTTCAACATCGCGCTCCCCGGTCCGGCCGACCCCGAGGACGTCGAGGCGAACCTCGACCACGGCGTGTTGACCGTGCGCATCCCGAAGCCCGAGCAGGCGCGCGCGCATCGGATCGCCGTGCGCTCGGACCAGCAGTGAGCGCGTCCACCGCAGGCCGCGGCCGCACGAGTGCGGCGCCGCTCGCCCGACCCGACTGGGCGGCCCGTCGGGCGAGTGTGCGCCGTGACCGCGACTCGCGATCTCGGCGGCGCCTTCCGCGCGCAGCCGAGCGCGAGCTGGTGCTGGCCGCCAAGGCGCGCGAGCCGGATGCGCGGGAGGCGCTGATCGACGCGTTCATGCCGTTGACCGCCAGCGTGGCGCGCATCTACCGCGGCTCGGCCTCGGTCGACCGCGTCGAGCTGATGCAGGAGGGCGTGGTCGGGCTGCTGCGGGCGCTCGAGCGCTACGACACCACGCTCGACACGCCGTTCTGGGCGTACGCCTCGTGGTGGGTGCGCCAGGCGATGCAGCAGCTCGTGTCCGAGCTCGGGCGCCCGGTCGTGCTGTCCGACCGCGCGATGCGACAGCTCGCGCGCGTCAAGGACGCCCAGCGCGAGCACCTGCAGCGCTGCGGTCGCGAGCCGACGTTCGCCGAGCTCGCCGCGCGCGCCGAGCTCCCCCGCGAGCAGGTCGAGCACCTGCTCGCGGCCGAGCGCAAGCCCCGCGGGCTCGAGGAGCCCGTCGGCGGCGAAGACGGCACCGGCGGGACGTTCGGCGACCTCCTGGCCGATCCCGTGGCCGAGGACGCCTACGACCGCGTGCCCGCCCGCCTGGAGGTCGCGAAGGTGCGCGACCGGCTCGGCGTCCTGACCGACCGCGAGCGCTCGATCGTCTTCGCGCGGTACGGGTTCGACGGTCGCGAGCGCACGCTGCGCGAGGTCGCGGTCGGCCTCGGGGTGAGCGCCGAGCGAGTCCGACAGATCGAGCAGGGCGCGCTGCAGAAGCTCCGCCCCGACGAGGTTGATGGCCCCGATGGCCGACCTACCTCCGCGAATGACGACGCAACGTAAGACGATGAGAAAGGAGGACCCGCGATGACGATGCTCTCGGAGCAGTACGCGCCGTGGCTCCGCGATCTGAACCGGCTCTTCACCAGCGAGGGCGCGGTCTCTGGCTTCATCCCTCCGGCCGACGTGATCGTCGGCGAGGACGGCGTCACCGTGTACATGGACGTCCCCGGGCTCAACGCCGACACCCTGGAGATCGAGCTCGAGAACGACGTGCTGACCGTTCGCGGCGAGCGCCGGTTCCCGTACGCCGAGGACGGCGGTCGGAC
The DNA here is from genome assembly GCA_034664395.1 of Solirubrobacteraceae bacterium. Classification (GTDB taxonomy): domain Bacteria; phylum Actinomycetota; class Thermoleophilia; order Solirubrobacterales; family Solirubrobacteraceae; genus JAOPZW01. The sequence continues at coordinate 1,859 of JAXDHQ010000028.1, read as the reverse complement.
CGTGAGACGCATCGAGCGCCGCTTCGGTCGCTTCGAGCGCAGCCTGCGCGTGCCGCGCGGCCTGGACCCGGACGCGGTCGAGGCGCAGCTCGCCGACGGCGTACTCATGCTGCGGATCCCCAGGCCGGAGTCCCAGAAGCCGCACAAGGTCCCGATCAAGCCCGGGACCTCGCAGTCGCAGGTCGCGTCGGGGTCCGGCTCCTCCTCCCAGCCGCAGGAGCTGGAGGGCTCGACCGCCTGACCACGGCCCAAGACGCCGGGACCCGTCCGGCGGGCGGCGACACCCTGCCGCCGGCCGCGCCGGATGTCGTCCCGGCCCGAGGGCCGCCCAGGAGCGCCGAGTCTCCCTCTCCTCCTCGCGCCGGGCGGCCCTCAGCCTTTCTGCGCAACCACCACCACCGTCAGCCGTCTTGCAGCCCTTCCTCCTCATCCTCCTGTGCACGCTGATCGTCATCCTCGAGCTGACGCTCGTCGTGGCGATCTTCGCCCCGCGGGCGGTCGTGAACGCTGCCCGCACGGTGGTCGAGAAGGTGCTCGTGGCGCCGGTGCGATGGCTGGTGCGCCACGTCATGCATCCCCGCGACGGCCGGTCCCTGGCGGGCGCCGGCGGCGGACGGAGGTGACCTGAGGCCATGGCGGCCGCGACGATCGTCACGTGTCCGAACTGCGGGACGCGCAACCGCATCCGCTCGCAGCGAACCGGCGTCCCTCGCTGCAGCGTGTGCCACGCCGCGCTGCCGTGGATCGTCGACGCCGACGCCTCGACCTTCGACGAGGAGATCGTCGCCTCGGTGCCCGTCCTCGTCGACTTCTGGGCGCCGTGGTGCGGGCCGTGCCGGATGGTCTCGCCGGCGGTCGAGCGCCTCGGCCAGTCGCACGCGGGGGAGCTGAAGGTCGTCAAGCTCGACGTCGACGGCGCGCCGGAGATCGCCGGCCGCTACGACGTCCAGGGCATCCCGCTGCTGGTCCTCATCCGCGACGGCCACGAGGTCGACCGCCTCGTCGGCGCCGCCCCGGAGCCGACGCTGCGCCAGTGGCTCGAGGAGCGCCTGGAGCGCCACGAGAGCGTGGAGTCGGGGTAGGGGCGCGCGCGAGACGCGTCGCGGTGCGCGCGGCCGGTCTCCGCTTCGGCTTGGCGGCGCTGCGCGGCGAGGCACCGAGGGGCCTGCGCAGTGTCGTGGCGACTGGGGCGTCCGTCGTCGCGAGTTGACGCTGGCGTTGGGGGGTGTGCGCGCAAACCCCCCGATATGCGAGGGAAAGGGCGCACACCCCGCGACCTCTGACGCGTCCGGTCGCGGGATCCGCTTCGCGCTGGGGGCGCTGCGCGGCGAGGCACCGAGGGGAGCGAGGTCTGCGCAGTGTCGTGACGATTGGGGCGTCCGCCGTCGCGAGCTGGCGCCGGCGCTGGGGGGTGGGCCGGAAAACCCACCCTATGCGGGGAGAAAGTCGGCCCACCCCCGCTCCTTGGCGCCGGGCGCGCGACCGGGGCCACAGGTCTGGCGCAGTGTCGTGACGGTCCGCGCGTCGGGCGTGGCGAAGTGGCCCGCGCGCCGGGGGGTGTGCGCGCAAACCCCCGATATAGGGGGAAAAGGGCGCACACCCCCCAACCCCGGGCGCCTGCGGCCCCCGGGCCTCCGCCTGCGCCGCCGGGCGTCCGCCCGCGCCGCCGGGCGTCCGCCTGCGGCCCCGGGCGTCAGCCCGCCGCCGGGCGTCCGCCTGCGGCCCCGGGCCTCCGCCCGCGGGGCGCTGCGCGGCCAGGGCACCGAGGGGAGCGAGGTCTGCGCAGTGTCGTGACGATTGGGGGTGTCCGCCGTCGCGAGCTGGCGCCGGCGCTGGGGGTGGGCCGGAAAACCCACCCT
>JAXDHQ010000027.1:0-19965 GCA_034664395.1 Solirubrobacteraceae bacterium | reverse complement strand
AGGCGCTCCTTGCTGGGCAGCAGGCGGTCGTGCGGGTCGTCGGCCAGGATCGCGCCGAGCATCGCGCCGTCGCGGTCGAGCAGCGGCACGAGCAGCCAGTGGCGGTTCCAGGCGCGCGCGCCGCGGCCGTTGAAGGCGGAGGGGGAGACGTCGTCGAGCGATCCCAGGCGCTGCTCGGCCTCGTCGACGGAGAGCAGGTAGCAGCCCTCGACCTCGAACGCGTCGTCGAAGATCGGCTCGAGGTCGGCCAGGCGGAAGGGCAGCGGGGCGGCGCGCTCCTCCTCGCGCATGCCGGCGGCCGCCGCGGGGACGAGGACGCCGGTGTCGGGGTCGGGGAGGTGGACGCTGACGCGGCCGAACCCCAGCGCCTCGGCGATGCCGGTGCAGATCGCCTGCAGGACCGAGTCGGCGGAAACGATGTGGTTGAGCTGCGAGGAGACCCGCAGGAGCTGCTCGAGCGAGCGCCGGTGGGCGGCGGCGGCGGCCGCCTCCTGCGCGCGCTGGACCGCGCGGGCGGCGTGGCTGGAGACGATCACGAGCATCTCCACTTCCTCGCGGGACGGGCGCCGGCCGCTCGTCGGGCAGCCGACGTTGAACACCCCGAGCAGGTGGCCCTGGGCGTGGCGAAGCGGGACGAAGATCTCGTCGTCGGGCTGCCAGCCGTCGGAGCGATCGGACGGCTCCACGTCGGCGACCACGCGCTTGCCGGGCTGGTCGTTCCAGTCGAGCTCGCCCTGGTAGACGAGGTAGGCGCCCTCGTGGCTGAAGCGCTCGTCGAGGAGGCGCTCCCAGACCTCCCAGCCGTAGGTGCTGCCGAGCAGGCCGTGGCGGATCGCGTCCGTCGCGTGCACCGTCGTGGCGACGAAGTCGTCCCACTCGGGCCGGTGGAGGTTGATGACGACCGCCTCGAAGCCGAGCGTCTCGGCCACCACGGCCGCGATGCGCTCCAGCGCGCGGGGCAGCTCCTCGGCGGTCTCGATCAGGCTCGCCTGCTCCAGGAGGGCGTGCAGGCGGGCGAAGCGCCCCAGCGAGCCGGGCGAGCGCGGCAGCGTGGTGGCGGACTCGCCCAGGGCGTCAAGGCTCGGGCGCGCCGGCGCCTCGGTGAGCTCGGCCAGCAGCGCGTGGACGACGGTCGGGTCGAACTGCTCGCCGGCGCACGCCTTCAGCTCGGCCCGGGCCGCCGCCTCGGCGATCGCACGCCGATAGGGACGGTCCGAGGTCATGGCGTCGTAGGCGTCGCAGGCGGCGACGATCCGCGCCTCCAGCGGGATCTCCTCGCCGCGCCGGCCGTCGGGGTAGCCGCCGCCGTCCCAGCGCTCGTGCGTCGCGCGGACCAGCTCGCCGACGGGGCGCAGCGGCTCGACCGACTGCAGCAGCTCCTCGGCGACGACGGTGTGGCGGCGCATGACCGCCCATTCGGCCGCGTCGAGCGCGCCGGTCTTCTCGAGGATCACGGGATCGATCGCCAGCTTGCCGATGTCGTGCAGCTCGGCGGTGCGCCGGATGACGGTCCGCCGCGCGGCGTCGAGCCCGAGGCGGGCACCGACGCCCTCGGTGAGCTCGGCCACGCCGCGCGTGTGCGCGTCGAGCTGGGGTCGCTGACCGTGGACGATGGTCAGCAGCAGCTCGACCATGCGGTCGGCGAGGATCGGGCGGCGCTTCTTCTGGTCCTCGAGGCGGTCCTCGGCGGCGGCGAGGACCTGCGCCGTGGTGCTCCCGTCCAGCGGTGGGGTCGCCGCGCCGAAGCAGCAGCGCACCTCCCCGAGCGCGGCCAGCACGGCGGCGGCCTGGCGCCAGAGCGCGACGGGCGGGCCGGCGAGCAGCACCGCGAAGGCGTCGGCGCTGAACCGGTAGGCGCGGCGGCCGCTCGCCAGCGCCAGGCGCCGCCCGACGTCGGCGAGCAGGGCGTCGCCGGCGCGCTGGCCCTGGTGGGCGTTGTAGCGGCGGAAGTCGTCGACGTCGGCGAGGAGCAGCACGAGGCCATCGGCCGCAGGCACCGCGGGAAGGGCGCCGGCGAGGTCGGCGACGAGCCGGCGGCGGCGGTGCGCGCGCACGGAGGGTGCGCTCGTCGCGAGCACCTGTCCGTCCGGAGCGTCGCGGGACGGGCTCATCCAGAGCATCGTCGGCTTGCGGCCGTCGGAGCTTGAGGTCCGCTGGCAAACCCCGATGTTCGATGCTGCCGTGGCGCGCTTGCGCTCGTGGGCGCCGGGTAGTGCCGGGAGCATGAACACGATCGTTCGCAACCCCCGACTGTGGCTCGTCGTCGCGCTCCTCGTTGCGGCCGTGATCGTCGTCCTGCTCGTCACCGCCGGCGGCGGTGGCGGCCACGGCGCCGGTGGCGGTGGCGGCTACTAGCCCTTCCGCGGCAGCCGCTCGCGGCCCGTGGCTGCAGGTCCAGACCTGGCGAGACGTGCTCTTCGCCCATTGGGCGGTGCCGGTCGGCGCTCTGCGCCCCGCGGTGCCGCCCGAGCTGCCGATCGACACGTTCGACGGCCGGGCGTGGATCGCGGTCGCGCCGTTCGAGGTGACCGGCCTCCGGCTGCGCGGCACGCCCGCGCTGCCCGGCCTGGCCCGCTTCGCGGAGACCAACGTCCGGACCTACACGACGCTGGACGGGCGGCCTGGCGTCCACTTCCTGAGCCTGGACGCGGCCAGCCGGGCAGCCGTGGCGGCGGCCCGACGGCTCTACGGCCTCCCGTACTTCCTCGCGCGCATGACGATCGAGCGCTCGGGCGACACGATCGCCTACGCGACGCGGAGGGTGGGCGGCGACGCGGCGCTGCGCGTGCGCTACCGCCCGGCCGGACCCGCCGCGGAGCCGCGGCCGGGATCGCTCGAGCACTTCCTCGTCGAGCGCTACAGCCTCTACGCCGTCGACGCGCGCGGCCGGGTGCGCCGGACCGACATCCGCCACCGGCCGTGGCCGCTGCAACCGGCCGCGGCCGAGATCGAGCTCAACACGATGACCGCGCCCGACGGCATCGCGCTGCCCGACCAGCCGCCGCTGCTGCACTACGCCGCGCGCCAGGACGTCCTCGTCGGGCCGCCGCGGCGGCTCCGGACCTGATGGTCCGCGTCTAGACGCGCTCGGCCCGCCGCGACGGGGCCGGCCCCGGCTGCTGCGCCGCCCCCCGGACCCACAGCGAGCGACACGGGATCTTCTCCCGGTCGCAGCGGTCCTTGTAGCGCTCGGCGATCTCGGTGACCTCGCGCAACAGGTCGTCCTCGAGCCTGATCGGATCCAGGCCCAGCTCCAGGAGCTGGCGGTTGTCGGCGGCCAGCTCGTTGGAGCTGGCCTCCTTGCGCGGGTTGCCGACCAGGTCGATCTCGGCGCCGGTGAGTCGCGCGACGAGCTCGGCCAGGTCGATGATGCGGTGGATCTCCGTCATCTGGTTGAAGATCCGCACGCGGTCGCCGCGCTCGGGAGGGTGCTCGATGGCGAGTTGCAGGCATCGCACCGTGTCCTGCAGGTGGATGAACGCTCGCGTCTGCCCGCCGGTGCCGTGCACGGTCAGCGGGTAGCCGATCGCCGCCTGCATGAGGAAGCGGTTCAGCACGGTGCCGTAGTCGCCGTCGTAGTCGAAGCGGTTGACCAGCCGCTCGTCCAGGCGTGTCTCGCGGGTCTGCGTGCCCCACACGATGCCCTGGTGCAGGTCGGTGACCCGCACCTCGTCGTTGCGGTTGTAGAACGCGAACAGGAGCTGGTCCTGCGTCTTGGTCAGGTGGTAGACGCTGCCGGGGTGGGCCGGGTAGAGGATCTCCTGCTCGACCTCGGCGCCGTCGTCGGTGTCCATCCGCACCCGCAGGTAGCCCTCGGGGATCCGCACGCCCGAGGTGCCGTAGCCGTAGACGCCCATCGTCCCCAGGTGGACGACGTGGCTGTCGAGCTCGGCCTCGACGATCGCGGCCAGCAGGTTGTGGGTCGCGTTGACGTTGTTGTCGATCGTGTAGCGCTTGTGCTTGGCGCTCTTCATCGAGTACGGCGCCGCGCGCTGCTCCGCGAAGTGCACGACCGCGTCGGGGCGCAGCTCGGCCAGCACGTCGCGCAGCTCGTCGTAGTCGCGGGCGACGTCGAGGCGGTGGAAGCCGATCTCGCGCCCGGTCAGCTCGCGCCAGGCCTCCAGGCGGCTGCCGAGCGGGCGGATGGGGGTGAGGGACTCGGCCTCGAGCTCGATGTCGGCGTTGCGCCGGGCGAAGTTGTCGACGATGACGACGTCGTGTCCGCAGGCGGACAGGTGCAGCGACGTCGGCCAGCCGCAGAACCCGTCGCCTCCGAGAATCAAGATGCGCAGAAGATCCCTCCAGATGAGGCGCTGTCCTCGATCGGATGCGTGCGAGGGAGCGGCAGCATAGTCCTAGAACCTAAGTGTTTCCTGGCTCACGCACCGGTACGCGCGGCGGGACGTCCGGCGATCACCAGCACCGCGGCCTCGGCCGCGATCGTCACCAGGCGCATGGTGACGGCGGCCGCGGCGGCGTCCGTCTTCGGCAGGACGCCGGCGAGCAGGGCGACGTAGACGAGCTCGCGCACGCCGATGCCGCTGGGGGCGATGACGACGACGAGTCCGGCGCTCCAGGCGATGGCGGCGGCTCCGGCCACGGCCAGCGGGTGGTGCCATCCCGAGATCGCGGCCTGCACGAGCACCGCCGACGCCGCGTAGGCCCCGAAGGCGGCCACGTCGTTGACGGTCGCGCGCCGCGCGCGGTCGGGGTCGACGCGGCTGCGCGAGGCCGTGAGCCGCGCCGCGACGACCGGCGCGGCCGCGAGCACGACGAGCGCCGCCCACCAGGGCGCTCCGGCGAGGGCGAGCGCAGGGCCGCCGACGGCCAGGGCGGCGCACAGCGCGATGACGTTCTCGGCCGCCACCGTCGAGACGCGATCCAGCGCCGTGCCGTCGACGACCACGAGCCGCGACGCCGGCGCCCAGATGCCGCCGGGCAGGTAGCGCAGCGCCTGCGTGCGACACCACGTGCTCACGTCGGCGCGGGTCGCGCGGCCGCGGACGAGCAGGGCCCAGCCGCGCGCGAGCAGCAGCCACCAGGCGACGGCGGCCAGCGCGGCGGGCACGAGCAGCCACCACCGCAGCTCCTGCAGGCGGACGTCGCGCGCGGCGCCGACGGCCATGGCGGCGACCACGCCGAGCGCTGCGACGAACCCGACCACGCGCAGCGCCGGCAGCAGCCGCGCGACCGTCGCGCCCAGGCGCGCGCGGGCGGACTCACGCGCGACCATCGGCGCCCCCGGACGCGGGTGCGATCGGCGCGGCGCGCCGCTCGCGCCACCACGTCTGGAGGATCACCCGCGCGTAGCGCATGCCGTAGAGGACGTCGTTGCCCTTCTTGCTCTCCCCGGCCGCGCGCTTGCGCATGACGATCGGGCGCTCGGCGATCCGGTAGCCCTGGTAGATCGCGCCGATGAGCAGCTCGGAGGTCTGGTACTGGACCTGGCGCTGCGGGACGGTGGCCGTGACCTCGGCGCGCATCGCGCGGTAGCCGCTGGAGGTGTCGGTCACCCGGGCGCCGGTCAGCAGCCGCACCAGGGCGGCGAAGACGTGCACGCCGGTCTGGCGGAAGCCGTCGTCGGTCTCGGTGCGCCCCAGGATCCGCGAGCCGATGACGAGGTCCGCCTCGTCGCTCACCACCGGCTCGAGCACGCGCGGGAGCTCGACGGGATCCCATTGGCCGTCGGCGTCGAGGGTGACGATGTAGCGCCCTCCGAGGTCGCGGGCGAGCTCGTAGCCGACGCGCAGGGCCACGCCGTGGCCGCAGTTGCGCTCCAGGCGCGCCACGCGCGCGCCGGCCTCCAGGGCGACGGCGGCGGTGCGGTCGCGACTGCCGTCGTCGATCACCACCGTGTCGACCGCCAGCCCGCACGCCCGTGCCGGGACGTCGCGCAGGACGCCGGCGATGCAGTCCTCCTCGTCGAAGGCGGCGATGACGACGACGACCGGCGCGAGGCGCAGGTCGGGGTGGTCGCGGTGGAACCCGCGGATCGCCTCCGCGCGCACCTGCGCCGTGTACGGCGCCCGCGCCTTGGCGCTCCTGTCCGTCAAACGAGTTGCCTCATCGCGCTCCGGGCCGTCACGGCCCGGCCGGCGGCAGTGTAGGCCCAGGCCGGCGCTCGTGCTCGGCGACGCACGCCCGGCGGCGGCCCGACTAGGCTCGCCGCTGCCGTGTCCCCGACGCCCAGCAGCCTCGCCCCGGCCCGATCGCGCGCCGACGCCGGGGCACCGCCCGGCTCCGCACGCGGAGCCGGCGCTCCGCGGCCGTGGCGGCTGCTCGTGCTCGGATGCCTGGCGCTCGCCGCCGCCTCGCTGCTCGGGCCCAGCCAGCCGACCTACGACCCGTGGTCGTGGCTGATCTGGGGCCGCGAGATCGCCCACCTGGACCTGGTGACCACGGCGGGGCCGTCGTGGAAGCCGCTGCCGGTGCTGTTCACGACGCCGTTCTCGCTGCTCGGCGACGCGGCGGCCCCGCTGCTGTGGCTGGTCGTCGCCCGCGCCGGGATGCTGCTGGCGCTGGCGCTGGCCTTCCGGCTCGCCGCCCGGCTCGCCGGGCCGGCCGCCGGCGCGATCGCCGCCGCGGGGCTGCTGCTCGCCGATCGCTTCGTCTCGTTCTCGGTCCGCGGCAACTCGGAGGGACTGCTCGTCGCGCTGGTGCTGTGGGCGGTCGAGCGGCACCTCGACGGCCGCCGGCGCGACGCGCTCCTCCTCGGTCTGGTCGCCGGGCTGCTGCGCCCCGAGGTGTGGGCACTGCTCGCCGTCTACGGCCTGTGGATGGTGGTCGCCGACCGGCGCGCGGGCATCCCGTGGCGGACGCTCGCGCTGCTCGCCGGCAGCGCGGTCCTCCTGGCGCTGCTGTGGTTCGTGCCCGAGAAGCTCGGGTCGGGGGACGTCCTGCGCGCCGCGACGCGCGCCCGCGAGCCGGTCGCCGACTCGCCGGCTCTGGCCGCGCACCCGTTCCTCGCGGTGTTCACCAACGGGTCGTCCGCGCTGGCGGCGCCGTTCTACGCCGGGGCGGCGTTCGCCGTCGCGGGCGCCGTGCGGCGGCGCGCGACCGTGCCGCTGGCGCTCGCGGCCACGGCCACCCTGCTGATGGTGATCGTCGGCTGCCTGGCCCAGATCGGCTTCACCGGCAACCTGCGCTACGTGCTGCTTCCGGCGGCGATCGTGTCCGTCCTGGCCGGCGTGGGTTGGGTCGAGCTCGTGCGCGCCGTGCGGTCACGGGTGGCGATCGCGGCCCTGCTCGCGGCCTGCGCGCCGTTCCTCGTGCTCGGGGTGCTGCGGCTCGGCCACCAGCTCAACACCGTGCGCGCCGAGGCCGCGCTCGAGGGCGACCTCCCCGCGATCATCGCCCGCGGGGGCGGCGAGGCCGCGGTGCGCGGCTGCGGGCAGGTGTTCACCGACCCGTTCCAGACGTCGGTGGTCGCCTGGCACCTGCACCTGCACCAGGGGCAGGTGGGGCTCGTCCCGGTCAGGCGCGGGACGACGATCGCGCCGCGGGGGACGGCGATCGCGCAGGATCCGGGCTTCCCGGTGCTGGCGAAGAGTCGCCGCTGGCTGGTGGCGTCGTCCTGCGGACGCTGACGCGCGGCGTCAGCGCGACCAGCCGGTCGACCGCGCGACGCGCCGGCGGGGTGTCCAGCGCCAGCGCGCACAGCGTGCCGATCGCCGCGCCGGCCACGACGTCGGTCGGGTAGTGCACGCCGATCGCCACGCGCCCGACGCCGAGCACGGCGGCCAGCGCCACGAGCGCGAGGCCGGGTCGCCGGCGCCACAGCAGCACGCTCACGGCGATGGCGAACGCGGCCGTCGCGTGGTCGCTGGGGAAGCCGGGGTCGGCGGCGTGGTGGCTGAAGAGCCGCACGCCGCCCGGGTCCGACACGAACGGCCGCGGGCGGTCGACCACGCGCGAGATCACCTGGCCGATGCCGAGCGCCAGGGCCGTGGCCAGGCCGGCCGCGACCGCGGCGCGGCGGGCGCCCGACGCGGCGCCGAGCACGAACAGCGTCACCAGCAGCGCGGCGAAGAGGCCCTCCGCCGCGTTGACGTACACGGTGAGGGGGTCCTCGACGGCGTCGTGGTGGACGAGGAAGCCGTTGAGGGCGTGCAGCAGCGCATGGTCGACGGGCATCGCGGCGGCCATGCTGCGCGAACGGTCCTGAACGACGCCTGAGCGGCGTTCAGGAACCCGTCAGGCTCGGTCGGGCACCATCGCTGACGTGACCTCCGGCTCCGAGGGCGATACTGGGGCCGGAATGACCGCCTTCCGATTGCTCGTCGTCGAGGACGACGCCGACCTGCGCTCGCTGCTGAGCCGCGGCCTGGACGAGGAGGGCTTCGAGGTCACCGCCGTCGCCGACGGCTCGTCGGCGCTGGAGCTGGCCGGCGACGCCCAGGACGCCCTGATCATCGACATCGGGCTGCCCGACGCCGATGGCCGCGACGTCTGCCAGGCGCTGCGCGCCCGCGGCATCGACGCGCCGGTCCTGTTCCTCACCGCCCGCGACGCCATGCCCGACCGCCTGGCGGGCTTCAGCGCCGGCGGCGACGACTACGTCACCAAGCCCTTCCACTTCGACGAGGTCGTCGCGCGGCTGCGCGCGCTGCTGCGCCGGTCGGGCGCCGACGCCGCGACGACGCTCGGCGAGCTGCGCCTTGACCCGGTCGCCCACGCGGTGAGCAGCGGCGAGCACGAGGTCTCGCTCACGCCGACCGAGTTCCGCCTCCTCGCGGCGCTCGCCGCCCAGCCGGGCGCCGTCGTGCGGCGCCGCGACCTCGTCCGGGCGGCGTGGCCCGAGGGCGCGATCGTCCACGACAACACGCTCGACCAGTACGTCGCGCGCCTGCGGCGCAAGCTGCGCGAGCTGTCGGCGCAGGCCTCGATCGCCACCGCCCACGGCGTGGGCTACCGCCTGGGATGAGGCGCTTCCGCACGCTGCGCGGCCGCCTGGCCGCGCTCGCCGCGGTGGCCGCCCTCGCCGCCGTGGCCATCCTCACCGTCGCCTTCAACGTCGTGCTGGCGAGCAGCCTCGACGCCGACGCCAACAGCCGCCTGCGCTCGCGGGCGGCGGCCGCCGCGACCACGGTGACCTACGACCGGGGGCGCCTGCTCGTCCACGAGTCGCCCGACGACGCCGCCGTCGACCGCCAGGTGTGGATCTACCAGGGCACCCGCGCGCTCGAGCGCCCCGCCACCGCGCCCGACCTCCAGCGCGCCGCCGACGCGCTCGCCGGGCAGGCGCACGTCTTCGACGACGTCCCCGGCGGCGACGTGCGCCTGTACGCCGCGCCGGTGACCGACGACGGGCGCCAGGTCGGGACCGTGGTCGCGGCCGAGTCGCTGGCCGCGTACGACCGCACCAGCGACCTGGCGCTGGTCGGCTCGGCCGCGCTCGGCGCGGTGCTCCTGATCGCCGTCGCGACGCTGACGTGGATCATCGTCGGCCGCGCGCTGGGGCCGGTGCGCGACATGACGCGCTCGGCCGCCGACTGGAGCGAGCACGACCTCGGCCAGCGCTTCGGCGCGACGCCGCGTCCCGACGAGCTCGGCGAGCTGGGGCGGACGTTCGACGCGCTGTTCAACCGCGTCGCGGCGAGCCTGCGCCACGAGCAGCGCCTGTCGGCCGAGCTCTCGCACGAGCTGCGCACGCCGCTGTCGCGGATCGTGGCCGAGGTCGAGCTGCTGCAGCGCCGCGAGCGCTCGCCCGAGGACCGCGGCGAGGCCTACGACCGCATCGCCCGCAGCGCCGAGCAGATGAGCGCCATCCTCGAGACGCTCATGGCGGCGGCGCGGGCCGAGGCCCAGGTCGAGTCGGGGCGCAGCGAGGTCGGGCAGGTGCTCGTGCGCGTGGCCGAGGGCTGGGCGCCGGCGCTGGCCGAGCGCGACGTCGACGTCGAGGTGCGCCGGCCGCCGGCCCCGATGATCGCCGGCGTCGACGCCGACGTGGTCGAGCGGATCGTCGCGCCGCTGCTCGAGAACGCGAGCCGCTACGCGCGCTCGCGCGTCACGCTGAGCGCGACCGCCGGCGGCGGGCGCGTGGTGCTCAGCGTCGCCGACGACGGGCCCGGCGTTCCCGACGACGAGCGCGACGCGCTGTTCGAGCCGGGCTCGCGCCGCGGCGCCGCCAACGGGCATGGAGGAGCCGGACTCGGCCTCCCGCTGGCGCGCCGGCTGGCCAAGGCGAGCGGGGGCGACGTGAAGCTCGCCTCCGGTGCGCCCGGCGCGGGCGCCGAGTTCCGCGTCGAGCTGCCGGCCTGAGCTCCTGTCCTCCGGCCGGAGGACATAGCTCTGCGCCAACCCACGCGCCGTCGTGGTCCTTTCCGCTCTGGGGCCGGCGCCGCCGCGAGCGGAGGATCGCTGCATCAATCGGCCTCCAGGGGGAGACAGACAGTGTCCAGCAGCAACTCGAGCCGGACGCGCGCGGGCTCGCGCGCGCTCCTCAGCGGCGTGGCAGCCGCCGCGCTGGCGGCGCTCGCCGCCGCGCCGGCGGGAGCGGTCGTGCCGCCCAACAACGGCGTCGGCGGCCTGAGCAGCCCGCCGATCCACCTCATCAACTCGTTCCCCGTGCGCGACTTCGTGCACACGGCCGGCTGGGTGCCGGACGACCGCGTGACGATCAACGTCCTGCGCGGGCCCAACGACGTCGAGGTCGGCACGGCGACCGCCGTGACGCCCTTCTTCGTGCCGGCCAAGGCGGGATCGCCGCCCGAGTGGGACGTCGACGTCAACCACCCGGGCGCGGCGTGCTGGGAGACCACCACACCGGACCTCCGCCCGGGCGACAAGATCCGGGCCACGATCGTCGCCAACGCGAGCGACCCGACGCGCGTCGGCACCGCCGACCAGATCGTCAGCCAGAACGTGACCGCCGGCCCGGCCGTCGAGACCGCCCCGAACTCGAACGTCGTGGTCGTCCACGGCACCGCCGAGACGCAGGACGGCCAGCAGTACCCCGACGGCCAGCTCGAGTCGCGCCTCGTGGCCAAGAAGCAGCTCTTCAACATCAACGGCCGGCGAGAGATCCGCGCGATCACGGGCGCCGCGACGGGCAACGACGGGCTCATCAGCTACGACCAGCCGGGCTCGACGACGAACTTCAACTGGACCGCGACGTTCGACCTCAACGACACGTTCGCGCACCCCAACCCCAGCCCGAGCGCCGACACGGCGACCGCGGTGGGCGCGGAGTCGCGCGGCATGTGGCTGGGGCGCAACCCGGCCGCCGCCAACGAGGTGACCGCCTACGAGTTCGCCCAGATCCCCGGTCCGGCGGCCCCGTGCACGGCGCCGCTGGCCAAGACCGGCATCACCGGCACGACCCGCTCGTTCCTCAACAGCGGCTTCTTCGCCGGCGGCCAGACCGTGACGGTCTCGGGCGTCGCGACCTCGGACGTCACCGCGGTCAGCGTCGCGGGTCCGGGTGGCCCGGCGCACGGCGCCAACCTCAGCAACGGGACGTGGAGCGCCGACGTGCCGGCCGCCGACCTGGCCGGCCTGGCCGATGGCCCCGTCTCGCTGACGGCGACGTTCACCGGCGGCACGGTGCCCACCGACTCGGTCACGGTGACCAAGGACACGGTCGCCCCCGGGGCGGCGTCGGCCACCCCCGGCGCCGGGACCTACACGAGCGCGCAGGACGTCACGCTGAGCACCGCGTCGGGCGACGGCGACTCGACCGTGCACTTCACGGTCAACGGCAACACGCCGACCGCGACGAGCCCGCCGTCCACCGCGCAGATCCACGTGACGGCATCGCAGACGATCAAGGCGATCGTGGTCGACCCGGCCGGCAACGCCAGCCCGGTCTCGTCGTTCGCCTACACGATCGCGACGCCTCCGCCCCCGCCCCCGCCGCCGGGTGGCGGGACGACGGGTGGCGGCACGTCCGGCGGCGGTGGCACCACGGGCACCGGCGGCGGCACGACCGGCGGGACGCCGGCCGCTGGCGCCTCGAGCGGCCTGCCGGCGCCGGCCACGATCATCGTGGTGTCGCAGGCGCCGACCGGCGCCCCGGCCACGGCCGCCGCGCCGCCCGCGCTCCTGGCCCTCGGCGGCGTGAGCGCGCCGCAGCGCATCGGGTCCGCCCGGCTGCGCGCCCATGGCCTGAGCGTGCTCGTCCACCTGCCGGCCGAGGCGCGAGTCGTGCGCCTCGTCGTCTACCGCATGCGCCACGGCCGCAAGGACGCCACGGCGCTGTCGATCGGCTACCGCCCGACGGGCGGAGCGACCACCCTGCGCCTGAGGCTCAGCGACCGCGCCCTGCTGCGCAAGCTGCGTCCCGGGCGCTACCGCCTCGAGATCACGCCCGGACGGAGCCAGGCCGACCTCGGAGCGACTGCGGCGGTCGGCTTCCAGATCACCCCCTGAGCAGCCGGCCTCGTCTGCGCTGCCCGTCGGTCAACTCTCTCGACCGACGGGCGGCGCTCGTCGCCCTCAGCGCAGGATGCCGGTGTGCCCGATCGAGTAGCGCCCGGGCTGGGGCCAGACGCACAGCCCGTGCGGGCCCTGGCCGACCGTGATGCGGTGCAGCAGCCGGCCGGTGCTCGTGGAGATCGCGTAGACCACGCCGTTGTAACGGCCGGACAGCCACAGCACCCGGCCGTCGGCCGAGACGCCGCCCATGTCGGGCGAGCCGCCGCCGGGGAGGCGCCACTTGCGCACGGGGCGCCGGGTGCGGAAGGAGATCAGCGTGATCGAGCCCTCGCTCCGGTTGGAGACGTACAGGAGCCTGGAGTCGCGGCTGGGGTACAGGCCGTGGGCGCCGCGGCCCGTGCGCTCGAAGCGCAGCTTGCGCATCGTGCGCGCGTCGACGAGCCAGACGCCGCCCGTCGCCATGTCCGCGACGTAGAACGTGCGCCCGTCGGGCGAGAGCTTGACGTCCTGGGGCATGGCCATGTGGCTGAGCGCGATCGTCTTGATCACCCGCTCGTGGACCAGGTCGACGACGACCATGCGCCCGGCGAACTCGCAGGACACCAGCGCCCGGCGCCCGTCGGCGGTGTAGTCCATGTGGTCGACGCCGGCGCACTGCGGCATGTGCAGCGCCTTGGTCAGGCGCATGCTGTGCGGGGTGCGGAAGTCGAGCTCGCGATGGGCCTCGGCGACGACGATCGCGCGGCGGCCGTCGGCGGTGAAGTACAGGTTGTAGGGGTCGAGCACCGGCACCGGCGCGCCGTGGCGGCCCGTGTGCGCGTCGATCGGCGTGAGGCTGTTGCCGAGGTCGTTGGTCACCCACAGCGTGCGCAGGTCCCACGACGGCGTGACGTGCTGGGGCAGCCCGCCGACGGCGAAGTGGTCGACGATCCTGCCCGTGCGCTGGTCGATGACGTCGACGGTGTTCGACTTCGAGTTGGGGACGTAGACGCGCGCCGGGTCGCCGCGCACCCACGACGCCAGCCGGCCGGGACGCCCGGCGGCGTAGACGTCGCGGCGGTCCAGCAGCGGCGGGATGCGCCCCGGCCGCAGGCCGCCGGAGAGGACGCGCTCGGCCGGCGTGCGCGTGGCGCGGCTGGCGCCGCTGGCGCCGTGCGAGCTCGCGCCGGTCGTCGTGGCGGTCTGCGACCCGCCGCCGCCGCAGCCGGCGGCCAGCGCCGCGGCGGCGCCGAGGGCGAGAAGGACGGGCCGCCGGCGGCTCATTGCGCCGCCAGCTCCAGGAGCTCGGCGTGGACGCGCCCGCGGGCGTCGCGCCCGCCGGCGACGAGGATGTGGTCGCCGACCGTGACCGCGCCGAGGTCCGACAGCGCGACCGGCAGGTGGCCCGCGGAGCGGACACGCCCCGTGGCGGGGTCGATGGCCCAGATCGAGCGGCGCTGGCTGGTCAGCGCGTCGCCGCGCCCGCCGAGGACGTAGAAGGTGGTGCCGATCGACGCGCCGCCGGCATGCGCCAGGGGCGCCGGGAGGTGGCCGATGACGCGCGCGCTGCGCCGGGCGGGGTCGACCTCCACGATCTCGTCGCGCGCCGTCGTCCCGTTCGTCCCGCCCGCGATGAGGATCCGCCCGCCGATCGCGGCGACCGCCGCGTAGCGCAGCGGGTGGGGAAGGGCCGCTACCTCTCGCGGCGCGCGCCCCGGCCGGTAGGCGAGGACCGAGCGCAGCGGCGTGGTCGTGGTGTAGCCGCCGATGACGTAGGCCGTGTCGCCGATCGTCACGGCCTCGCTGTCGGAGAGCGCGACCGGGAGCCGTCCCACGGTGCGCGCATGGCCGCCGGCGGTCAGCGCGGTGATGGAGTCGGTCGGGCCGCTGGCGGTGCCGCCGCCGAAGACGTAGAGGCGCCCGCCGATGGCGGTGGCGCCGACGTCGTGGACCGCCAGCGGGAGCGTTCCGAGACGGCGCGGCGTTCCCGGAGCGACCCTGACGACGTCGGCGACCGAGCTGTCGGCGGCGTCCAGGCCGCCGGCGGCGACGATCGCGTCGCCCAGGCGGCCGAGGCCGGGGAGCTGCACCGGCGCCGGCAGCGTCCGCGAGGCCACGACGCGCAGGCGCACGCTCGTGGCCGAGGCGCGCGGCTTGGAGCCCGCGCTCGTCTTCGCGGTCCCCGGCTGGGTGGCCTGGGGGTGCGACGCCTGGGCGCCGTGCGACCCGCAGCCGGCGGCGCCGAGCCCGATGGCGCCGGCGACGAGCGCGGCTCCGAGGCGTTCCCTCACGCGCTCACCCGCCGTCGGCGGTGCAGGACGGTCGCCGCGATCAGGGCGACGACCGCGCCGGCCACGGCAACCTCGTCGACGTAGCCGAACGCGTGGTGCAGGCGCTCGTAGCCGTGGCCCAGCGCCCAGCCCGCGCCGGCGAACCCGAAGCACCAGATCGCCGATCCGGCCAGCGTCAGCGCGGTGTACGAGCCGAGCGGGCTGCCGAGCGCGCCGGCGGGGATCGAGATGAACGAGCGGATGACCGGGGTCAGGCGGCCGAGGAAGACCGCCCACGCCCCGTGGCGAGCGAACCAGCGCTCGGCGCGGTCGAGGTTGTCCGGCGTGACGTGCAGCCAGCGCCCGTGGCGCTCGAGCAGCGATCGGCCGCCCCAGCGCCCGATCGCCCACCCGCCCAGCGACCCGAGCAGGTAGCCGATCGTGCCGGCGAGGGCGAGGACGAGGTAGCTCTCCAGGCCGGTCTGCAGCACGTGGCCGAACAGGACCGGGTGCTGGCCCGCGATCGCGCCGGCGGCCAGCGCCCCGGCGTAGAGCATCGTGATCTCGCCCCCGGCGGGCAGGACCGCGTCGATGGCCATGATCGCGAAGACGGCGTAGGCGCCGTGGTGTCCGATCCAGCTCGTGAGCTGACCGGTGATCGAGGCGGCGACGAGAGCGTGCGACGACGTCATCGTCAAGGGTGCACCGTAGCGATCGCCCCCGCCGGCCGGCGCACCCGCGGGCGGGGGCGGGCGGCCGACGCCACGAGGGGCGAGACGCCGGCCGCCGCGCTGGACGCGCCGAGGGGTCCTGACGCCGCGACGGCGCGCGACCTGCGAGAGCGGGACGACGCCGGCGGCATGCAGCCGGAGCATGAGCGCCCCGCCCTGAACGTCGCCTGAACACTCACAGGTCGCGCAGCTCCTCGATGGCCGGACGGCGCAGCGCCCGCAGCGTGGCCGCGCCGGCGAGGACGACGGTGGCCACGACGAGCGCGACCGCCGCGCCGAGGTAGCCCCACGGGACCGCGAGCGCGTCCGGCGGCGGGTCGAAGACGCCGGTGAGGACCTTCACCAGCATCGCCGACAGGCCACCCGCGATCGCGGCGCCGAGCACCAGCCCTCCGAGCGTGACGAAGATCGACTCGCTCCAGACGAACCCGCCGAGCTGGCGCGCCCGGGCGCCCAGCGCGGTGGCGATCGCGAACGTGCGCCGGCGCTCCTGGAAGCCCAGGCCCAGGGCCAGGCCCGTGGCCGCCATCGCGAGGACGAGGGCGAAGCCCAGCTCGACGCGGGTGAGCCCCGAGAGCTCGACGGCGGTGAGGTTCGAGCCCACGACGCGCCGCTGGTCGACGATGTCGGTCACCTGCGCGCCGGTGCCCACCTTCGCGCGGACGGCGCGGGCGACGGCGGCCGGGCTCGTGCCGTCGGTCTGCACGAGGAACGTCCCGACGGCGTTCGTGCCGGTCATCCGCGCCACGTAGTCGGCGTTGGCGACCAGGAAGCTGTCGGTCGGCGCCGTGGGGAACTCCTTGGCCACGCCGGCGTAGTGGAACGGCACGGTGGTGAGGCGCTTCGTGCGCCCGTCCTGCAGGCGCAGGCGCAGCAGGTCGCCGGGCTGGAGCTGGAAGTCCTTGACCGTCTCGGCGGCGACGAGCACGCTGTCGGGCCGGCGCGCCAGGGTGTCCATGAGCTGACTCGCGGTGCCGCCCGCGAACCACGCGCTCTGGAGCCTGCCCGCGGCGCCGATCGTGCTCGGCCGCACCCCGTAGAGGTCCTGGAGGTCGGCGCCGACGTAGGCGAAGCGGTGCTGCAGCGGCTCGACGCTGGCGACGCCCGGGACGCGCGCGAGCTGCGCCGCGCCCTGCGGCCCGACGCGCGCGCCGGGCGACTCGGTCACGGTGACGTCGGCGCCGTTGGAGAGGCGCGCGTCGACCTCGGCCTGCTGCTGGTAGGTCGAGTTGAACACGGCGGTCGAGGCGGCGAAGGCCGCGGTGAGCGCCACCAGCGTCACCGCGCCGGCGAGCAGGCGGCGCTGGCGGCCCATGGTCGCCGCCACCGTCGGCGCCAGCTCCCCGGCCAGCGGCGCCAGCAGGCGCGCCAGGAGCGTGCGCCCGCGGACGA
The DNA here is from genome assembly GCA_034664395.1 of Solirubrobacteraceae bacterium. GTDB lineage: Bacteria > Actinomycetota > Thermoleophilia > Solirubrobacterales > Solirubrobacteraceae > JAOPZW01. The sequence continues at coordinate 3,218 of JAXDHQ010000027.1, read as the reverse complement.
GGACGAGGTCGGCGAGGCGGTAGGCGAGCAGCCCCGCGCCGAGCCAGGCGAGCACGGGCGCCAGCAGGGCGTACCAGTTCACCGAGACCTGGGGGACGCCTTCGGGCGCGAGGACGAGCTGGTAGCCGCTCTTGGACGCCTGCCAGTAGACGAGCGCGGCGCCGCCGAGGGCCGCGAAGTCCAGCCCGTAGCGCGCCCACCACGGGCCGCGCTCGCGCCGTCCGATCTGTCGGCGCTGGCCGGCGACGGTCAGCGCGCGGGCGTCGCGCCAGGCGGGCAGGGCGATCACGGCGGCGGCGATGGCGACGCCCGCGGCGGCGGCGCCGCCCGCCCACAGCACGGCGGCGAGCGTCCCGGCGCCGAAGCTCGCGGTGCCGAACGCCAGGCGCCCGATGAGCAGCGCGCCGGCGAGGCCGGCGGCGACGCCGAGCCCGCCCGCGAGGGCCGCCTCGCCGAGCGCGACGCGCACGAGCTGGCGCGTCGTCGCGCCGCGGGTGCGCAGCAGCGCGGCGTCGCGGCGCCGGCGGTCGGCGCCGGCGGCGGCGATCGACGCGGTGACGAGTCCGGCCAGGATCGCGCCCGGCACGCCGAGGAAGAGGAAGAGGATCTGCGCGTAGAGGGCGTCCTTGCGCGCCTGGTCCAGCGCCGAGCCGAGGTTGTCGCCCACGAGGCCGGCGCCGGACAGGCGCGTCTCGAGGTTGCGGGCGTGGCCCGAGACCTGGACGAAGGCGGCGCTCGGGCTGCCCGGCAGCGCGTGCGAGAGCCCGACGTGGACCTGCGTGCGCACGAGGTCCGGGCGCGCCCGCGCCAGCGGGCCCTCGACCTGCGCGAACAGCGCCTGGGGGAGGTGGATCACGTTGTCGGGCGGCGCCTGCGGCTGGGCGCCGACCGGGGCGCCGACGCGCTGGAACAGCGAGTCGGCGGCGGGCAGGTCCACGACGCCGTCGACGCGGACCTTCGCCGGCGCCATCCCCGCGCGCTGGATCGCGACGGCGTCGCCGGGCCGCGCGTGCAGGTTGGCGGCGGTCTGCTGGGCGAGCAGGACGCCTTCCCCGCGGCCGGAGAGCGTGCGCAGCTCGCCGGGGAAGGCACGGGCGTAGCCCGGGGGCAGCCCGAGCACCCTGCCGGGCCCGGTGCTCTGCACGGAGGCGCCGGTCGTCGCGCGCAGGCCGCCGGTCTCGGCGAAGCCGACCGGCAGCGCACGCCGCACGCCGGGGTAGCGCTGGACCTGTGCGAGCAGGTTCGAGCCGGCCCCGGCGTTCGGCTGGGCCTCGACCTGCCAGTCGACGGGCACCCGGGCGATCGCGCGGTGGGTCATCTTCGACGTGGTCGCCGACAGGAAGGCGCCGATCGACGCCAGCAGCGCGACGGCGACGGCCACGCCGATCGCGGTCGACAGCAGGCGGCTGCGGCGATGGGCCACGAGCCCCCGCAGCCAGGACAGGGCGATCACGCGGGCACCTCGGCGGTCGTGCGGTGGATCTGCCCGTCGCGCATGATCCAGCGCTCGGCCAGGCGGTCGGCGACGGCGGGGTCGTGCGTGCAGACGACGAGCGCCGCCCCGGCGTGGTCGGCGCTCTCGAGCAGGACGTCGACGACCACGGCGCCGCTCTCGTGGTCGAGCTGGCCGGTGGGCTCGTCGGCGAGGATGAGCTGCGGCCCGCCCGCCAGGGCGCGCGCGACGGCGGCGCGCTGGGCCTGGCCGCCGGAGATCTCCTCCGGCAGGCGGTCGCGGATGTCGAAGAGGCCCACGAGCTCCAGCGCCGCGTCGGCGCGCTCGCGCGCCTCGCGGTCGGTCGCGCCCGCGAGGACGAGCGGCAGGGCGACGTTCTCCTGGACGGTGAGCGGCGGCAGCAGGCTCGGGCCCTGGAAGACGACGGCGACCGGTCCGGGGCGCAGGTCGTCGCGCCCGCCGATCGCGGGCCAGGAGACGGTCCCGACGGTGGGGTCGTCGAGCCCGGCCAGGAGGTGCAGCAGCGTCGACTTGCCCGATCCGGACGGGCCCATGATCGCGATCCGCGCGCCGGGCCCGACCTCGCAGTCGGTCGGCGCCAGCGCGACGGTGGCGGTCGCGCCGCGGCCGTACGTGCGGGCGGCGCCGTCGCAGCGCGCCAGGGGCTGGGCCGCGCTCATGCCGCCACCCTCCCGTCGCGCAGGTGGATCTCGCGGTCGGCGGCCTGGGCGACGTCGGGGCTGTGGGTCACGACGAGGACCGCGGCACCGGCGGCGGCCCGCCGGCGCAGCAGTCCGAGGATGCGATCCCCGGTGACGCTGTCCAGCTCGCCGGTCGGCTCGTCGGCCAGGATCACCGGCGGGTCGTTGGCCAGCGCGACCGCGAGCCCGGCGCGCGCCAGCTCGCCGCCCGAGAGCTGCACCGGGCGGGCCGCGGCGCGGCCGGCGATGCCGCACTCCTCGAGCACGCGCGTCCGGCGCTCGACGTCGACGGCGCCGGCCAGGCGCTGGGCCAGGGCGACGTTCTCCTGCACCGAGAGGTGCCCGACGAGGTTGGCCTGCTGGTAGACCATCCCGATCCGGCGCGCCCGCACCCGCGCGCGCTCCTCCTCGGGGCGGCGCGACAGGCGCTCGCCGTCGATCCGCACCATCCCGCCGTCGGGCTCGTCGAGTCCGGCCAGGCAGCTCAGCAGCGTCGACTTGCCCGAGCCCGATGGGCCCGTCACGGCGACGAGCGCGCCCGGCTCGACGGCGAGCGACACGCCCTGCAGGGCGAGCGTCTCGTCGTCGCCGGCGTGGAAGAAGCGATACAGGCTCGTGGCCTCCAGCAGGGCGGTCATCGCGTCCACCGCAGCGAGTTCGTGACGAGCTTCCACGGGTCGACGTTGTCGGCGCCCTTGGGCCCGCTGAGGGTGAGGACGACCTGGCGGCCGGCGTGGAAGAAGACGTAGCGCTCGACGGCGTCGCGAGCGACCTTGCCGGTCACCGCGTTGGGCGCGGCGTCGGCGAGATAGGTCACCCGCACGGCGGATCCTGCGGCGCGCGAGACCGAGCTCACCGTCCCGGGCTGGAAGCCCTTGACCGTCCCGGCCAGCGCGGGCAGCTCCACGCTGCGGGCGCGGGCGACGGTGAGCGGAGCGCTCGCCTTGGCGCTCTGCATGCGGATCGCGTTGAGCTTGTCGGTGAACGTGACGGCGCCGCCGGCGCTCGTCCGCGACCAGCCCTCGGGGACCTTGACCGAGAAGCCGCCGCCCGGTGGCGAGTAG
>JAXDHQ010000026.1:0-3316 GCA_034664395.1 Solirubrobacteraceae bacterium | reverse complement strand
GCGCGCGGGCGAGGCCGCCGACGACGGCGCGGTCGTCGAGCGGGACGCCGATCACGCCGGTGGACGCCACCGCGACGCGGTCGGCCTCCACCCCACCGGCCATCGCCGCCGCGCCCTGCATCTTGGCGGCGGCGTCGATCCCGCGCCCGCCGGTCGCGGCGTTCGCGTTGCCGGAGTTGGCGACGATCACCCGCAGCGCGTCCAGTCGCGCACGCTCCTGGGTGACGAGCACCGGCGCCGCCAGCACGCCCGAGCGCGTGAAGCGCGCCGCGCTCGTGGTCTCGGGGGCGTCGGAGACGAGCAGGCCGACGTCGCGGCCGCCGCTCTGCTTGAGCCCGGCGGCCACGCCCGCGGCGCGGAAGCCCGCCGGCAGCCCGCCCGCGGGGTCGTGTCGCACCCAGTCGGGGACCTCGACCCAGCGCGAGCGGAAGAAGCCCTCGTCGCTCACGCGTCCAGGCCCTCGGTCTCGGGGCGGCCGCACATGAGGTTGAGCGCCTGGATCGCCTGCGACGCGGTGCCCTTCCACAGGTTGTCGATCACGCCGAACACCATGACCTTGGCGGTCCGCGGGTCGGCGAGCACGTACAGGCGGCAGAGGTTGGTCTCGCGCACGTCGCGCACGCCGGGCGGACGGTCGACGACCTCGACGAACGGCTCGTCGGCGTAGGCCTCGTCGTAGAGGGCGCGCACGTCGCCGGGATCGCCGTCGACCGTGACGTAGCAGGACACGAGCTCGCCCTGGTCGATCGGCAGCAGGTGCGGGACGAAGGTGACCGTGACCGGCGCACCGAGCGCCGCGAGCTCCTGGTCGATCTCCGGCGCGTGGCGGTGGCGGCCGACGCCGTAGGGCGTGACGTTCTCGTCGACCGCGACGAAGTGGGTGCGCTCGGTCGCCGCGCGGCCGGCGCCGGACACACCGGTCTTGGCGTCGACGATCGCGTCGGCGAGCAGGCCGGCGCGGGCGAGCGGCGCCAGCGCCAGGATCGCCGCGGTGGGGAAGCACCCGGGCCCCGCGGTCAGGGTCGCGCCGCGCAGGGCGTCGCGGTAGAGCTCGGGGAGCCCGTAGACCGCGTCGGCGATCAGCTCGGGGTGCGGGTGCTCGACGTACCACTCCTCGTAGGTGGCGACGTCGCGCAGGCGGAAGTCGGCGCTGAGGTCCACGACGCGGACGCCGCGCTGGAGCAGCGCCGCCACCAGCGGGGCGCTGGCCCCGTGGGGATAGGCGACGATCGCCGCGTCGACGTCGCCGTGGTGGTCGAGGTCGAGCTCCTCGAGCACGCGCGGCACGCGGTGGTGCGGGTAGAGGTCGTCGAGGCGCCGCCCGGCGTCGCTGCGCGACGTCACCGCGGCCAGCTCGAAGTGCGGGTGGCGGTGCACCAGGCGCGCGGCGAGCGCGCCGGCGAAGCCCGACGCGCCGGCGACGAGGACCGACTCAGCCACGCAGCTCGCCCCCCAGCCCGTCGCGCAGCGCGGCGACGATCCGCGCGCGCAGCGGCGCGACGTCCTCGTCGGTCAGCGTGCGGTCGCTCGCGCGGAACGCGAGCCCGAGCGCCAGCGACTTGCGCCCCTCCCCCACCTGCTCGCCGTGGTAGAGGTCGAAGACGCGGGCCTCGGTCAGCAGCTCGCCGCCCGCCTCGCGCACCGCGGCGACGACGGTCGCGGCGGGGACGTCCTCGGGCAGGGTCACCGACAGGTCCATGCGCAGCGCCGGGAAGCTCGTGAGGTCGACGTACTGGGGCACCGCGTCGGCGTGGCCGAGCGCGCGGTCGAGGTCGATCTCGAACAGGGTCGCGCCGGCGTCGAGGTCCCAGGCGCGGGCGATGACCGGGTGCAGCTCGCCGAGCCAGCCGACGTCCTCGCCGCCGGCGAGCACGCGCGCCGTGCGCCCGGGGTGCAGGAACGGCTCGGTCGCGCGCTCGACGTCCCAGCGCACGCGGACGGCGTCGAGCGCCGCGCCGACCAGACCCTTGGCGGCGAAGAACCCGGCCGTCGGCGGCTCGCGCGTGCCCCATGTCTGCGGGTGCAGGCGGCCGGCGACGACGCCCCCGAGCGCGCGGTGCTCGTGCGGCAGGCGCCCGCCCGTGTCGAGGTAGACGGCGCCGCACTCCAGCAGCGCGAGGTCCGCCATGCCGCGGGCGGTGTTGTGGCGGGCGGCGTCCAGCAGCGACCCGACGAGCGTCGTGCGCATGACCGACCGGTCCTCGCTCATCGGGTTCTCGAGGGCGACGAAGCGCCGGCGCGGGTCGTCGGGCGCCAGGCGCAGGCGGTCGGCGAGGCCCGGGTCGGTGAAGCTCCAGCCGACGATCTCGTACATGCCGCGCCCGACCAGCGCGTCGACCGCGCGGCGGCGCAGGCGCTGGGCGGTGGTGAGCCGGCCGGCCGCACCGCGGCGCTTGGGCAGCGTCGCCGGGAGCTTCTCGAGGCCGTCGATCCGCGCGACCTCCTCGATGAGGTCGGCCTCGCGGGAGACGTCGTTGCGGCGGAAGGCGGGGACGCTGACGTCGAGGCCGTCGTCGACCTCGCCCACGCCGAACTCGAGCGCGCGCAGGATCTCGTCCTGGCGATCGCGCGCGATCGGACGGCCGAGGATCGCGGCGACCTTCTCTTCGCGCAGGCGGATGACCGCGGGGGCGGGACCCGGGCCGCCGACGTCGATCGTCCCCGGCACGAGGCGCGCGCCGGTGAGCTCGAGCATGAGCTTGGTGGCGACGATCTGGGCCTCCATCGCCTGCTCGGGCGCAAGGCCCTTCTCGAAGCGCCCGCTGGCCTCCGAGCGCAGCCCGAGGAGCTGCGAGGTGCGGTGGATGTTCGGGCCGTCCCAGCTCGCGACCTCCATGAGCACGCGCGTCGTGCCCTCCTGGACCTCCGAGCGCTCGCCGCCCATCACGCCGGCGATCGACGTCGGTCCCTCGGCGTCGTCGATGACGAGCATCTGCTCGTCGAGCGTGCGCACCTGGCCGTCGAGCGTCGTGACCTGCTCGCCCGCGCGGGCGCGGCGCACGACGAGCCGGCCGCCGGCGACGCGGTCGAGGTCGAACGCGTGCAGCGGCTGGCCCACGAGCAGCATCGCGTAGTTCGTGATGTCGACGACGTTGTTGATCGGGCGCTGGCCGGCGGCCAGCAGGCGCGCCTTCAGCCAACGCGGCGACGGGCCGATCGTCACCTCCTCGAAGACGCGCGCGGTGAAGCGCGGGCACAGGTCGGGCGCCTCGACGCGGACCTCGACGCCTTCGATCGCGCCGGGCGTCCCCGGGTCGTCCGCCCACGGCGGCGGGGCGAGCAGCGCGCCGGTCGCGGCGTGCACCTCGCGCGCGAC
>JAXDHQ010000025.1:0-4813 GCA_034664395.1 Solirubrobacteraceae bacterium | reverse complement strand
CGGACCTTCAGGCCGACGATCCGATCCTCGATGTGGTCGACGATCCCCACGCCGTGGCGGCAGCCGATCTCCGCCGCGCGCTCGAGCAGCTCGACCAGTCCCAGGCGCTCGCCGTCCAGCGCGACGGGTACCCCGCGCTCGAACTCGATCTCGAGCGTCTGCGCCTCGTCGGGCGCCTCCTCGGGGCGCGTGACGAGCTGGAAGACGTCGTCGTCGGGCGCGTGGTCGAGCTCCTCGATCCACTTGCCCTCCGACGAGCGGCCCCAGATGTTGTCGTCGATCGAGTACGGGGCGGTCTCGGTGCCGCCCTTGACCGGGATGTCGTGCTCGCGCGCGTAGGCGATCTCCTCGTCGCGGCCCATGGCCCACGAGCGCACCGGCGCGATCACCTTGAGCTCGGGGGCGAGCGTGGCCACCGTGCCCTCGATCCGCACCTGGTCGTTGCCCTTGCCGGTGCAGCCGTGGGCGATCGTGTCGCAGCCGTGCTTGCGCGCGTACTCGACGGCGAGCTTGGCGATGAGCGGGCGCCCGAGCGCGGTGAAGAGCGGATAGGCGAGGCCGTAGATCGCGTTGGCCTTGATCGCCGGGACCACGAAGTCGCGGGCGAACTCCTCGCGCGCGTCGACGACCTCGGCCGCGACGGCGCCGAGGTCGATCGCCTTGCCCTGGACCACGTCGTAGTCCTCGCCGGGCTGGCCGAGGTTGACGGTGAGGGCCACGACCTCGGCCTCGTACTCGTCCTGGATCCACTTGAGCATCACGCTCGTGTCCAGGCCACCGGAGTACAGCAGCAGGACGCGGTGGACCTCGCCGGGCTCGGCGAGATAGGAGGCGGTGCGGGTGTTGGGCGTTCGGGTCTGCTCGGCCATGGCCGCGGAAGGCTACCGGCGCACCCGCTGCGGCCCCGTGTAGACGTTGAGGTCGCCGCGGCGGGCGAAACCGCACAGCGTCATCCCGCGGTCGCCCGCGAGCGACACGGCGAGCGAGGTCGGCGCCCCGACGCCGACGAGGATCGGCGCCCCGGCGACCGCCGCCTTCTGGACGAGCTCGAACGAGAGCCGCCCGGAGACGCACAGCAGCCGCCCGTGCAGTGGCATCAGCCCGTCGAGCAGCGCGCGCCCGACGACCTTGTCCATCGCGTTGTGGCGGCCCACGTCCTCGCGGACGATCAGCAGCTCGCCCTCGACGTCGAAGAGCCCGGTGGCGTGCAGGCCGCCGGTGGCCTCGAAGGCGGGCTGGCGCAGGCGCTCGGGCAGGTCGGCGAGCAGCGCGCGGGCGACGACCGGGCCCTGGGGCAGGTCGTCGGCGTGGACGGCGACCTCCTCCAGCGCGCCCTTGCCGCACACGCCGCACGAGCTCGTCGTGTAGAAGCGCCGTTGCGACGGGTCGAAGCGCAGCGGCGCGTCGACGTCGACGGTGTTCGCCGCCAGGTCGTCGGTCGGGCCCACCGGCACCGGGCCGTCGATCAGCCCCTCGCCGTGCAGGAAGCCGAGCGCGAGCTCCTCGTCGTGGCCGGGCGTGCGCATGGTCACCGACAGCGCCTCGCCGCGGACGCGGATCTCCAGCGGCTCCTCGATGGCGACGCGATCGGCGATCCCGTCGTGCTCCACCGGGGTCGACAGCCGCAGGGGATCGACGGAGGTCATGCGCTCCGGTACTCTGACAGAGGACCCGCCATGCTCCTGATCGACACCCGCGATCACCGTCCGGAGCGCCCCGAGCGGCCCCAGCGGAGGCCCCTCTGGCTCGACGTTCCCGAGCTGCGGCCATGGCGCTGGTTCGTGTGCGCGATCGTCCTCTTCGTCGTGTCCGAGTCGCTCGACGGCTGGCCCAGCCTCATCCCGCTGTTCGTCGGCTTCGGCTGCGTGCTCTGGGGGCTCACGAGCTACTACCAGGGCAACGACGGGATGCGCAACTACCGTCAGTGAAGCAGCGCCGACAGGCGCGTCAGCGCCTCGTCGACCTCGGACTCCGCCACCACCAGCGGCGGCAGCAGCCGCACCGTCACCGGTCCGGTCGCGTTGAGGACGAGGCGCTGCTCGCTCAGCGCGCGCGCCACCAGCTCGGGAGCGCCGCCGTCGACGAGGTCGAAGGCGATCATCAGCCCGCGGCCGCGGACCTCGCCCACGCCGGGCAGCTCGGCCACCGCGTGGCGCAGCCGCTCGCCCAGCGCCCGGACGCGCGCGAGCAGCTCGGGCTCGGACACGACGTCCATCACCGCCAGGCCCGCCGCGCACTGCACCGGGCCGCCGGCGAACGTCGAGCCGTGGTCGCCCGGGGCGAAGACGTCGGCCAGCCGCGGGCCGGTGACCAGCGCGCCGATCGGCAGGCCGCCGCCCAGCGCCTTGGCCGTGGTGAGCGCGTCGGGGACGACGCGCGCGTGCTCGTAGGCCCACAGCGTCCCGGTGCGACCGAGGCCGCACTGGACCTCGTCGAAGATGAGCGCGGCGCCGTGGACGTCGCACGCCTCGCGCGCCGCGCGCAGGACCTCGTCGCCGAGGACGTAGACGCCGCTCTCGCCCTGCACCGGCTCGAGCAGGACCGCCGCCGTGCGCTCGTCGACCGCCGCCACGATGGCCTCGGCGGTCGGCGCGACCGCCACGAAGCCGGGCACCAGCGGCGCGAACGGCGCCTGCTTGGCCTCCTGCGGCGTCGCCGACAGCGAGCCGTACGTGCGCCCGTGGAAGCCGCGGTGCACCGAGACGATCGTCCCGCCCGGCTTGGCCTTGCGCGCGACCTTGAGCGCCGCCTCGTTGGCCTCGGTGCCCGAGTTGGCGAAGTGGACCTTGCCGCCGAGCGACGACTCGGCCAGGCGCTGGGCCAGACGCATCCCGGGCTCGGTGTAGAAGAGGTTGCCGACGTGGATCAGGCGCTCGGCCTGCTCGCGGATCGCCTCCACCACCGCCGGATGGCAGTGGCCGAGGCTGTTGACCGCCAGGCCGGTCTGGAAGTCGAGGTACTCGGTGCCCTCGGCGTCCCACAGCCGCGCGCCCTCGCCGCGGACGAACTCGACGGGCATCCGCGCGTAGGCGGGAACCAGGTGGTCGCGCTCCAGGCGCTGCAGGTCGCTGAGCGTCATGTCGCGGGCCGGATCTTCGTGCCGATGCCGGCGTCGGTGAACAGCTCGAGCAGGAGCGAGTGCGGCACCCGGCCGTCGACGATGTGGGCGAACGTCACGCCGCCGTGGATGGCGTCCAGGCACGCCTGCAGCTTCGGGCGCATGCCGCCGGCGACGCCGTCCAGCATCGCCTCGACCTCGTCCGCGCCGGCCTCGGAGATGACCGACGCCGGGTCGGCCGGGTCGCGCAGCCAGCCGACGACGTCGGTGAGGAACAGCACCTTGTACGCGCCCATCGCGCGCGCCACCGCACCGGCCGCCTCGTCGGCGTTGACGTTGTAGGAGTTGCCCTCGCGGTCGGCGCCGACCGACGCCACGACCGGGATGTAGTCCTGGGCGATGTGGTTGAGCACGTTGACGTCGACGCGGTCGATGCGTCCGACGAAGCCGACGTCCTCGCCCGCCGGGCCGGCCTGGCGGCTGACGCGGAAGAGCTGGCCGTCGTCGCCCGAGAGGCCGACCGCCGGCTGGCCGTGGCGGTTCAGGCGCAGGACGATGTCCTTGTTGACCTTGCCGACGAGGACCATCTTGGCGATCTCGACGGTGTCGGCGTCGGACACGCGCAGGCCGCCGACGAACTGCACCGGCATCCCCAGGCGCTCCATGTAGTGGGTGATCTCCGGCCCGCCGCCGTGGACGACGATCGGCTTGAGCCCGACGTACTTCAGCAGCACGACGTCGCGGGCGAACTCCTCGCGCAGCGCCGGGTCCTCCATGGCGGCGCCGCCGTACTTGATCACGATCGTCTTGCCGTGGAACTCCCGGATGTAGGGGAGCGCCTCGAGCAGGGTCCCGACGTCGTGCATGGCGGTCGGCGGGTCAGGTGGTGTAGTCGGCATTGATCGTCACGTACTCGTGTCCCAGGTCGGAGAAGAAGACCTCGGTCTCCGCGCCTTCGCCGGGGAGGTCGACGACGTACTCGACCTCCTCGCGGGTCACGCGCGACGCGAGGTCGTCGAGGTCGAAGGGGACCGCCGCGCCGCCCGCGCACACGCGCATCCCCTCGATGGCGATGTCGAGCGGCAGCGGCGCGGTGCCGGGCAGGGCGGCGCCGACCGCCTGGGCGATGCGGCCCCAGTTCGGGTCGCCGCCGTGCAGGGCGGTCTTGACGAGGGGCGAGTTGGCCACCGCGCGCGCGGCGGCCTCGACGTTGGGCTCGTGCCCGCCGCGGACGACGACGCGCCCGGCGCGGGCGGCGCCCTCGCCGTCGCGCACGATCTCCAGCGCGAGCTGGCGCAGGAGCGAGTCGAGCGCCTGGCCGAAGCGCAGCTCGTCCTCGGACTCGGGCTCGACGGCCAGGCCGCTGGCGCCCGAGCACATGAGCACGACGGTGTCGTTGGTCGAGAGCTGGCCGTCGACCGAGATGCGGTCGAACGAGCGCTTGACGCAGACGCCGAGCAGCAGGTCGGCGGTGTCGGCCGCGAGCGCCGCGTCGCTCTGCACGAAGCACAGCATCGTGGCGAAGGCCGGCTGGATCATGCCCGCGCCCTTGGCCTGCGCCGACAGGCGGACGGTGCCGCCCGACAGCTCGACGGCGAGCGTCGCGCGCTTCTCGAAGGCGTCGGTGGTCATGATCGCCGCGGCGAAGTCGGCGTCGCCGTCGGAGCGCAGCTCGCCGCGCGCCCGCGCCAGCCCGCCGACCACGGCGCGGCTGTCGAGCGGGACGCCGATGACGCCGGTCGAGGCCACGGCGAC
>JAXDHQ010000024.1:0-6669 GCA_034664395.1 Solirubrobacteraceae bacterium | reverse complement strand
CGCTGCCGGCGCGGCGCACGCCGAGGCGCCCGAACACCAGCGCTGCTCCCTCCGCGACATCGGCCTTCAGCCGGCGCGCGGTCCCGAACGCCATCGACGGGGAGACATCGAGCGCGATCCAGGTCGTGAGCGCGCGCTCGGGGACGTGCAGCCGAACGTGGGGCGTGCCGGTGCGCGCGCTCGCGGCGGCGTCGATGTGGCGGACGTCGTCGCCCAGCTCGTACGGCCGCAGCTGGGCGAGCTCCGTACCGAGACCGACGCCCGCGGCCCGGCGGTCGCCGGGCAGCGCGCCCGCCGCGCGGCGCGCGACGACGAGGTCGAGCGCGTCGACCACGTCGGGCGGGATGCGGCCCGGGCCCTGGCGGGCGGCGGGCGGCCTGAGCGCCGCCGGGCTCACGCCGCGGACACCGTCCGGGTGCGCTTGAGGTGGTCGGACTCGGGCTCGGGCACGGCGCTGAGGACGCGCTCGAGGATGTCGTCGGCCGAGACGCCCTCGCTCAGGGCGTCGTAGGAGAGCACGAGGCGATGGCGCAGGACGTCGGCGGCGAGGTCGCGGATGTCGCCGGCGGTGACGTGCCCGCGGCCGCGCAGCAGCGCCAGGGCACGGGCGGCCTGGACGAGGCCGATCGGGCCACGGGGGCTGGCGCCGTACTCGATGAACGGCGCGACGTCCTCCATGCCGTACTCGCCCGGCCGGCGGGTGGCGTCGGCCAGCGAGACCGCGTAGCCGATGACCTCGCGGTCGACGAGCACACCGCGGCAGGCGACCGCGAAGCGCTCCAGGTCCTCGAGGCTCAGCCGCTCGCGCACGACCGCCCCGACGCCGAGGCTGCGTCCGACCACGGCCGCCTCCTCGCCGAAGGACGGGTAGTCGACGACGATCTTCATCAGGAAGCGATCGACCTGCGCCTCGGGCAGCGGGTAGGTCCCCTCGGACTCGATCGGGTTCTGGGTGGCGAGGACGAGGAACGGATGCGGGACCGGGAAGGTCTGGCCCCCGATCGTCACCTGGTGCTCCTGCATGACCTCCAGCAGCGCCGACTGGACCTTCGCCGGCGCGCGGTTGATCTCGTCGGCGAGCAGGAAGTTGCCGAAGACCGGCCCGAGCTCGATGTCGAAGCGGCCGGTGTCGGGCCGGTACACGCGCGTGCCGACGAGGTCCGCCGGCACGAGGTCGGGGGTGAACTGGATGCGCTTGAACGTGCCGCCGAGGACCTGCGCCAGGGTGCGGACGGTCAGCGTCTTGGCCAGGCCGGGAACGCCCTCGAGCAGGACGTGGCCGCCGGCCATGAGCGCGACGAGCAGGCGCTCGAGCATCGCGTCCTGGCCGACGATGACGCGCTTGATCTCGTAGAGCGCCTCCTCGAGCGCGACGCGCGGATCCTCGCGCGGGGCGGTGGTGTCGTCGTGGTCGGTCATGGATGGGCCTCGGGTCGGGTCGATGGTGTGGTCGTGGTCAGATCAGACGGCCGAACCAGTGCAGGGACATGGCGGCGCCGAGCAGCAGCAGCGCCAGCCCGCCGCCGGCGAAGCCCGCGGTGACCTCGCGCTTGGCGTTCTTGCGGCCGAGCTGCGAGCCCAGGCGCTCGTAGACGCGGCTCAGGCGGTCGGCGTTGACGGCGGTGTAGGCGCGACCGCCGGACGCGCGCGCGATCTGCGCGAGCGCCTGCGGGTCGGGCGGCACGCGGTGGACCTCGGTGCCCGGCTGCCCGTTCGGGCGCGGGACGGTGATCGTCCCCTGGGCGGTGCCGAGGGCGACGGTGTAGACGGGGATGCGCAGCCGCCCCGCGGCCTGGGCGGCCGCGACCGGGGAGATCCCGCGGACCGAGCTGCCGTCGGAGATCAGCACGATCGCCGCCGGCGGGCGCTTGCCGCCCTCGCCCGGCACACGGCGCAGGACGGTCGTCGCCTGCTCGATGGCGGCCCCCGTGGCCGTGCTGCCGCTGGAGCGCAGGCGATCGAGCGCCGACTCGACGGAGGCGCGGTCGGTCGTCGGCGACTGGAGCACCTGCGGCTTCTGGTTGAAGGCCATCACGCCGACGTTGACGCCGGCCGGCACCCGGCGGGCGAAGCGCTTGGCCGCGATGCGCGCCGCGGTCAGCCGGTTGGGCGCGACGTCGGTCGCCAGCATCGAGCCCGACACGTCGTTGACGAGCATGATCGCCGCCCGGTTGACGGGCACGGCGACGGTCGTCTCCGGCCGCGCCGCGGCGACGACGAGGATCGCGAGCGCCAGGGCGAACGCGAGCATCGGCGCGTGCCGGCGCCAGCCCGGGCGCCGGGGCGCGACCGACGCCACCAGACGCGGCGCGGCGAACGCCGCCGCCGCCCGCGCGCGGTCGCGCTGGTGGGCGACGTACAGCGCCACGAGGACGGGGACGCCCAGCAGGCCGAGGAGGACGAGCGGGGCGGCGAAGCTCACGGCGTGTGGGTCGGACGATTGCCGAGGGGGATGCCGATCGTCATCTCCTGGCCGCTGCGGTCGATGCGAACGGCGATCTGCTCGCCCGGCTTCTTGGTGTTGACGATGCGCGAGACGTCGGACGGGTCGTTGACGGCCTGGCCGTCGATCTGGTTGATGACGTCGCCCGGCTGGAGGCCGGCGCGGTCGGCCGGGCCGCCGGTGACCACCGAGGCCACCTCGGCCCCGGTCGACATGCCCGGGGCGGTCGGCGACGAGGTCTGCACGCCCAGGTACGGGCGGGCGATGCTCTGGCCCTGCTTGAGCTGGGGGACGACCTGGCGCACGGTGTTGGACGGCACCGCGAAGCCGATGCCGACGTTGCCCTGCGAACCCGCGCCGCCGGTCGCGATCTGGGAGTTGACGCCGATGACCAGCCCCGAGGCGTCGAGCAGCGGGCCGCCCGAGTTGCCCGGGTTGATCGGCGCGTCGGTCTGGATGACCTGGTCGATCTGGAAGCCGTTGGGCGCCTGGATCTCGCGGCCGAGGCCCGAGACGATGCCCTCGGTCGCCGTGCGATCCAGGCCGAAGGGGTTGCCGATGGCGATGGCGTCGTCGCCGACCTGGACCTCGCGCGAGTCGGCGAACTGCAGCGGCTTGGCGTTGGCCGGCGCGGCGGACGGGTCGATGTGGACGACGGCGAGGTCGCTCGACGGGTCGGTCCCCAGCACGCTGCCGTCGAGGCTGCGCCCGTCGGAGCCGAACTTCACGACGACGTGCGTCGCGCTGCCGACGACGTGGTCGTTGGTGACCAGCGTGCCGTCGCCGTCGACCAGGAAGCCGGTGCCCGAGCCGCTGTCGGTGCGGATGGAGACGACCGCGGGGCTCGCCTTGGCGTAGATCGCGCCCGCCCGCGTCTGGCCGTGGCGCGGCTGGATCGGGGTGCTGGCGAGGGCCGGCAGCGGCTTGGCGGCGTCGCCGCCCCCACCGAGGAGCGAGCCGGCGGCGAACGCCCCGATCGCCAGCGCCGCGGCGCCGAGGACGACGGCGACGACCGCGCGGAGCCTGACCGTTCGCGGCGCCCGGCCCTCGACGGCGGGCGGCTCGTCGGGACGCGTGGCGTCCCAGACCGCTCGCCGGCGCGCAGCCTCCTCCTCGGCGGCCTGGCGGGCTCGTTCAGCCTCCAGCCGCCAGTCGCCGGTCCACAGGTGCCGTGGTGACTTCATCGACATAGGAGGCTAGGCATCCCTTCGTCAGCTAGCGGTAAAGCGGCTATGACGTCGCCGCGGCGGCGCGCGAGCGCACCGCCGCGGAGGCGCCCCGGAGACGGGCGAGGCGGCCCTTGAGGCCGGCCGGGAAGTCGACGTGGGCCTCGCGATGCGCGTCGAGCAGGTCGCGCTGGGCGCCCAGGTCGCCGGTGAACGCGGCGATGCAGCCCTCGGGGTCGGTGTTGGCCAGGGCGAGGATCGCGCCCGTGGCGCCCAGCGGCCCGGCGAGCGCGAGGTAGGCCGAGCTGCCCACGTACAGCGGGCCGTCGTAGGCGCCGAGCTCGGCCACGAGCCGCTCGGCGTCGCCCGAGGAGTCCTTGCACCCGACGATCGGCAGCTCGCGGAGCTGGTCCAGCGCGATCCCGGGCGGCGACAGCGCCGGGTAGTGGTAGGCGACGATCGGCGTGGCGCCCGCGGCCGAGGCCAGCGCCTCGTAGTGGGGGCGCACGTCGTCCTCGCCGGGCGGCGACAGGGCGAGGACCGCGCTCGCTCCCGCGGCGCCGGCCGCGGCGGCCAGGCCGACGGCGTCGTCGCGCTCGAGGTGGCCGGCGCCGACGAGGACCGGCACGCGGTCGCCCAGGACGCCGGCGATCGCGGCGCACAGCTCCAGGCGCTCGTCGACCGACAGCGCCCACGACTCGCCGGTCGAGCCCGAGACCACGACGGCGGTGACGCCGCGCTCGACCAGGTCGCGCGCGTGCTCGGCCGTCTCGTCGAGGAGCAGCCGCCCGTCGTCGTCGAACAGCGTCACGAGGGCGACGCCGACCCCTCGGAACGGCGGCGTGGCGGGCTGGGCGGCAGACATGGGACTCCTCATCGCTCGCGGGTCACCATCACGGTAGCCGTGCCGTCGCGCCGCCACGCGCCCGATGTCGGCTCGCGCCACAATCGGTCGCATGACCTACGTCCCCGCTCCCGACCGCTACGACCACATGCCCTACCGGCGCACCGGTCGCAGCGGGCTGCTGCTGCCGGCCGTGTCGCTCGGGCTGTGGCAGAACTTCGGCTCCGACCGGCCGCTGGAGACCAGCCGCGCCATCCTGCGCCGGGCCTTCGACCTCGGCATCACCCACTTCGACCTCGCCAACAACTACGGGCCGCCGTACGGCTCGGCCGAGGAGACCTTCGGGCGGGTCCTCGAGAAGGACCTGCGCCCGTACCGCGACGAGCTCGTGATCTCGACGAAGGCCGGCTACGACATGTGGCCCGGGCCGTACGGCGAGTGGGGCTCGCGCAAGTACCTGCTGGCCAGCCTCGACCAGAGCCTGCAGCGGATGGGGCTGGACTACGTCGACATCTTCTACTCGCACCGCCTGGACCCCGACACGCCGCTGGAGGAGACCCTGGGCGCGGTCGACACCGCGGTCCGCCAGGGCAAGGCGCTGTACGCCGGCATCTCCTCCTACTCCGCGGAGCGCACCACGGCCGCGATCCGGATCTTCCGCGACCTCGGCACGCCGCTGCTCATCCACCAGCCGTCGTACTCGCTGCTCAACCGCTGGATCGAGCCCGATCTGCTCGACGTCCTGGGCCGCGAGGGCGTCGGCTGCATCGTCTTCTCGCCGCTGGCGCAGGGGATGCTGACCGACCGCTACCTCGGCGGCGTCCCCGAGGACTCGCGCGCGGCGCGCGCCGGGTCGCTGTCGAAGGACATGCTCAGCGAGGAGAACCTCGCCCGCGTGCGCGCGCTCGACGAGATCGCCCAGCGGCGCGGCCAGTCGCTCGCCCAGCTCGCGCTGGCGTGGACGCTGCGCGACCCGCGCGTGACGTCGACGCTCATCGGCGCGAGCAGCGTGGCCCAGCTCGAGCAGAACGTCGCCGCGCTGGAGCGCCTGGACTTCGACGAGGCCGAGCTCGCCGAGATCGACCGCTACGCCGAGGACAGCGGGATCAACCTGTGGGAGCGGTCGAACACCGCCTGAGCCGCGTCAGTCGACCAGCAGCGTGACGATCTCCCACGGCCGGTAGTCGAGGACGATCTCGCCGCCGTCGACGGCGGCGGCCCCGAGGTCGTCCTCGAGCAGGCTCGCGCGGCGGGCCGACGCGAACGGCAGGCCGAGCCGCACGCGCGCCCTGCCGCGCGCGCCGTGGGCCTCGTAGAGGCGCAGGACGAGCGCGCCGCCGTCCTCGGCGAGCTTGATCGTGTCGAGCACGAGGCCGGGGTCGTCGACCTGCGCCCACGGGGCGGCCGGCGCGATCCCGGCGCCCCAGCGCAGCGGCGCGTTGAAGGCCCGCGCCTGCGCGACGACGCCGCCGTCCTGCCAGCCGCTCGCGTGCGGCGCGAGCGCGTAGGCGAAGGCGTGCTCGCCCATGTCGGCCTCGGAGTCGGGCGACTTGGGCGCGCGCAGCAGGCTGAGGCGCAGCGTGTCGCCGTACGCGCTGTAGCCATACTTGCTCTCGGTGAGCAGCGCGACGCCGAACCCGTGCTCGGAGAGATCCGCCCAGCGGTGGCCCGGCACCTCGTAGCGGGCGAGGTCGTGGCGCGTGGAGAAGTGGGTGGGACGCCGCACCGCGCCGAACGCGGTCTCGTAGGTGGCCTCGTGGGCGTGCACGGCCAGCGGGAAGGCGACCTTGAGCAGGCGATGGTCCTCGTGCCAGTCGGCGGTCGTGTGGACCTCGAGCCGCCGCGCGGCGGCATCGAGGCGGAACGTCTGGCGCAGGTGCGAGGCGCGGCCGACCGGACGCTCGAAGGCGACCTCGGCGCGCAGCGGGTCGGCGACGAGATCCGCGATCCCGTCCGCCGGCGCGCAATCGGCCCGCGTCTCGAGGTGGAAGGGGTCGACGTCCCACGCGTCCCAGGCGACGGGCCGGTCCTCGTAGAGCTCGAGGCGGTTGGCGGGGGCCGACAGCGACTCGCGCCCGCTCGCGCGGTCGACGAGGCTGACGAGCGCGCCGCCGGCGTCGATCGCCGCGCGCAGATGGGCGTTCTCCAGCACGACTCCGCCGTCGGGCGTGCGGGTCGCGCTCACCGCGTCGGCGGCCCGGGCCGCGACCACCTCG
>JAXDHQ010000023.1:0-10936 GCA_034664395.1 Solirubrobacteraceae bacterium | reverse complement strand
GGCCGCGGTGCGCGCCGCGGCCGCCTCGACGCTCGTGCCCGGGCGCTTCCAGGTCGTCGACCCCGGCGACGGCGGCGCCCAGGTGCTGCTCGACGGCGCGCACAACGCCGGCGGCATGGCCGCGCTGACCGAGGCGCTCGAGGGCTTCCTCGCCGGCCGGCGCCTGGTCGCCTGCGTCTCGATCCTCGACGACAAGGACGCGGCGGGGATGCTGCGCGAGCTGCTGCCGCTGTGCGCCGAGGTGGTGTGCACGGCCAACGCCAACCCGCGCGTGCTGCCGGCGGCGACGCTCGAGTCGCTGTGCCGCCAGCTCGGCGGGCCGCCGGCGCGCACGGTTGGCGACCCGCACGGAGCCCTGGCGGCCGCGCGCGAGGCCGCCGGCCCGGACGGGGTGGCGCTGGCGACCGGCTCGATCTACCTCATCGCCGATCTGCTGCGCCCGGCCGGCGCGCAGCGCCGGAGCACGCTGTGAGCGACGACGGACCTTCGGTGCCGGCGATGATCGCGGCGGTGGCGCTGATCGTCGCCTTCGTGATCCTCGTCTTCTTCGCCCTCGGCTACGGCTTCGGGCGACTGTTCCTGTGATCCGCCGGGGATCCCGGGGTGGTGGGTTCGGCCGCCACGTGGTCTAGCCTTCCACTGTCCCCATGCCCATCGGCATCTTCGGCATCAACAGCGAGGCGCTCGACACGGCCGTCAAGCTCCTCGTGCTCGTCCTCGTCGTGGTCTGGCTGGCGCTGGTCTACTACACGTACGCCGACGCGCGCCGGCGCATCGCCGACCCGATGCTCGTGGGCTGCGCGACGGTCGCGTCGCTGTTCCCGTTCGTCGGCACGATCGTCTACATGATCGTGCGGCCGCCCGAGTACCTCGAGGACGTGCGCGAGCGCGACCTGGAGATGCAGGCGGCCGAGGCGCGGCTGCACTCGCTGAACTACTTCCTGTGCCCGCACTGCGACCACGAGGTCGAGAAGGAGTTCCTGCGCTGCCCGAACTGCCTGCGCAAGCTCAAGGACCCGTGCGGCAACTGCGCCAAGCCGCTGGACCCGGAGTGGCGCATCTGCCCGTACTGCGAGGCCGAGATCCCCGGCGTGACGCCCACGCCGCGCCGCCGGCGCCGCCGGCGGCCCGAGGAGCTCGAACCGGAGGCGACCGCCTCCTTCGAAGCGCCACCGCTGTAGGACCGGTTGAATGCCGGGCGCGCCTGCGGCCGCCGCGTCGGCCGCGGCGGCGCCCATCCAACCCCAAGGAGACCCTTCCCCAAAGGACCGGACCCTCATCCTGGTCAAGCCGGACGCGTTCGCGCGCGGCCTGACCGGCGAGATCGTCGCGCGCTTCGAGCGCAAGGGCCTGCGCATCGCCGCCCTCAAGCACATGCGCGCGACCGAGGACCTCGCCAAGCGCCACTACGCCGAGCACGAGGGCAAGCCGTTCTTCGGCGAGCTCGTCGACTTCATCACCTCCGCGCCGCTCGTCGCCATGGTGCTCGAGGGCCATCAGGCCGTCGTCGCCGCGCGCCAGGTCATCGGCGCCACCAACCCGCTCGAGGCGGCGCCGGGCTCGATCCGCGGCGACTTCGCGCTGGAGATCGGCCAGAACATGGTCCACGGGTCCGACTCCGACGAGTCCGCAGCGCGCGAGACGGCGATCTTCTTCCCCGAGCTCGGATGACCGATTGACCCTGGTCCTGGCCAGTCGCTCGCCCCAGCGGCTGGCGATCCTCCGGCAGCTCGGCGTCGCGTTCGTGCAGCGGCCGGTCGACGTCGTCGAGGAGGACACCGGCGTCCCGCGGGCGGTGGCGGGCGAGAACGCCCTGCGCAAGGCGGTCGCGGCCGGTGCGCTGGAGGGCGAGGTCGTCCTCGGCGTCGACACCCTGGTGGCCACGGAGCTCGAGATCTGGGGCAAGCCGGCCAACGCCGAGGCCGCGCGCGAGACCCTGCGGCGGCTGGCCGGCCGCACCCACACGGTCTTCAGCGGCGTCGCGCTCCTGCGCGCCGACGGCGCGGTGCAGGCCGCGACGACCGCGACCGAGGTCACGTTCCGCGCGGTCGACGACGAGGTCATCGACTGGTACGTGCGCTCGGGCGAATGGGAGGGCCGCGCCGGCGGCTACGCCATCCAGGGCCGGGGCGGGGCGCTCGTCGAGCGGATCGCCGGCGACTACCTCAACGTCGTCGGCCTGCCCGTGGCCACGATCCTCGGGCTCTGGCCCGGCCTGCTCGACCTCGGGAGCTGACCGCGCACGGCGCCGCCGTGCATGGCGCTTTGCAGCGCATTTTGGGGGCTTCGGGACAGGGGGTCGGCCGCTGGTCGTCCGATACACTGGCGCCACCGCGGCCGCCCCGTGCCCTGCCCTCAGGGCGCCAATCGGCGCGTGGGCGCGCCCCCCCCTCTCACATGGGCTTCTTCAGCTACCTCACAGGCTTCGGTGGCCGCGACATGGCGGTCGACCTCGGAACCGCCAACACGCTGGTCTACGTCCGCGGGCGCGGGATCGTCCTGTCCGAGCCAAGCGTGGTGGCGATCGACTCGCGCACCGGCGAGGTCCACGCGGTCGGCATCGAGGCCAAGCGCATGCTCGGTCGCACGCCCGGGACGATCCAGGCCATCCGTCCGCTGAAGGACGGCGTCATCGCCGACTTCGACGTGACCGAGGAGATGCTGCGCCACTTCATCCAGAAGGTCCACCAGAACCGGTGGGCCCATCCGCGGGTGGTGGTGTGCGTTCCCAGCGGCGTGACCGGCGTCGAGAAGCGCGCGGTCGAGGAGGCCTGCCTCAGCGCGGGTGCGCGCCAGGCCTACCTCATCGAGGAGCCGATGGCCGCGGCGATCGGCGCGGGCCTGCCCGTCGGCGAGCCGACCGGCAGCATGGTGGTCGACATCGGCGGCGGGACCTCCGAGGTGGCCGTCATCAGCCTCGGCGGCATCGTCGTCTCGCAGTCGATCCGCGTCGGCGGCGACGAGCTCGACGAGTCGATCATCAACTACGCAAAACGGGAGTACAAGCTCCTCATCGGCCAGCAGACCGCCGAGGAGGTCAAGCTCGAGATCGGCTCGGCGTACCCCATGGAGGAGGAGGTCCAGGCCGAGATCCGCGGCCGCGACATGGTCTCGGGCCTGCCCAAGACCGTGGTCCTCACCTCCGAGGAGATCCGCCAGGCGCTCGAGGAGCCGCTGTCGCAGATCATCGACGCGGTCAAGGAGACGCTGGACCGGACCCCACCGGAGCTCGCGTCCGACATCATGGACCGCGGCATCATGCTGGCGGGCGGTGGATCACTCCTGCAGGGCCTGGACGAGCGCCTGCGCGAGGAGACCCAGATGCCCGCGCACCTCGCCGAGTCGCCGCTGACGTGCGTGGCGGTGGGCTCGGGACGCTCGCTCGAGGAGTTCGAGGTCATCCACCGCACCAACAAGAATTCAAGGAATCGGCGACGTGGCCGCTACTAGCGCCCGCACCCCCAACCAGGCTTTGGAGACACCCTCCACGTGTACGACAAGACGGTCCGCCGGCGGCGGGCAGTCCTCGGACTGCTCGTCGCCAGCTCCCTGATCCTGCTCACCGCCTACTTCGGCGAGTCCGCCGGCGGCGGGCTGCACGCCGTCCAGCGCGGCGCGCTGGACGTCGTCTCGCCGATCCAGGAGGGGGCCAGCCGCGCCCTGAAGCCGTTCCGCGACCTCTTCGGCTGGGTGGGCGACACGCTGCACGCCAAGGGCGAGGTCAAGGACCTGCGCCGCGAGCGCGACGCGCTGCGCCAGCAGGTCATCGCCAACCAGGTCGCCGCGCTGGAGAACCGCCAGCTCCGCGCCCAGGCGGGGCTCAACGCGCAGGCCGGGTTGAGCGGCATGGGGCCGGTCACCGCGCAGGTCATCGCGCAGGACCCGAACCTGTGGTTCACGCAGATCACCATCAACCGCGGCACCGCCGACGGCGTGCGCACCAACCAGCCGGTCGTTACGGGCCAGGGGCTGGTCGGCCGCGTGACGTTCACCACGTCGTCGACGGCGATCGTCACGCTCATCACCGACCACAGCACCCAGGTCGGCGCGACCGTGGCCGAGAGCAGCGTCAAGGGCCTCATCGAGGTCGAGGCCGGGCGCCCGACCGACCTCGTCCTCACCTCCACCGCGGGCAACGACGTCGTCACCCCCGGGCAGACCGTCGTCACCTCGGGCACCACCTCCAAGGTCGACCGCTTCCCGTCGCCCTACCCGTCGGGCATCCCGATCGGCCGCGTCAGCCGCGTCGACAACGCGGGCAGCGACGACCAGCAGCCGCACGTGACGCCGTTCGCCGACGTGCGCCGCCTGGACCTCGTCGAGGTCCTGACCAAGGCGCAGCGGGGCTCGGGACCGTGAGGGCGGCCGTGCCGCAGCTCGTCGTCCGTCTGATCGCGCTCGGGATCGTCACCGTCGTGGTGCAGGTCTCGGCCGTCACGCAGGTCGACCTGTTCGGCACCAACGCCGACCTCGTCCCGCTGGTCATCGCCGCGGCCGGGCTGCTGTGCGGATCGGTCTCCGGGGCGATCTTCGGCTTCTTCGTCGGCCTGTTCCTCGACCTCGCCCTGGTGCAGACGGTCGGGCTCTCCTCGCTGGTGTACGTCGGGATCGGCTACTGGGCCGGCCGCCTGCGCGAGCTGCGCGACCCGCAGAATGCGCTCATCCCGCTCGCCGTCGGCGCCGCGGCGACCGCGGTCGCGACGATCGGCTACTCGCTCGTGCAGTTCCTGCTCGGCGTCGACGCGCCCGTGAGCTTCCTGCTCGCCCGCCAGATCCTCGCCACCGTCCTGCTCAACGCGATCCTGGCCACGCCGGTGTACGCCGTCGTTCGCCGCCTGCTGCTGCCCGTGCTGCCCGAGGACCCGCGCCGTCGCCGGCGGCGCGCCTACACGACCGGCGGCCTGTCGCCGCTCTCGCGCGCATGATCGACCCGGTCTCGAGCCCCGAGCGCCTGCCGCCGATCACGCCGCAGCTCGCGCTGCGCGTCGCCGTGATGGGCGGGATTGCGTTCGTGCTGTTCGCGATCATCTTCTTCCGCCTGTGGTACCTGCAGGTGCTCTCCGGCGACCAGTACCTCCAGCAGGCGCGCGACAACCGCGTGCGCCAGCTCCGCGTGCAGGCGCCGCGCGGCGACATCGTCGACCGCAACGGCAACGTCCTGGTCGAGAACCGGGTCGCGACGGTGGTCACGCTCGACCCCGAGCGCCTGCCGGTCGCCGAGCGCAACGCGGCGGCGACGTGGGGCCAGCAGATGACCGCCCGCGGCAAGCGCCCCAAGGGCCAGCGCGGGCCGACGGTGCCGATCCCCGCCCCCGCGACCGCCGACCTGGCGGCGCGCTTCGAGCGCCTCGGACGCGTGGTGGGCATGTCGCCTGGGACGATCCAGGAGCGGGTCGTGCACTCGCTGGCGCTGATCCCCTACGCCAGCATCACGATCAAGGTCGACGTCGACATCCCGGTGCGCAACTACCTGGCCGAGCGCGCCGACGAGTTCCCGGGCGTCGACGTGCAGCGCCGCTACCTGCGCCGCTACCCCGAGGGGTCGCTGGCCGCCCAGCTCGTGGGCACGACCGGCGAGATCGACTCGACCGAGCTCCGGCAAAAGCGCTTCAAGGGCGTGCCGCAGGGCACGATCATCGGCAAGGACGGCATCGAGCGCGCCTACGACCAGTACCTGCGCGGCGTCGACGGCTCGACCAAGATCACCGTCGACGCGCTCGGTCGCCCCAAGCAGGTGACCGAGGGCCGCAACCCCGTGTCGGGGCGCCAGCTCGAGACGTCGCTGGACCTCGGGCTGCAGCGCACCGGGCAGAAGTACCTGGCCCAGGCCATCGGCCAGGGGACGGGCACCGCCGGCGCGTTCGTGGCGCTCGACCCGCGCGACGGCAAGGTGCTGGCGCTGGGCTCCAACCCGACGTTCGACCCGTCGGTCCTCTCGCGGCCGATCTCCCAGGCGCAGTTCGACCGCCTGTTCGGCGACAAGTTCGGCGCGCCGCACTTCAACCGCGCCATCGGCGGCGCCTATCCCACCGGCTCGATCTTCAAGCCGATCACGGCGCTGGCCGGGCTGGCGAGCGGCGTCATCACCCCCAGCACGCCGATCCAGGACACGGGCTGCATCAAGGTCGGCGCCGCCCACCAGAGCTACTGCAACGCCAAGCACGAGGCGCTGGGCACCGTGACGATGCAGAGCGCGATCTCGAAGTCCTCCGACGTCTACTTCTACACGGTGGGCGAGCGGCTGAACGCGCTCGCTGGTCAGCCGCTGCAGCGCTGGGCGCGCCAGCTGGGGCTCGACCACACGACCGGCATCGACGTCCCCGGCGAGTTCGGCGGCAACGTCCCCGACGCTGCCTGGCGCGACTCGGTCAACCGCGCCGAGGCCGTCTGCCGCGCCCGCAAGCACCGCCCGTGCGGGCTCGCCGACGGCACCAACCGCCCGTGGACGGTCGGCGACGAGGTCAACCTCGCCGTGGGCCAGGGCGACCTGCAGGCGACGCCGCTGCAGATGGCCGTCGCCTACGCCGCGATCGAGAACGGCGGGCGGGTCGTGCGCCCGCACCTCGGCGTCGCCATCCAGGACTCCGGCGGACGGCTGCTGCAGCGCATCGAGCCGGGCGCGTCGCGCCAGGTCAAGCTCGACCCGATCGCCCTGCAGACCATCCAGGCCGGCCTGCACGAGGCCACGCTCAGCGGGACCTCGGCCGACGTCTTCAGGGGCTGGCCCCAGAGCCAGTACCCGGTGTTCGGCAAGACCGGCACCGCCGAGCGCGGCGTGGGGCACCGCGACCAGTCGTGGTATGTGTGCTACGTGCCCGATCCGGTCCGGCCGATCGTCCTCGCCGTGACCGTGGAGAACGGCGGCTTCGGCGCCGAGGCCGCCGCGCCGGTCGCCCGCACCATCCTCTCCAAGTGGTTCAACGTGCCCATCAAGTTCATCGCCGGGAAGTCGCAGACGTTCTGAGATGACCCCGCCCCACACCGTCACGACGCAGATCCGCGACGCCGAGCCCCCGTCGGCGGCGTCGTCGTCGCGTGCGGCCGGCATGGCGCTGCCGTTCGATCCGATGCTGGCCCTGGCCGTCGTCGCCCTGTGCGTCGGCTCGCTCGTGACCATCGCGGGCGCGACCGCCGACGACATCCCCGGCGACCCCCGCTACTACGTCACCCGCCAAGCGATCTACTTCGGAGTGGGGACGCTCGTCGCCGTCGTGCTGGCGCGCATCGACTACTCCCGGTTGCGCGACGCCAAGTACGTCGTCTACGGACTGCTGCTGGCATCGATCGTCGCCGTCCAGTTCCTGGGCTCGGTCGCCCGCGGCTCGCGCCGCGCGATCGACCTCGGCTTCTTCTCCTTCCAGGCCTCCGAGCTCGGCAAGGTCCTGCTCGTGGTCGCGCTGTCGGGCTTCGTGGTCGACCGGTCGCGACTGATGCAGGACCGCCGCAGCACCGTCCGGATCATGCTGCTCACGCTGATCCCGGCCGGGCTCGTGATCGTCCAGCCGGACCTCGGCTCGGGCTTGGTCTACATCGTGCTCGGCCTGGCGACGCTGTTCGTCGCCGGGGCCGGTTGGCGCCACTTCGCCGCGCTGTTCGCGCTTGGCGCGGTGGCCATCGCACTCACGCTCGTGGTCGCGCCGAAGGTCGGCGTGACCGTGCTTCACAGCTATCAGAAGGACCGCCTCACGGCGTTCCTGCACCCGTCGGACAATCCCGCCAAGCAGGGCTACCAGCAGAACCAGTCGCGCATCGCCATCGGCTCGGGCGAGAAGAGCGGACGTGGCGATCGCGCCACGCAGACCAAGCTCAAC
Source organism: Solirubrobacteraceae bacterium (assembly GCA_034664395.1). Lineage (GTDB taxonomy): Bacteria > Actinomycetota > Thermoleophilia > Solirubrobacterales > Solirubrobacteraceae > JAOPZW01. The sequence goes on along the minus strand of JAXDHQ010000023.1, from coordinate 3,125 downwards.
TTCCTGCCCGAGCACCACACGGACTTCGTGTTCGCCGTCGTCGGCGAGCGCTGGGGGTTCGTGGGCGCCGCGCTGCTGCTCTCGATGTACGCCCTGCTCATCTGGCGCGGGCTGCGCATCCTGACGGTGGCGAAGAACCTCTTCGGCGCATTGGTCGCCGGCGGCATCGTCGTGATGCTGATGTTCCAGGTCTTCGTCAACGTCGGCATGACCGTCGGGATCATGCCCATCACCGGCATCCCATTGCCGCTCTTTTCCTACGGCGGCTCGTCGGTGCTCACAACCTTCCTTGCCGTTGGCCTGCTGCAGTCGATCTACGCGCAAGGGCGCGCGTCGGCCGCCGCCAAGGGCCGCGTGCTCGGCTTCTAGGAGAACCTCTTGAAAAAGCAAGTCCTCGTCAGCGTCGATCGTGGGGAGACCCGCGTCGCGCTGCTCGAATCCACAGGCACACCCGGCGCCGCCAAGACCGGGCGCCGGCGGGGGAAGAACCCCGCCGCCGGCTACCGCGTCGCGGAGCTCTACTTCGAGCGCCGCGGCAACCGCTCGATCGTCGGCCACATCTACAAGGGTCGCGTCGACAACGTCCTGCCCGGCCTCGAGGCCGCCTTCGTCGACATCGGCCTGGACAAGAACGGCTTCCTGCACGTCGACGAGATCGTGCTGCCCGGGGTCGAGACCCCTCGCCGCGGCCGGGGCAAGGAGGGCGGCAAGAAGATCAGCGACCTGCTCAAGCCCGGGCAGGAGGTCGTCGTGCAGGTCGTCAAGGACCCGCTGAAGACCAAGGGCGCGCGGCTGTCGATGGAGCTCACCATCGCCGGGCGCTACATGGTCTACACCCCGACCGGCGAGGGCGTCGGCGTGTCCAAGCGCCTCGACGACAACGAGCGCGAGCGCCTGCGCCGCGAGGCCCGCGGCCTGGACCTGCGCGGCGGCGGCGCCATCGTGCGCACCGCCGCGTCGGGCGCCAAGCGCCAGGACTTCGAGCGCGAGATGCAGTACCTGTTCAAGCTCCACGAGGTGCTGCAGAGGCGCGTGGAGGAGGCCGTGGCGCCGGCGCTGGTCTTCCAGGAGGCCGACCTGTCGGTGCGCGTCGTGCGCGACATCTTCTCCGAGGACTTCGAGCGCGCGCTCGTCGACGACCCCAAGCAGCACCACCGGCTCGTGTCGTTCTTCACGCGCACCGCGCCCGAGCTCGTCGACCGCGTCGAGCTCTACCAGGACTCCACGCCGCTCTTCGAGGACTACGGCGTCGAGGACGTCATCCGCGGCCTGGTCTCGCGCCGCGTCGACCTGCCCTCCGGCGGCTACCTGATGATCGACTACGCCGAGGCGCTGACCGTCATCGACGTCAACTCGGGGTCGTTCGTCGGGCGCGGCAAGCAGGCGCGCCTGGAGGAGACGATCACGCGCACGAACCTCGAGGCCGCCGAGGCGGTGGTCAACGAGCTGCGCCTGCGCGACATCGGCGGCATCATCGTCATCGACTTCATCGACATGGCGCGGTCCAAGAACCGCGAGGCCGTCCTCAAGACGCTGCGCAAGTCGCTCGACGAGGACCGCACGAAGACGTTCACGGCCGAGATCTCCAAGCTCGGCCTGGTCGAGATGACGCGCCAGAACGTCACCGAGGGCGTGCGCGAGATCATGACCCGGCCGTGCCCGGTGTGCGGCGGCGACGGCGTGGTCTTCTCCGAGGAGACGATCGCCATCGAGTTCGAGCGCCATCTGCGCGAGCTCGCCTCGCGCGCGCCGCGCCGGGTCGAGGCGTTCCTGGTGCGGATGAACCCGCACGTGAGCTCGGAGTTCACCGGCAACCAGTCGCGCGTGCTGCATTCGCTGGAGGCCGAGACCGGCAAGCACTTCCACTTCACCGGCTCCGAGGGCCTGCCGCTGGACCACTTCGACGTGATCCTCGAGGGCTCCGACGAGGAGGTGCGCGAGCAGGCGATCCCGTTCCGCGCGGGCGAGGAGGTCCTGGTCACGATCGTCGAGCCGCACATGTACTCGGTCGACGACGCGGTGGCCAAGGTCGACGGCTACATCATCTCGGTCACCGGCGGCGGGTCGCACGTGGGCGAGAAGCGCCTGGTGCGCATCGAGGAGGCGGGGCGGACCTCGGCGACCGCGGTGCTCGTCGACCAGGGCGGCGGCAGCGCCAACGGCGAGGCGCCCCCGGCGCGCGGGCGCTCGGGCACGCGGACGCGCAAGCCGGCGGCGGCGAAGGTCCCCGCGGCGGCCAAGGCGCCGGCGCCGGAGCCCGAGCCGGAGCCGTCCGAGGACGCCAGGGAGGCCAAGCCGGCGCGCACCCGCCGCACGCGCGCCAAGGCGCCCGAGCCCGAGGCGGAGGCCACCGGCGCCGCGCCGGCGGGCGACGACGCGGCGAGCGCCAACGGCGCCCCCGGCGAGGATGGCGTAGAATCAACACCTCGGCGCCGCGGCCGCAGAGGCGGACGGCGCCGTTCCGCTGCCAAGGCGGATTCGAGCTCCTCGGACTGAGAACCAACATGTACGCGATCGTCAAAACCGGCGGCAAGCAGTACCGCGTCGAGAAGGGCCAGACCCTGCTCATCGAGCGCCTGCCCGATGAGGCGGGCGCGACCGTGTCCCTGCAGCCGGTGCTCTTCCGCTCCGACGACGTCGTCTTCGACGCCGACGGCCTGACCAAGGTCAAGGTCGACGCGAAGATCGTCGAGCACCTGCGCGGCGAGAAGCTGCGCGTCTTCAAGTTCAAGCCCAAGCGCGGCTACCGCCGGCGCACCGGCCACCGCCAGGAGCTGACCCGGATCGAGGTCACCGAGATCAAGCAGCTCTCGCGCCGGCCGCCCGCCAAGAAGGCCGCAGACGACGCCGAGGAGGGCGAGTCCTAGATGGCGCACAAGAAGGGGCTCGGCTCCTCACGCAACGGCCGCGACTCCAACGCCCAGCGCCTCGGCGTGAAGGTGTTCGCCGGCCAGGTCGTCACCGGCGGCGAGATCATCGTCCGCCAGCGCGGCACGCGCTTCAAGCCGGGCGACGGCGTCGGCATCGGCAAGGACGACACGCTGTTCGTCCGCTCGCCGGGCACCGTGCAGTTCACGACCGGCCGCCGCCCGGCCGATCGAGGTGACCTCGATCCGGGTCAGCTC
>JAXDHQ010000022.1:0-7715 GCA_034664395.1 Solirubrobacteraceae bacterium | reverse complement strand
GGCGCCCGAGCCGGCGCAGCTCGACCTGGGCGCGCGCGACCTGGCGCTCGGCGTCGGCGTAGTCCAGCCGCCCGTCGTGGAGATCCTCCTGCAGCAGCTCGAGCGTGCCCTGCAGCGAGGTCAGCGGGGTGCGCAGCTCGTGCGAGGCCGTGGCCACGAACGCGCGCCGGGCCGCCTCCTGCCGGCGCAGCTCGCGCTGCATCGTGGCCAGCGCGCGGGCGAGGTCGCCGACCTCGTCGGAGCCGTCGTCGCGCGGCTCCGGCGCGTCGGTGCCCTCCTCGGTGACGCGGATGGCGCTGTCGCGCAGGCGCGCGAGCCGGCGCCCGAGCGTGGTCGCCAGCGCGATCCCGATCAGGAACGCGACGAGCAGCCCGACGCCGGCGGCGGTGAGGAACGCGTTGCGCACCTGCTCGACGGCCGCCGAGACGTCGGTGAGCTGCTTGGTGGCGATCAGCGTCCCGACCGGCTGCTGGCTGCGGTTGAACAGGCGCACGGCGACGGTCGCGACGTCGCCGGTCACGGCGCGCTGCACCCCGCCCAGGCGCAGCGTCCGGTAGGCCATGGCCTGGGGCGTGCGCGCCGCGAAGTCGGTGTCGATGATGACCGAGGGGACCGGGTAGCCGCGGGTGACCACCACGCGCGAGTCGGTGCGCGTGCGCAGCGCCTGGGCCTGGTCGAGCACCTTGGAGGGGCGGACGTCGCTGGGGGAGACCACCGCGTCCTGGAAGCTCGAGCGCGAGCTCAGCACCGCCGCCTGGAGGTTCTCGACGCTCTGGCGGCGCAGGCGGTCCTGCAGCGGTGGCAGCAGCGCCAGCGCCGCCGCCACTAGGGTCACCACGCTCGTGAGCACCAGCGCGGCGAGCAGCCGCGGGCGCAGGCCGAACCCGCGCCGCCGGATCACTGCTCCCGGAAGCGGTAGCCGGCGCCGCGCACGGTGAGGATCAGGCTCGGATCGTCGGGGCGCTCCTCGAGCTTCTCGCGCAGGTGCCGGATGTGGACGTCGATCGCGCGCGGGTCGCGGTAGGCGCTGTCGCCCCAGATCGCGCGCAGCAGCTCCTGGCGGGTGAAGAGCTTGCCCGGGCGCTCGATCAGGCAGGCGAGCAGCTCGTACTCGCTGAAGGTCAGGCGGACGGGCGAGCCGCCGACCGTCACCTGGCGCCCGCGCTGGTCGATGGTCACGGGGCCGACGGTGCGCACGCCCTCGACCACGAGACCGTGGGCGCGGCGCAGCACGGCGCGGATGCGGCTGCGCAGCTCGGCGACCCCGAACGGCTTGGTCACGTAGTCGTCGGCGCCCGCCTCGAGCCCCTGGACGACGTCGGCCTCGCTGTCGAGCGCGGTGAGCATGATGATCGGCACCACGGCGCGGCGCTGACGCAGCGCGCGGGCGACGTCGTGGCCGGCCGGACCCGGTCCGAGCGCGACGTCGAGCAGGACGATGTCGAACTCGTGCTCGGAGGCCTGGGCGATGGCGGACTCGCCATCGGCGACCGCGGTCACGCGATGACCCTCCCGCTCGAAGGAGCGCGTGAGCATGTCGCGGAGTGGCTCGTCGTCGTCCACGACGAGGATGTCGAGCGCCGAGGTGGCCTGCACGCCACCGAACGGTAGCGGCCGCCGGGAGGGAACGGCTCAGCCTTGGTCCGGCGTAGGAGTGCGGGACGCGCGGCCGGTGCCGCGGCGCCTCGCCGCCTGGAGGCGGAGCTGCTCGTGCTCGACCTGGCGCTTGAGCTGCTGCAGGGAGCGGCGCAGGTGGCCGCGGACCGTCGGCGCCGCCACCTGCTCGGCCAGCCAGCCGAAGATCCCCGAGCCGGCGACGCCGTAGGCGAGGCGCAGCTCGACGCGGGTCCGGTCCGGGCCCTCGCGCTGGCGCAGCCGCCAGCGGCCGCGCTGGTCGATCCCGGTCACGGAGGTCCAGGCGAGGTCGCGGCCCTCGTCCCACTCGACCACCTCGACGAGTCCGCCGACCTCGGCCGAGCCCACGCGCATGAGCGTGCGGTAGCGGGCGCCGAGGCCGGCCGGCTCCTCGCCGGCGACCTCCCAGCGCGTGATGCCGGCCATGAAGTGCAGGTAGCGCGCGGGGTCGGTGATCAGCTCCCACACGGCGCCGGCCGGCGCGGCCACGTCGATCTGCGCGCCGACCCTCATCCGAATACCGGCAGGCGGCGCTCGGCGGCGAGCGCGTCGAGCGTGTCCTGCATCACGCGCACGACGTGCTCGTAGGCCTCGTCGACGTCGGGCGCGGGACCGAACTCCTCGCGCAGGTGGATCGGCGGCAGCGCCTCGACCGTGATCTTGGCCGGCAGCGGCACGTGGCCGAGGAAGTCGCCGACGTTGACGCCCCACGGCAGCGCGAGCGAGATCGGCAGCACCTTCAGGCGCAGCAGGCGGTCGAGGCGGAGCATCCGCGACAGGCCCTCGCCGCGGCTGAGGAAGAGCGCCGTCTCCTGGCCGCCGATCGAGACGACGGGGACGATCGGGACGTCGTGCTCGAGCGCCAGGCGCACGAAGCCCCGGCGCCCGTCGAAGTCGACCCGGTGGCCCTCCCACGTCGGGCGGTGGACCTCGTGGTCGCCGCCGGGGTAGACGAGCAGCGCCGCGCCCGAGCGCAGCGCCGTCTCGGCGTTGGCGGGCGAGGCGGCCACGGTGCCGTACCTGCGCAGGAAGCCCAGGCCGGGGAACGACAGCACGAGGTTGTGGGCGAGCTGGTAGAAGCGCCGCTCGACCCCGAAGTAGGCGCTGAACGCGAGCGTGAAGACCGCCGTGTCGGGCGTGAGGTTGCCGCCGGAGTGGTTGCCGACGAGCAGGACGGGGCCCTCCTCGGGGATGTTGCCCAGGCCGCGGACCTCGCCGCGGAACCACAGGCTGGCCAGCAGCCACAGCCGCGGCAGCGACTCGCGGATGTAGTCGGGGTCGCGCTCGTCGAGGTCGGCCGGCGGGATGCGGCGGGTGACCTGGCTCGCGAGCGCTCGCGCGATGCGCCGCGGGAGCGGCCCCAGCGGGCCGAGCGGCCCGGTTGCGTCGTCGTCGCCGTCGCGCCGGAGTCGTCCGTCGCCGATCGGGTTGCTGCTGTGGCCGTTGGCCGAGGTCGCCGTGGCGCCCATGGCCGACGGGATCATAGAGTCCACGCAGTGGCCCGACCGCGGCTCAGCAGTCGGTGGGCGCCGGGCCGGCGACGACCTCGAACGCGTCGCCCGGGATCGGATGGCGCTGGTGGATGTCCTCGATCGTCTGCGTCCAGCGCCGGTCGGTGGTGCCGGTGACGAACATCGACGAGCCCTGGTCGGCGAACATCAGGCCGTAGCGCTTGAGCGCGCGCACGATCGCCAGCGCCGGCCCGCGGTAGGGCGACTCGTCGAAGGAGGCCTTCAACCGCCAGCGCGACCCGTACGGCGGGGCCGAGAGGTCGGTCGTCGTCCCGCAGTGGCCGGCGGGCGACTGGTAGGCGCGCCGCGCCCGCGGCAGCGTGAAGCGCAGCGCATGGCGGATCTCGCCCGAGGCGGCCTCGTCGTAGCGCAGCAGCCCGGGCAGGATCGGCAGGCCGGCGGCGTCGGCCGACGTCCAGCCGGCCGGGCGCCGGCCGTTGCGGGTGAGGTCCCAGCGCGCGGAGGAGGAGACCTGCCAGCCGCCGCCGGGCAGGCGCACGGCGTTGTAGAGCTCGTAGTCGACGCAGCGCCCGCGCTGCAGGACGAGCACGTGCCGGTCGCCGTCCTGCGGGTCGCGGTCCTGGGGGCTCGCGCCCTCGATCGGCGCGCTCACCGGGATCGGGAACGGCCCGTGGTCGCTCTCGTCGCCGTAGTCGGCGCCGTCGGTGCCGTAGCGGATCGGCACGCGGCGCTCGGTGGGGGAGACGATCGCGAACGGGATCCCGTACTGCGGCTGGGTGTCGCCGAGGTCGAGGTGGACGTCGTGGCCGGCGGCCTGGGCGGCGACCAGGGCGTCGGAGTCGGGCGCTACCGGCGCCTGGCTGACGTCGGTGTTCCACGGGCTGTCGGGCGGCAGGACGGGGCAGCCGGCGAGGATCGGGCCGCTGGTGACGACGAACGGCGCCCGGGCCGCGCACGACCCGGCGTGGCAGGCGCGCAGCACGTGGCGTCCCTCGCCGACGTCGCGCAGGCGGACGCGGACGGTCGCCCGGCGCGCGGTGGCGACGCGGCGGCCGTCGATCGTCAGCGTCTGGGGCAGGCGCCCCGTGACGTGGACGCGCAGGGTCGCGTCCGGTCGCACGCCGACCGGCGACACCGTGACCGCCGCGCCGGCGGTAGCCGGCGCGAGGGCCGCGGCGGCGAGGACGGCGGCGACGGCGAGCCCTCGCACGATCAGGCGGCGCGGTCGCGACGGGCGCCGAGCGCGTCGACCTGGGTGAAGAAGCGTCCGAGCAGCCCGATCGTCTGGTCGGGACGCTCGACCTGCGGCACGTGTCCGCAGCCGTCGAGGACGACCTGCTCGGCCCCGGGCAGCCATTCGGCCACGTGGCGGCGGAAGCCCGGCGGGATCAGGCGGTCGTGGCTGCCCCAGACGAACAGGCTGGGGGACTCGAGCTCGGCCAGGCGCGGGTAGAAGCCGCCGCGCCCGAACGGCCGGTCGAGGTAGATGTTGCGCGCCGCGGTGAGGAAGGCCAGCCGCGCGCCGGCGCTGGCGTAGATGCGCTGGAACTCGTCCACCACGACGTCGGCGACGCTGGGGTCGACCTGGTCGGGGTCGGCGAACAGGCTCCAGAACTGGCGCGCCACCCGGGCCCGCCCCAGGTTGTGGGGCAGCAGGCCGAGCTCGGGGCGCAGCAGGCGCACCAGCGGGTGCCAGTCGCGCTTGACGAACGCCACGGCGGGCGCCAGCAGGCCGAGGCCGCCGACGCGCTCGGGAGCTCGCAGGGCGACCTCGATCGCCACGCGGCCGCCCATCGAGTTGCCGACGAGGTGCGCGCGCTCGATGTCCAGCGCGTCCATGACGCCGACCACCGACTCGGCGAACCAGCGCGCCGAGTACGGCGCCGCGAGCGGCTTGGACGACGAGCCGAAGCCCGGCAGGTCGAGGGCGTGGACGCGGTAGCCGGCGTGGGTGAGCGCGGCGGCGGTGTCGAAGAACGAGGCCTTCGTCGCACCCAGTCCGTGGATGCAGACCACGTCGGGGCCCTCGCCCATGGTCAGGGTCGAGACGCGGCGTCCGGGCAGGCGGATCTCGTGGACGCGCAGGAGCGGCGGCCGGCCGTTGGGCAGGTGGAAGAGCCCCTCGAAGCCGATCGCGAGGTCGACGTCGCCGCGCGCGTAGAGCAGGCGCTGCCAGAAGGCGTCGATCCCCGAGAGCTGGCCCTCGCGCAGGGCCAGCCACGTCCCGGCGTCGGTGCCGATGACCACGTCGGGCTCGCGCCGAGTGCAGCCCTTGCGCACGCGCGCGCCGTGCGCGGTGCAGCGCACCTCCCACGTGTGCCCCACGTCGCCGAGGCGCACGTGGAACGTCGCGTCGAAGCCCTCGGGAGCGCCGAGGTAGCGGTCGGGGAGGGTTCGGAAGGCCTCCTCGACGAGGGCCAGGCGCCGGGCGTGGGGCAGCTCGCCGGCCATGGGATCGCGGACCCTATACCCGGCACCGGGCGCCACCAGCCGCCGCGCCCCGAGCGCGCAGCGGCGCCGGACTTGCGTACATTGCGGCGGGTGCGAGAGATCCGCCTGCACGACACGCGCACGGGGCGTCCCCAGCCGCTCGAGCCCCGCGACCCCGGCCGGGTCGGCATCTACGCGTGCGGGCCGACCGTCTACAACGCCATCCACGTCGGCAACGCGCGGCCGTTCGTCGTCTTCTCGCTGCTCAAGCGCTTCCTCGAGCACGAGGGCTACGAGGTCACGCTCGTGGCCAACGTCACCGACGTCAACGACAAGATCTACGACGCCGCCCGCCCGCTCGGCGTCCCCAGCGCGCAGCTCGCGCGCGAGATGACCGAGCGCTACGTGGCCGACACCGACGGCCTCGGCCTCGGGCGCCCCGACCACGAGCCATTGGCGTCGGAGACGATCGGGCCGATCGTCGACCTCATCGGCGCCCTGCTCGACAACGGCTCGGCCTATGCGGTGCAGGGCGACGTGTACTTCCGCGTGCGCTCGGACGCGGACTACGGCTCGCTCAGCCACCGCACCGTCGACGACATGGACCAGGGCGAGGGCCTCGAGGGCTCCGACCGCAAGGAGGACCCGCTCGACTTCGCCCTCTGGAAGGCCCAGAAGCCCGGCGAGGACACCGCGTGGGACGCGCCGTGGGGGCGAGGGCGACCGGGCTGGCACATCGAGTGCTCGGCCATGGCCGAGGAGCTCCTCGGCGTCGGCTTCGACATCCACGGCGGCGGCGTCGACCTCACCTTCCCCCACCACGAGAACGAGGCGGCCCAGACCCGGCGCGGCCGGGGCGCCGAGCTGGCGCGCATCTGGATGCACAACGGGATGCTCCAGCTCGGCGGCGAGAAGATGGCCAAGAGCGTGGGCAACATCGCGTCGCTGTCGGAGGTGCTCGAGCGCTGGGGGCGCGACACGCTCGTGCTGTTCCTGGTCAGCGGCCGCTACCGCCAGCCGATCCACTTCGACGAGGCCACCATGCAGGCGGCGGCCGCCCGCGTGCGCGGCATCCGCGAGGCGGCGCGCCGGCTGGCGCCCGGCTCCTCGCCGTCCGACCTCGGTCCACTCAAGGAGCGCTTCTTCGCCGCGCTGGCCGACGACTTCAACACGCCCGAGGCGCTGGCGGCCGTGGCCGACTGGGTCCGCGAGGCCAACCGCCGCGAGCCGGGGACGGGCGACGCCGACCTGCGCGAGATGCTCGCCGTGCTTGGGCTCGACAACCTGCTCGACGCCGGCCAGGACGAGGGCCGGCCCGACGAGGCGGCGCTGGCGCTGCTGGAGCGCCGCGAGGCGGCCCGCGCCGAGCGCGACTTCGCCGAGGCCGACCGCCTGCGCGACGAGCTCGCCGCGCAGGGCTGGCAGGTGCGCGACTCGGCGGACGGGCCCCAGCTCGTGCCCGCGTCGCGGTGATCCTCTACGGGCGCAACCCGATCCGGGAGGCCCTCCGGGCGGGGCGGCGGCCGGTGCGGCGCGTGTGGGCGACGCCCGGCGCGGCGGCCGAGCCGTGGCTGCGCGACGTCGAGGTGCTCGAGGCGAGCGCCGACCAGATCGCCGCGATGGCCGGCACCGACGCCCACCAGGGCCTGTGCGCGGAGGTCGACCCCTATCCCTACGCCGACCCCGACGAGCTGCTCGCGCGTCCGAACGCGCTGATCGTGGCCCTCGACGAGCTCCAGGACCCCCAGAACCTCGGCGCGATCTGCCGGACCGCCGAGTGCGTCGGCGCCGCGGGCGTCGTCATCCCCGAGCGCCGCTCGGCCGAGGTGACGGCGGCGGTGTGCAAGGCATCGGCCGGCGCGGTCGAGCACCTGGCGATCGCGCGGGTGCGCAACCTGGCCGACTTCCTCGGCGCGGCCAAGGCGGCGGGATCGTGGTGCTACGGGGCGGCGGCGGAGGGCGCCGTCTCCTACACGGAGCCGGACTACCGCGGCGGCTGCGTGCTCGTCATCGGGGCCGAGGGCCGGGGACTCCGGCCCCGGGTGGCCGCCGCCTGCGACCAGCTCGTCGCCCTGCCGCTGCGTGGGCGGGTCGGATCGCTCAACGCGAGCGCCGCCGCGGCCGCGCTGCTGTACGGCATCTTGCAGCGCCGCACGGATCCTTGACAGCGTTCCATAA
>JAXDHQ010000021.1:0-3502 GCA_034664395.1 Solirubrobacteraceae bacterium | reverse complement strand
GGCGGCGGCCGCGGCCCTGTGCCGGCGCCACGGCTGGGAGCGCGCGTTCGCCGACGAGCTCGCCGACCTGCGGGAGCTGGTCGCGTGAGCCGCGCGGGCGCCGGCGCCATCGCGGTGGCCATCCACGACGTCGAGCCGGCGACCTTCGGGCGCTGCGCGCTCATCCGCGACTGGCTCGACGACCACGGCATCGACCGCGTGACGCTGCTCGTCATCCCGGCGTCGGACCTGCACCCGTTCGCCGACCGCAGCCCGGCGATGGCGGCGTGGCTGGCCGAGTGCGCGGCGCGGGGCGACGCCATCGCCCAGCACGGCTTCCAGCACCGGCGGTCGCCGCGGGCGTGGCGGGGCGCCAACCCGGTGGCCGAGTTCGTCGGGCTCGACGGCGACGAGACCCGCCGCGCCGTCGCCGCCGGGCGCCGCGTGCTGCGGCTCGCCGGCGTGCAGCCGCGCGGGTTCGTCGCCCCCGCCTACGCCTACACCGACGCGCTGCGCGAGACGGTGGCGGCGTCGTTCGACTGGTGGGCGAGCCTGGCGCGGATCCATGCCCCGGCGCGTGCGGGGCGCTCGCCGCTGTCGCCGGCGCTGACATTGGGGACCTCGACCGCGGCCAAGCGGCTGGCCTCGCCGTGGCTCGTGCGCGCCGGCGCGCTCTTGGCCGGCGACGTGCTGCGCCTGGACATCCATCCGGCCGACCTCGCCCACCCGCGCCACGTCGGCGCGGTCGAGGCCGTGCTGCGCCGGGCGGGGCGCGGCCGGCGCCGCGCGGTGACCTACGACGACCTCGCCTGAGCTCGCCGGCGTCGCGCGAGCGGGCGTCGACGTCGACGTCGCCGCCCTGGCCGCGCGCGCCGAGGCGGTGCTGCGCGCCAACTGGCGCGAGGGCGTGCGCGGCGACGGGCTGCCGTACGCCTTCACCTGCCCGGGCACGCCGCGCTATCGCCACCAGTGGCACTGGGACTCGTGCCTGCACGCGATCGCCTGGACGCGCTACGACCCGGCGCGGGCGCGCGAGGAGCTGCGCACCGTCCTGCGCGGCGGACGCGCCGACGGCTTCCTGCCGCACACGGTCTTCTGGCACGCCTCGCCGCGCTGGCGGCGCGCGCCGCTGTACGCGACGCAGCGCGTGCGCGGCAGTCGCCACACGACGACGATCGGCCCGCCGCTGCTGCCCTTCGCCTGGGAGCGGGTCGCGGCCGCCAGCGCCGACGACCCCGGCTTCGCCACCGAGGCGCTGCACGCGCTCGCCGCCCACCTGGACTGGCTCGAGCACGAGCGCGACGTCGACGGCGACGGCCTGCTGACGATCGTCCTGCCCGACGAGTCCGGGCTCGACGACAGCCCGAAGTACGACCCGGTGTACGGTCGCCACGCCCACCACCGGCCGGGCTACTTCCGCCTGGTGGCGCGCTGGGGGCGACTGGGGTGGAGCGCGCGGGCCATCGCGCAGCGCCACGACGAGCACGTCGAGGACGTCTGGGTCAACGTCGCCTATGCGCTGAGCCTGCGGGCGATGGCGCGCCTGGCCGGCGACGACGCCTACGTCCGCCGCGCGCGGCGCGTCGAGGCCGCCCTGCTCGAGCGCTGCCTGGATCCCGCGACCGGGCTGTTCCTCGACCTCGCCGGCCGCGCCGAGCGGCCGGTGCGCGTGTCGACCTGGTCGGCGCTGTCGCCGCTGGTCCTCGAGGGCGTGCCGATCGACGTGCGCCGGCGCCTGGTCGAGGAGCACCTGCTCGACCCGCGCCGCTACCGCGCCGCGGTCGGCATCCCCTCGGTCGCGATGGACGAGCCGTCGTTCCGACCCGGCTTCGACCTGTGGCGGACGTGGCGCGGCCCGTCCTGGGTGAACGTCGCCTGGTTCCTGAGCCCGGCGCTGCGCGAGCTCGGCCACGGCGACGAGGCCGACCGCATCGCCACCGCCCTGGCCCGCGCGATCGCCCGCGACGGCCTGCGCGAGTACTACGACCCGCGCACCGGCCGGGGACTGGCCGCCCGCGGCTTCGGCTGGTCGGCGCTGGCGGTGGACCTGGCCGAGCGCCGGGCCGCCTGAGGGGCGCCCCGGCCCCCCGGCTGGTTTGGCGCCTGCTGCGACCGGGGAGCGCGCGGGCATGGCCTACCGGCTCGCCGTCGCCGACCGCCTGACGACCGCTGTGCGCGAGCGGGCGGCCGAGCAGCTCGAGGAGGCCATCGCGCACCTGCAGGGGGACGGCGGGCACGACCCGGTCGAGGCGATCCACGAGGCGCGCAAGAGCCTGAAGAAGGCGCGGTCGCTGCTGCGCCTGGTGCGCCGCGACCTCGACCCCGCCGCGTTCCGGCGCGAGAGCCGCGCCCTGCGCGACGCCGGTCGCGCGCTGTCGGGGCTGCGCGACGCCGACGTCATGCGCGAGACGTTCGAGCACCTCGCCGAGCGCTCCGTGGGACGGCTGCCGGCGAAGGAGCTCGACGAGCTGCGCGACTGGCTGGAGCACCGCTCGCACGCGCGGCGCAACGGCGCCGCCATCGCCCGCGCGCGGCGCGTGGCGCAGGAGCTGGGGGAGACGCTGGCGCGCCTGGACGACCTGCCGCTGCAGCGCGTGCGCTGGAAGACCATCCACCGCAGCGCGCGGCGCGTCTACAAGCAGGGACGGCGCGCGCTGCGCCGCGTGGAGGCGGATCCCACGGTCGAGCGCCTGCACGAGTGGCGCAAGCGCGTCAAGGACCTCTGGCACCACCAGCGGCTGCTGCGCGACGCGTGGCCCGCGCTGCTCACCGCGCAGGCCAAGGAGGCCCACGAGCTGTCCGACCTGCTCGGCCGCGACCACGATCTCGCCGTGCTGGCCGAGCGGCTGCGCGGCCGCAAGGGCGGCCCGGACGTCGGCGCGATCCTCGAGCTCATCGAGCACGAGCGCGCCGAGCTGCAGAAGCGCGCCCGCGACCTGGGCCGCCGGCTGTACGCCGAGTCGCCGCGGTCGTTCGCCCGGCGCCTGAAGCGCTACCTGCGCGCCGCGCGCGCCGCGAGGCCGCTGCGGGTCGGATCGCCCTGATCGACCGTCACATCGCGCGGCCGCGACGCTCTGTACCAGTGACGAGCAACGTGTCCGAGGGAGCTACGACGTGAAGCAGGCATGGAAGACGGTCCTGGTGCTGCTGGCGCTGGCGGCGCTGGCCGCGGGCGCAACCGCGGCGATGGCCGACGGCGGATCGGGCGGCAACGGCAACGGCAACGGCGGTGGCGAGCCGGGGCAGCAGGGCCAGTCCGGCCAGCCGGGCCCCAAGGCCGACGACCACGGCGCCAAGGGCGACGACCAGGGTCAGGCCAAGGACGACAAGGCCGGCGACGACCGGGGTCGGGCCGAGGACGACCATCGCGGCCGGGGCCACGACGACCAGCAGGCCGCGGCCGCCGAGGTCTACACCCTCGACGGCGACCACGGCAACCCCGAGGGCGTCGCCTTCGACAAGCGCAGCCGCACGTTCTTCGTCTCCAGCGCGGGCGACGGCTCGATCTGGCGCGGGCGCCTCG
>JAXDHQ010000020.1:0-3932 GCA_034664395.1 Solirubrobacteraceae bacterium | reverse complement strand
TGCAGTCGATCCACCTGCTCTCGACCGCGTCGGTGGCGTTCGCCGAGAAGTGCGTCGACGGCATCGAGGTCAACCGCGAGGGCACCAAGCGCTCGGCCGAGTCGACGCTGGCGGTCGCGACCGCGCTCAACGAGCACATCGGCTACGACAAGGCCGCGACGATCGTGCAGAAGGCGTCGAAGTCGGGGCGCATGCTGCGCGACGTCGCGCTCGAGGAGGGCGTCGACCCCGAGCTCTACGACCGCATCGTCGACCTGCGCAAGATCGCCGCCGGCAACCAGGCGTAGCTCCCGGTCGCCGGACGGTCCGGCGATCCTCGCGGATCAGCTCCCCTGGTGGACCTCGTAGATCTCGTCGGCCACGAGGCCGTGGGCCTCGCGGTGGCAACTGTGCGCCGCCTCGGCGCTCGGCGCCTCGACGAGGCAGAAGATCTTGCCGGCCTTCTCGTCGACCCAGTAGCTCTTGTAGTCGACGCCGTGCTTGGCCTGCGTCTCGACGTCCTTCTGATGCGCCTGGGCCACGTCTCCGGCCGAGACTCCGCCTTCGAGGGTGTGGACGTCCATGTACAGCGGCATGAGGCACCTCTCGATCGTTGCGGGGGGCGACGCCGATGCTATGCCGGTTCGCCGAGGCGGCGCAAGCGAGCTCGGACGCATCGGACCGCCGCTCCCAGGACGGCCAGGGTGTGCCGGCCGCACCCTGGCCGATGGTCGGGGATTCGGTGCCGCAGCGGACGGTCGCGCCTAGCTTGGCGCGATGGTCCTCCGTCGCTGTCTGATCTCCGTCCTGGTCGCCACCGTCGCCGCCGGCCTGCTGCTGGCTCCCGCCGCGCTCGGCGCCTCCGCCCCCGGCGGCCCGGTCCTCGTCGTGACCACGAGCGGCGATCCGTTCGGCGCCTACTACACGGAGATCCTGCACGCCGAGGGCCTCAACGAGTTCGCGACCGCGGACATCTCGCAGGTCACGGCGCAGACGCTGTCGTCCTACAGCGTCGTCGTCCTCGCGCGCATGAGCCTGACCGACGCCCAGGTCGCGATGCTGACGACCTGGGTCCAGGGCGGCGGCGACCTGATCGCCATGCGTCCCGACAAGAAGCTCGCGCCGCTGCTGGGCATCGCGGACGCCGGGACGACGCTGAGCGACGGCTACGTCGGCGTCGACACGAGCGCGCCCCCGGGCAACGGCATCACCAGCGCGACGATGCAGTTCCACGACACCGCCGACCGCTACGTCCTGGCCGGGGCGCGCAGCGTGGCCGCGCTGTACTCCAACGCCACGACCGCCACCGCGAGCCCGGCGGTGACGCTGCGCGCCGTGGGGAGCGCCGGCGGGCAGGCCGCCGCGTTCACCTACGACCTCGCCCGCTCGGTCGTCTGGACCCGCCAGGGCAACCCGGCCTGGGCCGGCCAGGAGCGCGACAACGCGCTCGACCCGACCTCGGGCGACTCGACGACGAGCATCCGCTCCGACGACCTCTTCTTCCCCGACTACGTCAACCTCGACAAGGTCACGATCCCGCAGGCCGACGAGCAGCAGCGCCTGCTCGCCAACCTCGTCACGCAGATGAGCGCCGACCGCATCCCGCTGCCGCGGCTGTGGTACTTCCCGCGCGGCTACCGCGCGGCCGTCGTGATGACCGGCGACGACCACGGCAACGACGGCACGAACGGCGCGTTCGACAACCTGCGCGCCGCGAGCCCCGCCGGGTGCTCGGTCGCCGACTGGACGTGCGTGCGCGGGACCTCCTACGCCTACTCCAACACCACGATCAGCGACGCGCAGGCCGCCCAGGACCAGGCCGACGGCTTCGAGATCGCGCCGCACCCGCGCGTGCCCGGATCCAACCCGCAGTGCAACAACTTCGCCGGGTTCGACCAGATCAACGCCACGATCGCCAACGCCATCTCCGCGTTCCAGGCGTCCTGGCCCGGCCTGCCGGCGCCCACGACGACGCGCACGCACTGCGTCATCTGGTCGGACTGGGACAGCCAGGCGCGGGCCGACCAGGCCAACGGGATCCGGCTGAACACCGACTACTACTTCTGGCCGGATAGCTGGGTCCAGGGCCGGGCGGGGATGTTCACCGGCTCGGGGATGCCCATGCGCTTCGCCGCCATCAACGGGAGCATGTACGACGTCTACCAGGCGACGACGCAGCTCCCCGACGAGACGTACACGACCACCGCGTCGGTCCAGAACGCGATCGCCACCCTGCTCGACGACGCCGTGGGCCCACAGGGCTTCTACGGGTTCTTCACGGTGAACATGCACACCGACGTGGCCAACCACCCCGGCCGCGACGCGGTCGTGGCCGCCGCACAGGCGCGCGGCGTGCCGGTCATCTCCGCGCGCCAGCTCCTGACGTGGACCGACGGGCGCAACGACTCCTCGTTCCAGGGCCTGGGCTACGCGAGCGGCGTGCTGAGCTTCACGATGAGCGTCGGCGCGGGGGCGCGCGGCCTTCAGGCCATGATCCCCGTGGCCGGTCCGTCCGGCGCGCTGCAGACCGTCCTCCGCGACGGCCAGGCCGTCCCGTTCACCACGCAGACGATCAAGGGCGTCGCGTACGCGTTCGTCGACGCCGTGCCCGGCGCCTACCGGGCGATCTACCCCGGCGGCGCAGTTGGCGGCGCCGCAGCGGCCGGAGCGGGCCCGAGCACGGCGACCTCGATCGCGGCCCGGATCCCGGCGTTCTCGGTGCTCGCGCGCTCGACCAGGGCGCCGACGTTCCCGAGCCTGCGCCGCAGCGCCCGGACGTTCCGGCCCGGCGGCGGCCGCTCGTTCGCCGTCACCTTCCGCCTGGCGCGGACGTCGCGCGTGGTCTTCACCGTGCGCACCGCGCGCGGGACGATCGAGCGCCGGATCCGCGTGGCGAGCCACCGCAAGGGGACGGTCCTGCGCCTGCGCTGGGACGGCCGCGACACCCGCGGCCGCTACGTCAAGGCGGCCACCTACCGGTTCACCGTCTCCTCGATCACCGCCCGCGGCCGCGCGCAGACCGCGCGGGGCTCGGTGCGGGTCCTGACGGCACGGCCCTAGCCGACGTTGAGCGCGACGTACTTGTGCTCGAGGTACTCCTCGATGCCCTCGGGGCCGCCCTCGCGGCCGAAGCCCGAGTGCTTGATGCCGCCGAACGGCGCGCCGGCGTTCGACACGATGCCCTGGTTGAGGCCGACCATCCCGGTCTCCAGGCGGTCGATGACCCTGTACGCACGCGCGAGGTCGCGCGTGAACGCGTAGGCCACGAGGCCGAACTCAGTGTCGTTGGCCGCGGCGATCGCCTCGTCGTCGGAGGCGAACGCCTTCACCGGAGCGACGGGGCCGAAGATCTCCTCCTTGAGCAGGCGCGCGTCGTCGGGGACGTCGGTGAGCACGGTGGGCTCGAAGAAGTAGCCGGTATTGCCGATCCGGCGTCCGCCGGTGCGCAGCTTGGCGCCCCTGGCCACGGCATCGGCGATGAAGCCTTCCATCGCCTCCACCCGGCGTGCGGTCGCGAGCGGCCCCATGGTGACGCCGGCGGTCATGCCGTCGCCGACCTTCACCGCCTTGGCGGCGGCGACGAAACGTTCCACGAACGGCTCGTAGACCTCATCGTGCACGATGAAGCGGGTCGGCGACACGCAGATCTGGCCGGCGTTGCGATACTTGTTGGCGCTGAGGATTTTCGCCGCCACATCGACGTCGGCGTCTGCGAAAACGATCGCGGGCGAATGCCCGCCGAGCTCCATGGTGACGCGCTTCATGTGTGCGCCGGCCATGGCGGCCAGATGCTTGCCGACCGGCACCGAGCCGGTGAACGAGACCTTGCGGATGGTCTTGTGCGGAACGAGGTAGCCGGAGATCTCCGCCGGCACCCCGAACACCAGATTGAGCACGCCGGGCGGCAGGCCGGCATCCGCCAGCGCCTGCATCAGGGCGGCGCAGCTGGCCGG